>JAUNGS010000035.1 GCA_030524435.1 Eubacterium sp.
AGCCACTCCGCCGGCACCGCCAGCATGTTCCAGTACAGCTTTTCAAAATCGATATCCAGGCGAATGCTGTCTGTGGCCTCTAAGGTTTCAAGGTTTTCCAGCGGCGTTTTGAGGCTTTCTGAGATGCCGTCCAAAAATCCGGTGAACCAGTTCAGGCCGACCTTGTACTGATCCGCCAGCTCAGAGATGACACCCTCCACAACCTCGGTTTTGTTGGCCAGGATGCTCTTGTAAATTTCAGCTTCCTCGCTGCAGTACTTCTGCCAAAATTCATATTGGGCCTCGGACTGATCTTCAAGGGCGTCGATTTCAGCACGCCAGTCGGTGTATAAACTCATTGGTTTTTCTATGGCTCGTCTTAGGGGACAGCCATTTCCTCCTTCTCACATTCTTTTTTACTCAGGCTATTATACCTTATCTTCCCTTTTTTGACAATTATTTAATTTTCAGAGGAATACCCGAAACGGTGAAATAGACCTCGTCGGCCGCCGCCGCCACCATCTGATTCATGCGGCCGGCGATATCCCTGAAATAATTGCCCAGCTTGTAGGAGGGCACCAGGCCCATGCCCAGCTCGTTGGACACCACGTAGAGGTTCTTATCGGCGCAGACCTTAAGGAGCCTCTGAACCTGCCCTTTGATCTCGGCCTCCACCTCGGCCACCCGGTCCATGGAGCAGTGGTCGTAGTCCTCCTCCAGCTCCAGCATATTGTTGGTGATCATCACCGTCATACAGTCGAAGAGAATGGTATCCGCCGTCTGAAAATCGGGATCTTGCGCCATGGCTTCAAAATCTTTGTAGCGCTCGATGGTGGCCCACTCGGCGGGGCGCTGGGCTCTGTGCCTTTTGATTCTGTCCTTCATCCCCTCGTCAAAGGCGATGGCCGTGGCGATATAGACAATACGCTTCCCCGTCTCCTTGACGGATTTTTCAGCAAAGGTGCTCTTGCCGCTGCGGGCACCTCCGGTGACCAATGTTAATTTTCCCATGTGCTTTTACTCCTGTTCTCCTAAAATTTCTGACAAGGCCGCGATGAAGCGGTCGTTATCCCGGGGATTTTTAATGGCTGCCCTGAAAAAATGTGCCTCTAAGCCAGGGAAATCCTCACAGGTGCGGACGTTGATATTTTTGGCGTTCAGCCTTTTCTGAAGCTCGGCGGTGCTGCCGTCGATGCCGTAGAGGTGAAAATCCGCTGCGCTCTCGTAAACCTTAATGCCCGAAAGCCCCTGTACCGCTGTCCTCACCCGCTGCCGTTCTGTCTGAATATTTCTGCGGGTTTTTTCGATATAAGCATCGTCGTCGTAGACGACCTTGGCCGCCGCCAGGGCCAAGGCGTTGATGGTCCAGGGCTCTTTGTGGGCCGCCATGGCCTTTACAATCTCTGGACTGCCCACACCGTAGCCAATTCTCAGCCCCGGTACCCCGAAGAATTTCGTCAGGGACCGCAAAAGAAAGAGCTCGCGCTGATTGGTCTTTAAAAAATCAAGACAGCCCGCAGCGCCGGAAAATTCAATAAAAGACTCGTCGATGAACCAGCGGACGCTTTCGGGGCAGGCCAGCATGATTTCAGCCAGCAGGCCGCCATCCAAGAGTTTCCCCGTGGGGTTGTTGGGATTGCAGATAAAAATAACCTCGGGGCGCCAACTTTTGATATCAGCGCAGAATTTTTCTGGATCCAGATAAAAATCATCCTCGGGTGACAATTGAAAGGTTCTGATCTGACAGTCGGCGTTCATGGCCAGGGCCCTGGCATACTCGTTGAAGGTGGGCGTCACAATCATAGCCCGCCTCGGCCTTAAACTTTTTACAAAAAGGTAGATCAGCTCGATGGCGCCGTTGCCCAAAATCAGCTGTTCCGGTGCGACGCCCACGTCAGCGGCCAGCTTATCCCTGGCGCTTACCCCCGTGATCTCCGGATAGCGTCCCAGGGTGTCCACCGCCTCCAAAATCGCCTGTCTCACCCCCTCGGGCATCCCCAGGGGGTTGATATTGATGCTGAAATCCAGCATGGCCGCGTTGTCTCCCAGATAGCCGCCGTGTTTGTTCATGGGTATTCACTCCTTCTAAAACAGATAAAGGCCGACGAAGATCAGCATGATCAATACGACCATGACGATCTCCCCGGCGTACATGATATCCGCCGTGTTTTTAATGTCCTCGTAAACCAGTCCCCGCCTGGCATCGCCGATGGTGGGCTTTTCCAGCACCTGGCCAAAATAGACGTTGGTGCCCCCCAGCTGGATGCCTAAAAGCCCCGCCACCATAGACTCGGGATTGGCCGAGTTGGGACTTCTGTGATTCTTTCTGTCGCGCCGGTAAATTCGCCAGCCGTCAGAGGTATTATACCCTAAAAAAAGGCCTCCTGCCAGCATCAAAAGACTGCCCAGTCTGGCGATGGGAAAATTGACCGCATCGTCGATCTTCGCCGAGACACAGCCAAAGTCCTTGTAGGGCTCCTGGATATAACCCACCATGGAATCCAGGGTGTTGACAGCCTTGTAGGCCATGGCCAGAACCAAGGGGTTTAAGGCCGGGTGCAGCTGCCACAGAAAGCAGCCCAGCACCATGTAAAAAATCGGCGCCATGACGCCGTCGATGGTGTTTTCCGCCGTGGTTTCCACCGTGGCGCGAATCAGACCGCCTTCGCCCAGCTCCGAGGTCTCCCGGCCCACCAGATACCCCACCAGCACCCGTCCCTGGGGGATATCCTCCGCCCGCAGGGCATCGTAGACCTTCATGACCTCCTGCTTCAGGCATTTAGCCGCAATGGTCGAGGCCAGAAAATAGAGGTTCACCAGATAAAAGACGACGGGATGGATCTTATAGGCCAGGTACTGCACAGCCAGCACCACCGCCACCGTCGCCGCCAGGGTCAAAAGCCAGAGCAAAAGCCCCTTGGCCTTCCTTCCCCGGCCGCAATTCAGTTTCTTCGTCAAAAACCCCACCCATTTGCCGATGAAGACAATGGGGTGGGGCAGGGCTCTGGGATCGCCGACAATCCAGTCCAGCACCACTGCCAGGATCACCAGACAAAACCAGATGCCCGTGTTTACACCTAATAGCATTTTACACTCCAATGATTTCCAAGAGCCTTGGAATATCCATATTTTTTTCGATGCTCTGGGCCAGAAGATCGTACTGGCTTTCCTTGAAAGCCTGGAAATCGATTCTGCCGGCATCGTCGTAGACAAAGGTTTCCCCGAGCTTTTCCTTCTTGCGCTTTGCCAGGGCCTTGAGAAGCTTGTCCCTAAAGTCGTCGTTGTCAAAGACCCCGTGGAGATAGGTCCCCATGACCATACCGTCCGCCGAGACGCCGCCGTCGGACCGACCATCCTCCAGGGCTGCAAAGCGGGTTACCTCGCCGCTGGGGGTGGTTTCTCCCATGTGGATCTCGTAGCCCGCCACAGGGCAGCCCGCCATATCCATATCCAGGAAATTTGAAACCATGGTACCCTCGATGCGGGTGGTGGTCTTTTCTGCTTCCAACACCGTGATCATGTCCAAAAGCCCCAGACCTTCGACGCGCTCCCTGTGGCTTTCCACATGGTGAGGATCCAAAATCTCCCTGCCGATGATCTGGTAGCCGCCGCAGATGCCGATGATGGGCACGCCAGCCTCATGTTTTTTGATGATCTCGTCGGCCAGACGGCTCTCCCTGAGCTTGATGACGTCGTCGATGGTGTTCTTGCTGCCGGGGATCACCAGAAGATCCGGATCCGCCCGGTGCAGGGCCCGCTGGTTGTCGTAGTATTCCACGTTGACGTCGGGGTACATGTCGAAAACCGTGCAGTCGGTGAAGTTGGAGATGTGCCGCAGTCTGACGACGCCGATGGTCAGGCTGCCCTCCTTCTTCTCGATCCAGCGCTCGGTGACGCTGTCCTCGTCGTCGATGATGAGCCTTTCGTAGGGGATAACCCCCAGACAGGGAATATTAATTTTTTCCTCCAGCATCTCGATGCCCGGCTGAAGCAGGGCCACGTCTCCCCTGAACTTATTGATGATAAAGCCCTTGATTCTGGCCCGTTCCTCGGGCTCAAGGAGCATGACCGTCCCGTAGAGGGAGGCAAAGACACCGCCCCGGTCGATGTCCCCGATCAGAATCACCGGCGCGTCCACCATCTCCGCCAGCCCCATGTTGACAATGTCGTTTTCTCTGAGGTTGATCTCCGCCGGGCTTCCGGCGCCCTCGATGGCGATGATCTCGTAGTCCTCGGCCAGCCGGTTGTAGGCCTCCATCACCACCCCCGCAAGCTTGGCCTTGTAGGCGTGGTAATCCGTGGCGTCCATGTTAAATTCCGCCTTGCCCATTAAAATCACCTGGCTGCCGATGTCGGTGTTGGGTTTTAGAAGCACCGGATTCATCTCCACCCTGGGTTCTATGCCGGCGCACTCCGCCTGAACCACCTGGGCCCTCCCCATCTCCTTGCCGTCGGCGGTGATGTAGGAGTTCAGGGCCATATTCTGGGATTTGTAGGGCGCAACGCGAAAGCCCCGGTCCCTGAGAATCCGGCAGATGCCGGCGGTCAAGAGGCTTTTGCCCACCGAGGATCCCGTTCCCTGGAACATAATATTTTTTGCTTTGTTTTTCATAATCACTCCTGAATTTTCCTGTAAATTAGCGCAGGTCCTCTGATGCCAGCAGCCCAAGGGTCTCTGAGACGTCCCCGGCCACCCGGGGATAGCGGATATCCGGGCGCTTAATGTAAAGCACCTTGACCCCCATGTCCCGGGCCGCCTGGATTTTTTCATCGACGCCCCCCACCACACCGCTGTCCTTGGTGGTCAGAAAGCGGATTTTATACTGGGCCATCATGGCGGTGTTCATCTCGTAGCTAAAGGGCCCCTGCATGGCGATGATGCGCTTGGGATTGTACCCCAGGGCCTCACATTTAGAAAGGACCTTGGCCGTGGGCAGTACCCGAACCACCAGCCTGTCCTTGGGCAGCCTGTCGTAGGCCTCCAGCTGGCGGCTGCCGGTGGTCAAAAGCACCTGGCCTTCCTGGGTTAAGAGGTAGTCCACCATGGCGTCGTAGTCTGAAAAACCCAGGGTGGTTTCGCCGTCGTCTGCCATGCGCTTTCTCTCCATGCGCAGATAGACAATCCCCGCCGCCTCACAGGCGGCGATGGCGTTGAGGGAGACCTCCTTGGCGTAGGGATGGGTGGCATCCACCAGGCAGGTGACGCCCTGATCCTCGATCAAAGCCGCCATCCCAGCCTCATCCATGGCCCCCACCCGCACCCTAAGCCCTGCGTCCTCGGGCAGGCTGCCCACGTTGTAATCTGTCACCGAGGAATAAATGACCTGCTTTCCCTGCTCCAAGATACCCTCCACCAGCTTGCGGCTGTCGTAGGTGCCCCCGAGCACCAGGATCACAGTGCGTACCCCCGGGGGGTGATCATCTTTAAGTGATCCTCGGTGATATAGGTCTTGGAATTGCCGATGATGACCATGGAGAACATGTCGATTTCTGCGTCGCACATTTTTTCCAAGGTGGTGATGACGTAGCTCTCATTGGCGCGCTTGGCATTTCTGACGATGCCCACCGGGGTGTCCTTGTCCTTGTATTCCAAAAGAATCTTCTGGGCTTCGACGATGTTGTCGGGACGGCCCTTGCTCTTGGGGTTGTAGAGGGACACGATGAAATCCCCTTCACCGGCGCAGTGCAGGCGCTTTTTAATGACCTCCCAGTCCGTCATCAAATCGCTGAGGCTGATGACGCAGTAGTCGTGCATCAACGGGGCCCCTAGGGTCGACGCCGCCGCGTTGGCCGCCGAGATTCCCGGCACCACAACAACCTCAACCTCACTTTTGCTCTTTTCCACCAGCTCCATCATGATGCCGGCCATGCCGTAAACCCCGGCGTCTCCGGAGCTGACCAAAGTCACTGTTTTTCCCGCCTCGGCCAGATCAAGACATTCCTGACAGCGGTCGATTTCCTTGCGCATCCCCGAGGAGCGGACTTCCTTGCCCTCCTCGATGAGGTCTGCGATGATGTCGATGTAGGTTTTATAGCCGACGATGACGTCCGCCTCGGTTAAAGACTGCTTGGCCGCCTCGGTCATATGTTCATAAAGTCCCGGTCCCAGGCCGGTGACGTAGATTTTTTTGCTCAAATTTATTCTCCTCTATGCTTAGTTCTTGAGCGGCTGCCAAACCGACAGGGTGATGCCGCCGCATTTCTGTTTTTCTAAAATACAATCGCCAAAGCCCGAGGCCACACAGCCGCAGGGCTCGCTGACGGCGTAAAGGCCCGTGGTTTTATAGACGAAGTCCGAGCCCTCAAAGCGCCCCTGGACCATTTTCACAAAGTCGTCGGGAATCACCTTGAGCTCGGCGTAAAAATGATCGCAGGCCTCGTGGATCCCCGGCTCCCCGGCCTTGAGGCCGATGGTGGCAAAAAACTTGATGGCCAAGGGATGAATGCCCAGCCCGGCGAAGGTTTCCTTGACGGCGGCGATAATTCTCTCACCGGCCATGTCCCGGCGGCAGCCGATGCCCACAGCGTATTTCTTGGGTGCCAGCTGCACCCAGGGCACAGCATATCCCCCGGGGACGGCCTTTTCTGAGATCAGCACCACCGCCGCTGCATCCTCCGCCGCCAAAGACAGGTTCTCAGGAAGCACGACGCCGGTAAAATCGCAGCCGGCCTCGTCCACAATCAGGACGGGCCTGCCGTCTAAAATCTCCGCCGTGACATTCTTGGCCGCCGTAAAATCTGTGATGACACAGCCCAGCTTTTCCGCCAGCACGTCCACCGCCATGGAGCCCTTGACGTCAGTGCCCGTGGTGATGACGGGCTCGGCCCCCAGGCGCTTGGCCAGCTTAACGGCGTTGGCGTTGGCGTGGCCCAAATGCCCCGACAGCAGGCTGATGACGTATTTCCCCGCCGTATCCAAGACGAGGATCCCCGGATCCTTGGATTTGTGGCCCAGGTGGGGGGCAATGCTTCTGACCACAATTCCCGTGGCCATGATACAGACGATCGTGTCGTAATCGGCCATCAGTCTGCCGAAGCACTCACCGATTTTTCCCTCGATGGGGCGAATCCCCTCCCTGAGGTATTTCTCCATGGTGTAAATCACCGGCACGCCGTCCAAAACCTCCTGGATGCGCTCTGCCAGATCCACACCCTCCCGGGAGACGGTGATCACCGCCCATTTTTCCCTTGCAGCCATAATTTATTTTGTGGCCGTCCGGTACTCGTGGGAGAAGGAGGGATCGTAGAGCTTGGACAGGCTGTACTGATCTCCTAAGAAATCGCCCACCAGAATCTGGGCGGTCTTGGTGATCCCCGCCTCCTTGACCTTGGCGGCGATGGTTTCCAGGGTGCCTAAAACCACCTTCTGGTCCTCCCAGGTGGCTCTCTGAACCACGGCGATGGGGGTTTCGGGACCGTAGTGGGTCATCAGGCGCTTGGCCACCTCGTCGATCATCTGCACCGACAGGAAGATGGCCATGGAGGCGCGGTGGGAGGCCAGATCCTCCAGCTTTTCCTTTTCCGGCACCGGGGTGCGGCCTTCCAGGCGGGTACAGATCACCGTCTGGGAGACGTCGGGCAGGGTAAATTCCTTTTTCAGAACCGAGGCCGAGGCCGTGAAGGAGCTGACCCCCGGCACCACCTCAAAGGGAATCTCTAAGGTTTCCAGACGGTCCATCTGTTCGCGGATGGCGCCGTAGATGGAGGGGTCGCCGGTGTGGACCCGGACGACACGCTTGCCCTCGGCCACGCCCTTTTCGATGACCGCAATGACGTCGTCTAAGGTCATGGAGGCGCTGTTGTAAATTTCAGCCTCGGGCTTGTGACCCGCCAGCACCTCGGCGTTGACCAGAGATCCCGCGTAGATGATGATATCCGCCTCGTTGATCAGGCGTTTTCCCTTTAAGGTAATGAGCTCCGGATCCCCGGGGCCCGCTCCGATTAAATAAACTGTATTCTTCATGCTCTCTCCTAAATTTTATAATAATTCTCTGACACTGGTACCATTCTGGGCGTGTTCCAGAAACATGTCCTGAATCCCCCTGAACTGACCCAGGCCCCGCAGCACACATTCCACCTCAAAGCCCTCAGCCTCAAGAATAGATTTCCAGGAATCCTCGTCCTCCCCGGCCATGTCGTTGATGGCGTGGTCGCCGGCGACGATCATAAAGGGCGCCAGGTAGATCTTTTTATAACCCTTTTCCTTGAGCTCTGGGATGATGTGGTCGAGGCTCGGGAAGCCCTCGACGGTGCCCATGTAGATCTCCTTGTAGCCTAAAAATTTAAAGGTATAGTCCATGGCCGGGTAGGTGGCGTTGGCGTGGTGATCGCTGCCGTGGCCCATGTAGAGGATGGCCTCACCTCGTTTGAGCTGAGGCAGCTCATCCGCCGCGATTTTTGCCACCCGGTTGTAGTCGTCGATGGTGGTCAGCAGCGGTGCGCCGATGGTTAAAACCTCAAAGTCATCCTCGAATTTCTTCAGCTCACTGATGGTGAGGTCGTACTCGTAGCCGTTGATGACGTGGGTGGTCTGACAGACCACCTCGGTGTAGCCCGCATCCCTGAGCTTTTCTAAGGCTTCATGGGGGATATCTACGATCTCCCCGTCCCGCTCCCGAAGCTTCTTGATGATCATCCTGGAGGTGAAGGCCCTATAAAAATCGTGGTCCGGAAATCCCCTCTGGAGATCCTCCTCGATGGCGCCGATGGTTTTTTCCCGGGTTTCCAGGTAGGAAGTCCCGAAGCTGATGACTAAAAGTGCTTTTTTTGACATAGCTGCTCCTATACTAATGTTTTTAAGGCTTCCAGATTGTCCGCAACGGTTTTTTCGATGTCCGCCTCGGTGTGGGCCGCCGAGACAAAGATGCCCTCGAACTGGGACGGCGGCATGAGGTTGCCCAAATCCAGCATGGCCTTGAAATAGCGGCTGTACATCTCGGTGTCGCTGGTCATGACGCTGGCGAAATCGGTGATCTCCTGATCCGTGAAGAACAGGGCCGACATGCCGCCTAAACGCACCATCTTTGCCTTGACCCCGGTTTTTTCGATGTTGGCATTAAAGCCTTCCTCCAGCTGCTTGGCCCGGTCCTCTAAAATCGTGTAGACCCCGGGGTTATTTTTTAAATAGGTCAGGGTGTTGATCCCCATCTTCATGGCGATGGGATTGCCTGACAGGGTTCCCGCCTGGTAGACCGGCCCCAAAGGCGCCAGCTTTTCCATGATGTCCCGGCGGCCGCCGAAGGCGCCCACGGGCATGCCGCCGCCGATGATTTTCCCTAAAGTAGTGAGGTCCGGCTGAATGCCAAAGAGCTCCTGGGCACCGCCGTAGGCCAGACGGAAGCCAGTGATGACCTCGTCGAAGATCAGAAGGGCGCCCTCGGCCTGGGTGATGGCCCTGAGCCCTTCAAGAAATTCCTGTTTGGGCGCCACCACGCCCATGTTGCCCGCCACGGGCTCCACGATGACGCAGGCGATTTCGCCGGGGTTTTCTGCAAAGAGCTGCTTGACGGATTCCAAATCGTTGTAGGTGGCTACCAGGGTGTCCTTGGCGGTGCCCGCCGTCACCCCGGGGCTGGTGGGCACGCCGTAGGTCAGGGTGCCGGAGCCGGATTTCACCAGCAGGGAATCACTGTGACCGTGGTAGCAGCCCTCAAATTTGACAAATTTTTCCCGGCCGGTGTAGCCTCGGGCCAGGCGGATGGCGCTCATGGTGGCTTCGGTGCCGGAGTTGACCATCCGCACCATCTCCATGGAGGGATAGGCCTGGGTGATCATCTCGGCCAGGGCCGTCTCAATGGCCGTGGGGGCGCCGTAGGTGTCCCCCTTCTTTAGGGCCTCCACGATTCCTTCGTAGTAGATGTCCGAGGCGTGACCCAAAATCAGCGGCCCCCAGGAGCAGATATAGTCGGTGTAGACATTGCCGTCCACATCCCAGAGCTTGGAGCCCTCGGCGTGATCCACGAAAATTGGCGGCATGCCCACGGATTTAAAGGCTCTGACCGGGCTGTTGACCCCGCCGGGAATGACGCGGTTGGCTTCCTCAAAGCAGGCGATTGATTTTTGATGTTCCATAGCTAAACTTCCTTACTGGTATTTTTCGATCAAGGACTTCAATTCCTTGGCAAAATAGGTGATGATGATGGTTGCGCCGGCCCGCTTGATGCACAGCAGGCTTTCGTAGATGGCCTTTTCGTCCAGCAGTCCGTTGTCCACGGCGTTTCTGATCATGGCGTACTCGCCGCTGACCTGGTAGGCCGCCATGGGCAGGTAGGACAGCTCCTTGGCCTTGGCGATGATATCCAGGTAGGGCATGGCCGGCTTGACCATGACGATATCGGCGCCCTCCTCGATGTCCAGGGCAACCTCCTTCATGGCCTCCTCGCTGTTGGCGGGATCCATCTGGTAGCTTCTGCGGTCGCCGAAGGCCGGAGCGGAATTGGCCGCATCCCTGAAGGGGCCGTAGAAAGTGGAGGCGTACTTGGCGGAGTAGCCCATAATCGGCATACTTTCGTAGCCCGCTGCATCCAGGGCGTCGCGCATGGCTGCAATGTGGCCGTCCATCATATCCGAGGGGGCCACCATGTCGGCGCCGGCCTTGGCGTAGCTCACCGTGACCTTGCACAAGGTTTCCAGGGATTTTTCCCGGTCGATTTCCCCATTTTGGTGGAAGAAGCAGCAGTGGCCGTCGCTCTTGTACTCACAGAGACAGACGTCGGTGATGATGTACATTTCCGGGTCGTGCTTTTTAATGACCCGGATGGCCTCCTGGATGATGCCGTCCTCCACAAAGGCCGGAGTAGCCTCGGCGTCCTTTTCATCGGGCACGCCAAAGAGAATGATATAGCGGATGCCCAGATCCTTCAGGGCGTCGATTTCCGCCGGCAGTCTGTCCAAGGACAGGTGGTACTGGCCCTTCATGGAGCCAATTTCCCGCTTGATATTTTCGCCGTCAACCACAAAGAGGGGATAGACAACGTCGTTCATGGACAATTCGGTTTCTCGAATCAGGCTTCTGACAGCCTGGTTTTTTCTCAGTCTTGTAGGTAACATAATATTCCTCCTGGTTTATTTCACATCTTTTAAAATTTTATCAATCATGCCGTCGATGGTGTAGATCTCGGCCTGAATATCTACATCTAATCCCAGCTCGCGCATCTTGTCCGAGGTCACAGGACCGATAGACAATGTCTTTGCCCTTTTTACCAGAGGCAGGTTCTCCTCGCCCAGCTTTTCCACAAAGAACTGAGCGGTGGTGGAGCTGGTGAAGGTGATGTAATCTACCTGGCCGGCCTCAAGCAGTTCGGCCACATCGACATCGGTGTTATCCTCCCGGACGGTTTCGTAGATTTTAAATTCATCCACGGCACAGAGCCTTCCCAATTCCTCCACCACGTAGATCCTCGCATTTTTAGAGCGGGGCACCAAAATTTTGGAATCGGCGGAAAGCAAGGGCTTTAAGCCCTCCACCAACTCCTCGCCCACATAGCGCTTGGGCACGAAGTCGGCCCGGATGCCCTTTTTAAGAAGCAGGGCCTCGGTGGCAGAACCGATGGCCGTAATGTGGATGCCCCCCAGGGCTCTGGTGTCCTTTCCGGCGTCCTCCAGGGCCTCAAAGAAAATATCCACGCCGTTGGTGCTGGTAAAGATCAGATGGGTGTACTCCCCGAGGGCGTCGAATTTTTCTTTGAGGGCTGCAACCTCCTCGGCGATGGGGACAATTTTGATGGTGGGATATTCTATGGGATTTCCCCCCAGGGCTGCGATTTTTTCCGTCATTTTAGAGCTCTGCTCTCTGGAGCGGGTCACCAGCACCGTCTTGCCAAAGAGGGGCTTGGTGTCAAAAAAGCGCAGCTTTTCCCGTTTGGTCACCACGTCCCCCACGACGATGAGGCTGGGGGCCGTGATTTTTTCTTTGACCGCGATGTCGCAGATGGTCTCCAGGGTACCTTCCACCACCCGCTGATAGGGGGTTGAAGCCCTGTGAACCACCGCCGCCGGCCGGTTCTTATCCATACCGTTGTTCATCAGCTCCTGGGTGATCTTTTTAAGGTTTTTCACCCCCATCAAAAAGACGATGGTGCCCTTGGACTGGGCCAGCACTGGCCAGTCCAGCTCCGACTCCTCGGATTTTAAGTGACCCGTCACCACCTGGAAGGAGGAGACACAGTCTCTGTGGGTGATGGGAATGCCGGCGTAGGCCAGACCGCCGATGACCGAGGTGATCCCCGGAATGACCTCAAAGGGCACCCCGGCGTCATAGAGGGCCTCGCCCTCCTCGCCGCCGCGGCCAAAAACGTAGGGATCGCCGCCCTTAAGGCGCACTACATTTTTCCCTTCCTTGCCCAGCCTCACCAAAAGGGCATTGATCTGATCCTGGGGCAGGGCGTGGTTAGCCGCCCGCTTGCCCACGTAGATGATCTCGCAGTCGGGCTTCACCCATTTCAAAAATTCCTCGTTGACCAGGGCGTCGTAAACCAGGGCGTCGCAGGTTTTTAATTTTTCCGCCGCCTTTAGAGTTATCAGCCCCTTGTCGCCGCAGCCGCCGCCGGTTAAGTAGACGGTGCCCGGTTTAATTTTACTTTCTACCATTGTTCTCAGTTCCTTTGCCAAGGCTTCTCCCAGGGCCTTCTCCTGGCCCCTCTTGCCTTTCATTCCACTGCGGCACAGCACGCTGCCCTCTCCATTGCCAAAGACTCCCCGAAGAATCAACTCATCGCCACACACCTCACAGTGGGCGCCGATGGGAATGTGGCAGTCGCCGTTTAGGGCGATCAAAAACTGCCGTTCCGCCAGCATCTGAACCCGGGTGTCTGCATCGCAGACGCTTTCCATCAAGGCCGCCACCTGGGCGTCGCCCTCCCGCTGTTCCACCGCCAGGATGCCCTGGGCCGGTGCAGGTACCAGCTCCCGGGGCTCCAGGGGAATGCAGGTGTAATCCTCGCTGTCAAAGACGCCGATGCGCTTCATCCCCGCCGCCGCCAGGATAATGCCGTCCAGACCCTGCTCCTGCATCTTTCTGAGTCTGGTGTCAATGTTGCCGCGGATGCCCACGATTTTAAGATCCGGCAGCAGACCATTGAGCTGATAAATCCGGCGCTTGCTGCCGGTGCCGATGACGGCACCCGCTGGCAGCTCACCTAAGGTCTTAATCTTATGGGGCGTCACCAGCACATCCCGGGGATCCTCCCTAGCCGGCGGCACCGACAGAGTCAGCCCCTCGGGAAGCCTCGAGGGCATATCCTTCATGCTGTGGACCGCCATGTCGATCTCTCCAGACAACAGGGCGTCCTCCAGCTCCTTGGTGAACAGCCCCTTGTCCCCAATTTTATCCAGGGCCTTGTCCTGTATTCTGTCTCCCTTGGTTTTGATGATTTTAAGCTCAAAATCCACCTGGGGATTCGCCGCCTTCAGCCTGTCCAAAAGCCAGTTGGTCTGGACCACTGCCAATTTGCTCCCTCGGGAGCCCACAATTATTCGCATAGCTTTTCTACCTCTATTCTCAATTCTTCAACGGTTTTATCCTTAAGCGCCGACAAGCGTCTGCGCTTGTCCTCGTCATTCTGGCTTGTTTCCAGCACATGGCGCCGCAGCCGCTTAAGCTGGGCCATCCGCTCGGCGTAGCTCTCGTCGTAGATTTCGCTCAAATCCTTGACAATCTGTCTGGCCAGCATGGGGCTGGCCCCCCGGGTGGTCACGGCGATATCCAGATCGCCCCGGGACAGCACCGCCGGAAAGATAAAATCTGAATGCTCCGGATCATCGGAGGCATTGCAGAGAATTTTGCGCTGCTTACAATCCGCCAAGATTTTCTGATTCACCTCGGCGTCGTCGGTGGCCGCCACGACGATGTCCGCCCCCGCCAGCGCTGCGGCATCATAGGTGCCCTTGACAAAAATCACTCCTGAACAAGCCAGGGCCTCGTTGTCCGGGGCCACGCATTTCACCTCACACCCATACCCCGCAAGGGTTTTTGCCCGGCGCAGGCCGACCCTGCCGCCGCCAAAGACCACCGCCTGCTTGCCGGAGAACTCAAAATACAGGGCGCCCTTCATCAGTTCTCTCCCTCGGCGCCGGTCAAAAGAAAGGCCACCGTCTTTTCAAAGCGGAGGATATCCTCCTCACTGTCTAAGGTTTTGAGCTGTCTAATGGAGGGCATCACCATCTCCCTGAATTTGGAGTGAATGATCTTCTCTAAGAATTCTGCATCCTTGCCTTCAAAATGGAAGCGGCCGTTTAAAATCTCGATGGCCTCCTGGGCGCGCTGATTGGAGAGCTGATTGAGCTTGCCTACCATATTGTCCACCTTGGACTTGGTGATCCAGACCATGAGGCCGTCGATCTCCTCCTCGATTTCCATGGCGATCTGGCGGGCCACCTTCTCCCTGTAGTGCATCTTCTCGTCGATGATATCCTTGAAATTGTCGATGGTTAGAAGGGTGACCTGATCCATCTCCCCGATGGCCTCCTCGATGTCCCTGGGCAGGGCCAGGTCAATGACCATCAAGGGCTTTTCTCTGTCGTACATATCCCGGCGCCGCAGCACCACGTGGGGGGAGGCCGTAGCAGAGATAATGACGTCCATGTCCCTGATCAAATCGTAGCGCGCATCGTAGGGCACCGTATTGACGCCATCGTAGATATCCCGGTACTCATCCCCGGGGTGGTAGGTTCTGTTGGTCATAAACACGTGCTCGAAACCCTCGGCGGCCATGTACCGCAGGGCCAAAAGTCCCATCTTCCCCGAGCCGATGATCAAAATTTTCTTGTCGGCGTAATCGGCGTAGCTGCGCTTGACGTGCTTCACCGCCGTGGAGCTTAGGGACAGCGGCGTCTCCGAAATCTTGTACACCGTCTTTACCCGCTTGGCAAAGGTGATGGCCTCCCGGAAGGCTTTGGTTAAATACTTCCCGCTGCCGTGAACCTCCTGGGATAATTCCAGGGCATCCTTGACCTGGCCCAGGATCTGATCCTCCCCGAGGATCATGGAGTCCAGCCCCGTGACCACCCGGTACAAATGCAAAATGGCATTTCTCCCCTTTTCACAGAAAAGATAATCCGCCAGCTCCGGCGATTTTTCCTCGAGGTAAAAGCCCTTGAGGATCATCTCTGCCCGCTCCGGCTCCCGGGTGGCTGCGTAGATCTCGCTGCGGTTGCAGGTGGACAGGATGATGACCTCCTCGATACCGGCTGTGCCCTTGAGCTTCAGGATGCCTTCCCTGACCGTTCTTTTGATGAAGGCCCCTTTTTCCCGAATCTCCAGGGGCGTATCCCGGTGATTAATTCCAACGACTACCAATTTCATTTACATCTCTCCAAATTTTATGAATTCAAGCCTTTTCCGACGGCATAAAAAAAACTCTTTTTTACATTCACAGCAAAAAAGAGTGGTCAACCAAATTATACCGGCCACACTTGCCGGCCAATCAAATTAACGTTACTAAGTTCCCTTTTCCCTGGAGGTAATTATTAGTACTCCATGCTGTAGGTTTCCTGGCTTATAGCCTTCATTTCTTTCGCCTTCCCAGTTGTATCCCAGTGGCTTGATGAAAGAACCTAACTAAATTACAGTGACCGGATCGCTCTGGATTCTCACCAGATTCCCTTTATGACGGACAGCCCCGGGGCTTCCGCATCCAGCATAGATTTTACATTATCATTGCCGTATTAAATTTTCGTTTACATTATAACACCAATGCTTTCTTTTCGCCACTCTTTTTTAAAGCGACAGCCGTTTTTTTAAGGTCCTTTTCATAAAAAAAATCTGCCGGCACAATGGCGGCAGATTTTTTTACTTCTTAAATTACTTTAGAAAATGGGTTCCACAGCCCCCTGGTACTGTTCCTCGATGAATTTCTTCACCGCGTCGCTCTTCAGCGCCTTCATCAGGGCCTGTGTCTTTTCAGAGTTTTCCTCTCCACTGCGAACCGCCACGACGTTGGCGTAGGTCTGGGCCGCTTCGGAGTCCTTTTCTTCCTTGGCAATGGCGTCAGAAACCTTCAGACCAGCGTCTAAGGCGTAGTTGCCATTGATGACCGCCATGTCCACATCCTGGAGGGAACGGCTGATCTGAGCTGCCTCCAGCTCCTGGATATTCAGATTTTTAGGATTTTCTGTGATATCCTTGGGAGTCGCCGCCAGACCTGCGTTGGGATCCAGCTTGATGAGACCGTTGGTTTCCAGAAGCAGCAGGGCTCTGGCTTCGTTGGTGGTATCGTTGGGCACCGCGATGGTGGCGCCGTCCTGGAGGGCATCTAAGGATGCGGTTTTGCCCGCGTAGAGGCCCAGGGGCTCGTAATGAATGGCACCGGCGGAAACCAGATCGGTGTTGTTTTCTTCGTTGAAGTTATCCAGGTAGGGCTTGTGCTGGAAGTAGTTGGCATCCAGCTCGCCGTTGGACAGGGTTAAGTTCGGCTGAACGTAGTCGGTGAATTCCTTGATTTCCAAGGTGTAGCCCTCTTCCTTCAGGGTTTCCTCGGCGGCTCTTAAAATTTCAGCGTGGGGTGTGGGAGAGGCACCGACCACGATGGTCTTGTCATCTCCAGAATTGGTACTGCATCCCGCCGCAAAGACGGCTGTCAGACACAGCGCTGCCAGCAATGAAACAATCTTTTTCATGTTCTTTCTCCTTTACTTTCGTTTATCTTGTTTATCGGCGATTCGCATTCCAATTTCCTGGAACAGCTGAACCACCAGCACAAGCAGAATGACCGTCACGAGCATGACTTCATTTTCGTAGCGGTAATAGCCGTAGCGGATGGCGATGTCACCAAGGCCGCCGCCGCCGACAATCCCCGCCATGGCGGAGTAGCCCAGAATCGTCGTTGTGGAGATGGCCGCGCCGACGATGAGGGAGGGCTTTGCCTCGGGCAGAAGCACCTTCCAGATAATCTGAAAGGGGCTGGCCCCCATGGATAAAGACGCCTCGATGAGTCCCCGGTCCACCTCCCTTAAGGAGGACTCGACCATCCGGGCGATGAAGGGCGCCGCTGCCGCCACCAGGGGCACGATGGTGGCGTTGGAGCCGATGGTGGTGCCGGTGATGGCCCGGGTCACGGGAATCATGGCAATTAAGAGAATCAGGAAGGGAATGGATCTGGTGATGTTGACCACGATGTCCAGCACCTTGTGGAGCCCCCGCAGAGGCTTGATGCCGTCCTTGTCGCAGACCACCAAAACAACCCCCATGGGAATGCCCAAAATATAGGCCAGAAGCGTGGAGGCCAGGGTCATGTACAGGGTTTCCAGCACACCGATGCCGATCATGTTGATCATGGCGCCGTCAAATACTTCCATCGTTGTTCACCTCCTCCACCGTCAGTCCGTTGTTTTTCAGATAGCTTAAAACCTTGGCCGCCGTCGTCTCGTCCTCGGGCAGCTGAATCACCATCTGTCCCCGGGCGGTGCCGTCGATATTTTTCATGTCCGCGTAGAGAATATTGACCATGGCCCGGCAGTCCAGAATCATCTTGGCGACAACCGGGTCGTAGGAGGAGCTGCCGTCAAAGACGATGCGCAGACAGCGGTCCCCCACATGGGCGGTCAGGGTTTCCCCGTCGGGATAGATCATCCGCTTGGCGATCTCCGTCTTGGGGTTGGTAAAGATTTCCTCCACGCTGCCCTGCTCTGCGATGTGGCTCTTGTCGATGATGGCCACGTGGCTGCAGATTTCCTCGACGACGCTCATCTCGTGGGTGATGACCACGATGGTGATGCCAAGACGCCTGTTGATGTCCTTTAAAAGCTCTAGGATAGAGCGGGTGGTGGTGGGGTCTAAGGCCGAGGTGGCCTCGTCACAGAGCAGCACCTTGGGATTGTTGGCCAGGGCCCTGGCGATGGCGACCCGCTGCTTCTGTCCCCCGGAAAGCTGGGAGGGATAGGAATCCGCCCGATCCGAAAGGCCAACGAGCTCCAAAAGCTCCTTTGCCCGGGCCTTGGCCTTGGTCTTATCGTGGCCAGCAATTTCTAAGGCAAAGAGAATGTTGCGCTCCGCCGTCCGCTGCTCCAGCAGGTTGAACTGCTGGAAGATCATGCCCGTGGCGTAGCGCACCTTTCTGAGCTCTTTTTCGGACATCTCGAGGATGTTCTGCCCGTCGATCCAGACGGAGCCCTCGGTGGGTTTTTCCAACAGGTTCATGCAGCGCACCAGGGTGCTCTTCCCGGCGCCGCTCATACCGATAATGCCGTAGATATCTCCCTTATTGATGGAGATATTGATATCGTCCAGGGCTCTGACCTCTCCATTTTTGGTAGAGAAGGTCTTGCCCAGATTTTTTATTTCGATGATTGGTATACCCATAGATACCACCTTTCGATTCAATGAATTATGCGATTTACATAAGTTTAATTATATGTCAGAGGCAAAAGCTTTGTCAAGGAAAAGCGCCCTGTCATCGGCTTTTTTAGCCATAATACAGCAACTTTTGGCGCGGCGTTTTCAAATCCTTTTCAGCACATTGAAAGGGAAAAAACTACGTGCTATAATACAGGTGAAAAGCATAAAAAAGGGGAGATCATCACATGTTTAAATTACCTGAGTACACCGCTCCAGATTTTGACCAGGCGCCCTTTATCACAGCGCCCGAGGTCAAAACGGCATCGGCCCCTGAGGATGGCGTCGTTCCCGAAAATTTTTACGCCACCTCCATCTATCCAGAATATTTTAAAATCCAGGGGCAATGGGTTTTAGCAAGGGAAAGCCGCATGGACTGTGTCGTCGTCATCAAAGGCGCCACACCCTGTGTCCTTGAATTCAGAAATGTCAAAGCTGGCGACGCTGTCGTCGTCGGCCGCACCGACGACGGCTCCCAGGGCATTTTTTCCCATGCCCAGGCCTTTAAGACGACCTCCGGCACAAATGATACCTTCGCCTTCAGGACCTCCTACTCCAGAGAGTCCGCCTTTTCCGGCGACTACGATCGGCTCTACGAGGTGCTGCGCCACGACCGCGAGTGCGGAACCATCATCTGGGTTTTAGGCCCCGCCGTCGCCTTTGACCACGACTCCCGAAAGGCCATGGCCTCCCTGATCAAAAACGGCTACGCCGACGCCGTCTTCGCCGGCAATGCCCTGGCCACCCACGACCTCGAAAGCCACTTCTTCCACACCGCCCTGGGCCAGGACATCTACAGCAAATGCAATTGCCCCGGCGGCCACTACCACCACATCGAGACCATCAACCGCGCCCGGGCCTGCGGCTCCTTAAAAAACCTTGTCAAGAAGTACTGTATCCGGGACGGCATCGTGGCGGCCTGCGTTGCCAAGGACGTTCCGCTGGTCCTGGCGGGCTCCATTAGGGATGACGGCCCCCTGCCCGGGGTGATCTCTGACGTTTACGCCGCCCAGGACATCATGCGCAGCTACACCCGAAGGGCCACCACCGTCATCTGCCTGGCCACCCAGCTCCACACCATCGCCACGGGCAATATGACCCCCTCCTACCAGGTCACCGCGGCAGGGATTCGCCCCGTCTATTTCTACTGCGCCGATATCTCCGAGTTCGTAGCCAACAAGCTCAGGGACCGAGGCAGCTTAAGCAGCGAGTCCTTCATCACCAACATCCAGGATTTTGTGGTCAACGTGGAGCGCCACCTTGTATCCCACCGGTAAACCCTGGCGCCGCACAGATATTGGCATTGCTTATCTAAGCCAGTTCGTTTATAATAATTACCATAACAAAGCATATTCAGGAGGAAATTATGGGTTATAAAGAAGATTTCATTGATTTTATGGTGCGCTCCGGCGTCCTGACCTTCGGGGATTTCATCACCAAGAGCGGCCGCCCCACCCCCTATTTCATCAATACCGGCAACTACAAAACCGCCGAGCAGATCTCCAAGCTTGGCCAGTACTACGCCGCCTGCATTAAGGAAAACATCGGCGATATGGATTTCCTCTACGGCCCGGCCTACAAGGGGATTCCCCTGGTCATCACCGCCTCGGTCTCCCTGTACCGCGACCACGGCATCAACGTTCCCTACTGCTTCAACCGCAAGGAGGCCAAGGATCACGGCGAAGGCGGCACCATCATCGGCTACAAGCCCCAGGATGGCGATAAGGCCGTCATCATCGAGGACGTCATCACCGCAGGCTCCTCGGTTCGGGAAAGCGTACCCCTTTTAAAGGCTCTGGCCGACGTCGACGTCACCTCCCTGATCATCTCCGTGGACCGCATGGAAAAGGGCAATAACGACAAAAGTGCCATCCAGGAGGTCAAGGAAGAATTCGGCATCACCACCTACCCCATCGTCACCGTCCGCGACATCATCGCCCACCTGCACAACTACGAGCTGGACGGCGTGGTTTACATCGACGACGCCATGAAGGAAAAAATGGAGGCTCACCTCGAAAAAAATGGTATCTAACCAATTGAACCCGGAAGCATCCGGGTTTTTTTATTACACGCAGTCATTGCAAACGTATTAATTTTTCCAGGAACAGTACATGAAACTACCTTGCTCCCCGGAGGGAAATTTCATAGAATAAGGGTATCAATAGGCGGAGTCGTGTAATTCCCGCCTAAAATCTAACGAACCCAAGGAGAATAACCATGGCAAACAGATTTGTTCTAAATGAAACCTCTTACCACGGCAGCGGCGCTGTCAACGAAATCGCAACAGAAGCGAAGGCGAGAGGTTTCAAAAAAGCGTTTGTGTGCTCCGACCCCGATCTGATCAAATTTGAAGTGACCAAAAAGGTTACCGATATCCTGGAAGCGGATAATCTTGATTACGAAATCTATTCAGAAATCAAACCCAATCCCACCATCGAAAATGTCCAGACTGGCGTAGCTGCCTTTAAGGCCTCCGGCGCCGATTATCTCATCGCCATCGGCGGCGGCTCCTCCATGGATACTGCCAAGGCCATCGGCATCATCATCGCCAATCCCGAATTCGAGGATGTCCGCAGCTTAGAAGGCGTAGCGCCCACAAAGCATCCGTCTGTACCGATTTTCGCTGTTCCCACCACCGCCGGCACCGCCGCAGAGGTAACCATCAACTACGTCATCACCGACGTTGAAAAACAGCGCAAATTCGTCTGCGTCGACGTCCACGACATCCCCGTGGTCGCCTTTGTCGATCCCGACATGATGTCCTCCATGCCCAAGGGCCTCACCGCCTCCACCGGTATGGACGCCTTAACCCACGCCATCGAAGGCTACATCACCCTGGGCGCCTGGGAACTTTCTGACATGTTCCACTTAAAGGCCATCGAAGTGATCTCCCGCTCCCTCCGGGGCGCCGTTGAAAACACCCCCGAAGGCCGCGAAGACATGGCTTTAGGACAGTACATCGCCGGTATGGGCTTCTCCAACGTCGGCCTCGGTATCGTCCACTCCATGGCCCACGCCCTGGGCGCCGTTTACGACACCCCCCACGGTGTGGCCAACGCCATTCTGCTGCCCACCGTTATGGAATACAACGCTTCTGCCACCGGTGAAAAATACAGAGAAATCGCCAGAGCCATGGGCATTAAGGGCGTAGATGACATGACCCAGGAAGAATACCGCAAGGCCGCCGTAGACGCTGTGCGTCAGCTGTCCATGGACGTCGGTATTCCCCAAGACTTAAAAGAAATCGTCAAAGACGAAGACGTCGATTTCCTGACCCAGTCCGCCTTCGACGATGCCTGCAAGCCCGGCAACCCCAAGGACGCCAGCCTCGAGGATATCGCAGCATTGTATAGATCCTTAATGTAAGATTCATTTTGAACGTCTGCTTCGGCGGGCGTTCTTTTTTGTGATAGCTTTACCATCAAATGAACGTAAAAACTTAATTTCTCTACAATTATCTATTACTTAAAGTCCTCTATTCCTGCTAAAAAACGCCCGCACTCCATGAGGTGTGCGGGCGTTTTTCACGCTAAGATCTAAATATTCTATTCACCTGTTTACAATAACTGAAGTCCTTACCGCAGTTTTCTTCTGCGATAAATGCAGCCTGCCCCCAGGGCTGCGGCCAATACCACAATGCTGGCAGCAACGGCGGACTGCGGGTTTTCCTGGATCCCTGTGAGCACATTGCCCTTGGCTGCTGTGCCATTTGCCTGGTGTGCTGTGGTCTCGGTGGTGACACTACTGCCGTTTTCAGCATCATCCGACACCACTTCTGCCGCCTTAAAGCCTAAGGTGTACTGGGCGCTGTTGTTGCCCCTTGGCTGAGAAACGATGTCCAGAGTGACCACGCTGTCTGAAGAAATCACTGTGCCCTCGGTATAGGCTTCACCGTTCACCCTCAGGCTGACCGTGCCGTTTTCTACGCTGTTGGTCAGTGCAATCTGCTGCGTACCGCTCGGCAATACTGCGGGTGTACTGAAATCGGTGATGGTCTGGCTTCCCAGGCTATTTCCCTCCTGATCAAAGCTTTCAACCGCCAGGCTGACAGAAGTGGCATCCTTATCCTCCGTATAGGCTTTAATCATGACATTGCCATAATTCATACTTTCTTCATCGTCAACTGGAATTTTCGGAAGCTCTGCAAGGTCCGTCCATAGCCACTGACCGTCTTCTTCCTTGGAATAGATGTAGCTCTGGCCCGGTTCTACTTTAGCAATGGTCTGAAGCGCTCCTGCTCCCAATTCAAAAACACCGCTGTAGCCTACCTCTATGGGCAAATAGCCGCCGCTAGAGCCTGTGATCGTCTCAACCACGGCAAAGCGTTCACCGGCCTTCAGCTCAACCGGTGTGTCCAGGGTAATGGTGTGGAAGCCACCGTAGGCAGGACAGCTGGTGACTTTAGATACCGCCTCGCCAGCGCTTGAAAGGTCTGCGCCATCGGCAAGCTTATAGATTTCAACTTCAACCGTGCTGTTTACATCCACGGTGACAGCAGACACCGCCGTCAAAATCTCATCCTTTTCTACGGTAAAGACATTGGCAGCCTTTCCTCCTATACTGTTTTCACTTGGCAGTATCGAATAAAAGGATTTATAACCTAAAAAGTCATACTGGTAATTGTTGTCGTAGCTGAACAGCCCGTCTTCCGGCACATCCACCTGGTAGGAGGTGAACTCACTGATGGTTTGGTCGTAGTAAGAGATGTAGAAATAGCCATCTTTATCTACAGATTTATTCTCCTCTGAGCCCAAGCCCCAGCTGTTTTTGACAATCCAGGCCCCCGGTCCCGGCGGCGTGGTGCTGAAGTTTTCAACACCATAGGTATCATCCCAGCCTACAATAGAAACCTCATGATTGGCTGAAACGTTCCTGGGACTGTACTGGGCGTGGGTTGTGGTGTTGAAAATCGGCGTGTTCTCTGCCGTCTGACCCGGAAGATAAACCGCTGAATAGTAGGATACATCCAACACACCATTTTCCATCAGAGCCGTTTTAACAGCTTTCAGCGCATTTTCATCAAAGCTGTAGCCGGTTTTATAAGTGCTGCCATCCTCATCTACATCAGTACCGGTAAAAATGCCGGTTTCGGGCAGATAATCTACATTCTGTACATGGACCTCGGCGGTTTCCTCCCGAAGACTTGATTCGAGACTCCAGTCACCATTTTCATCGAGGGTTCCATTGCTGTCGGTATAGGGCGCTTTCTCCTCGGAAATTGGACCCGACCAGGCTGTGGTATCGGCTGTAGCCATCTGCCTGTTCCCACCAAAGTCCACCATATTTTTATCATCCCTCACGGACTTATAGCTATAGCCCTCGCCCTGGTAGGGCTGGAAGCTAAACCAGGCCATATAGTGCTCGGAATAATCCAGGGTGCTGGCACTGCCCGCGCCATTCAGCACTGCGTTGGATTCAATGCTGGAGGTGTTGCCAAAGGACCAGCAGACGCCCCAGGGGTCCTGATCCCGGGTGTCTGTCACAAGGCCTCTGTCTCGCAGATCGTATTTCTCCGGCAGGGACGCCTCGGCATTTCTTGAGGAAATGGCATTGGTGTCCTGGGGCAGGGTGTAATAGGATGCGTCCAGCCCCGCGGGCAGACGACCGCCATCATAATTGTCGGCCCTGCTGGTATCCACAGAAATCTGCGGCATTGCCAGCACGGCAGCGCCGGTAAAGGCCGAAAAACTTAGGGTAACACCTAAAGCAGCCGCCAGCATACGCCTTTTCAGGGCTTTTTCATTTGGTTTCTTCTCCATTGCTTCTCCTTTTGGATTAAAATCGTTGTGAGTTGTTGTATTATAGCATATTTTTCGATTTTCTCTAAGCCTATCTAAGGGGTTGAATACTGTTTTTATAAACTTAATTTGTGCCTAGCCTATTGCCAGTTTAACGACAAAAACATCAATTAGAACCATCACATAAAAAGAAAACCTTACACCCCGCATAAACACAGGGTATAAGGCTTTTGAAATTTTACTCAAACTCGACAATTGCTAATCAATTTTGTTTAGAGATTATTCTCTGTCGTATTTGTAGTTCTTTTGATTATTTGATTTATCCATATTATCCTGCCTATACGAGCTAATGTTATCATTTTGTTATCGGCATTGATAACACTCGCTCTGTAACTGTGGAC
>JAUNGS010000036.1 GCA_030524435.1 Eubacterium sp.
GTTATGTGTATGCAGCTTTGCAAGGCGGCTCTATTATGAAAGGTTGGACAAATAACGAGAAAGAAATGATCGCCTGCTGCAATGACGGAACAAGACCTGTTATTTTCAAAATTGAGCGAGTGGACATAAATGAATAAGCCTCCACATAGCAATTAAGTTTTTTTTATACTTCCTTATCAATCCGTAGTATCTCCCTGTCCTTTTCCCACTGGGCCCAAAAATTTCGGGCGGCCTGGGCAGCCTCCCGGGGATCTCTCACCTGAACAAAGTGCTTTAAATGGCCGGGCAAAAGCCTTCGGTAGCCCTCCTGGGCAAAGCGGCTGTCGATAAGCAGGGTCATTCCCAGATCACCACTGTCTCTGATCACTCGCCCCAGGGCCTGGAGGACCTTGTTCATCCCCGGGTATTTGTAGGCGTAGTCAAAACCGCTGCCATAGCGATCGTCGTAGTATTCCCGGAGCATATTGCGCTCGTCCCCCACCTGGGGCAGCCCCACCCCCACGATGGCGGTGCCGATGAGCCTGTCGCCCTTGAGGTCGATGCCCTCGCCGTAGATACCGCCCAAAACACAAAAGCCCAGATAGGTTTTTTCATTATCGGCGTCAAATTTTTCAAGAAAATTTTCCCGGGCTGCCTCGTCCATATCCGGCAGCTGTTTGTCTGCCTCAATATCAGAAAAGTCCGCTGTGAACCTTTCCCACACGGCCTCCATATAGGCGTAGGAGGGAAAATAGATCAGATAGTTGCCCTTTTTAGCCGAGACAAAGGCGGCAATCATCTGGGCGATGGTGTCGTAGCTTTTCTCTCTGTCGGCATACTTGGTACTGATGGTATCCGCCCGAAGGATCCCCAGCCTTGCGGGGTCAAAGGGCGAGGGCAGGCTGAGCCTTGGGGTTTCCTTGTCGCCCCCCAGCACGGAGATAAAATAGTCCAAGGGCGTCAGGGTCGCCGAGAAAAACACCGACGCCCGGCCGCAGACAAGCTTGGCCCCAAGGAGCTTTGCAGGATCTAAGCACACCTGCTCCACAATCACCTCGCTGCCAAAGGCCGCCACCCGGGTTCTATAGCACTCATCGTAAAAGTCTGCGATCTGAAGGTAGCTTCTGGCCTCAAAATACAGCTCCAGCACCGCCTCCAGCCGCCCGTCCTCGGGGTGCTTTTTTTGCCAGGCCTCGCAGCCAAAGCAGAAATAGGCCAGTAGCTCGTTGAGTTCTCCCAGGGCATTTTCCTGATACCAACGGGGCGCCTCCTCCCGTTTTCTGAGCTCGATAAAATATTGATTTACTTTTTTTAATGGCCCGTAAATCGCCTTATCCGAAGGCTCAAGCTGGCGCTTTAATGCCAGAAAATCCGATTTTTTCAAGGACGCCGAGTACATGCTTCTGGAACGGTCCACCAGATTATGGGCTTCATCAATTAAAAAGGCGTATTGCCCCTGGGTCTCGTCGAAGAAGCGCTTTAAGGATACCGTGGGATCAAAAAGGTAATTGTAGTCCGCTACAATCACGTCGCACCAGTCGGTGAGGTCCAGGGCAAACTCAAAGGGACAGAGGGTATTTGCCTCACAGATCTCCTCGATTTTTTCTCTGGTGAAGCTTTCCTCCTGGGCCAGGGTCTCGTAGAGCACATCCCCCACCCTGTCAAAATAATCTTTGGCGTAGGGGCAGTCCTCGGGATTGCAGCGCCGCTCCTCCAAAAAACAAATCTTATCCTTGGCCGTCAGGGTCACCCGGCGGCATCGCAGGCCCTTTTGGGCCATCAGCCCCAAAGCATTCTGGGCTGCCTGGCGGGTGATGGTTTTGGCCGTCAGGTAAAAAATTTTTTCCAGGGGCGTTTCCCGCAGGGCCTTGATTGAAGGAAAAAGAGCTGACAGGGTTTTGCCGATGCCCGTGGGGGCCTGACAGAAAAGTCTGCCCTCCCGCTTGATGGTCTGGTACACCGCCACCGCCATCTCCCGCTGGCCCCTGCGGTAGCTGGCGTAGGGAAAGTCGAGGTCCGCAATACTTTCATCCCGCCGGATGATCCACAGCCGCTGCATCTCAGCCCAGCGCACGTAGCCCGCCAGCAGCTCGTGATAAAATTTTTCCAGTTCAATAACCGAAAAGCTTTTTCTAAAGCGGAGGATCTCCCCGGTGTCCACCTGGTAATAGGTCAGCTGCACCTGGATAAAATCCAGACCCTGCTGCTTGCCGTAAAAATAGCCGTAGCATTTGGCCTGGGCAAAATGCACCGGGCGGCTGTCCTCCTTAATAGTCTCCAGGCTTCGGCGGGTGGTTTTGATCTCGTCGATGACCACCTCCCCATTCTCGGTAAAAATACCGTCGGCCCGGCCCCTGACCACAAAGCAAAAGCCCCTGTAGTCCGTGGTCTCCGACAGGCTCACCTCGGGCTGATAGCCCTCCCCGGCCTCCTTTTGAAGCTTCCGGTGGATCCTGGCCCCCTCGGCGGCGCGGTCAAAGCCCCCAAAGCGGCTGTCGATGCTGCCGGAACGCAGGATAAATTCCACCAGGGATCTGACCGACAGCTCGATGATCGTCTGTGCCATGAATCCACCTCCTTTTTCTCACAATGCCCTTATTATAACATAATCCTATTTTTAAATACGCCTTTTAATAAAAACTGTATTTGCCGAGGGCCTCAAAAAATAGTAAAGGCCGGCGCCCTGAAGCGCCAGCCCCTGTTGTTTAGCTTTAAAGCCTACATATACTTTTCAATAATGTAATCAGACAATTCGTCCAGCATGTCCATATCGTAGAAGAACTGGAGGGCCGCATAGCGGTTTCTCAGCTCCTTGGCGTACATCAGGATGTCCTTGAACTCTTCCTTGGTGACGTTGAACTGGGCCGGGCTGGTGAGACCGCCCAGGGATTTTAAGAGCTCCGGCGCCTTCTTGGTGTCCTCAACCACGTTCTGAATTAAAGCGATGAGCTTCGCTTCGTTGTTCTGGATGGCGTCGATGCGTTTTTCCACCACCTCGGGATCGTTCTGGTGCACCTTGTCGTAGAGCTTGATGACCTCGCCGGCGCCGGCTTCAAAGGTTCTGTGGATTTCCTTTTCCCAGGTGGGATAGTCGAAGGCTTCGGCGTGGCGGCGGGCCTTGTCGTAATCCATGGGCAGGGTTAGGGCCTTGGCGTACATGTCGCCGACGATGCAGGTGGCCATGCCGACGCAGGTGCCGTGGAGCTCGCCGTATTCACCCTTGAAGATGGACTTCATTTCCAGGAAGTGGGAAATATGGTGTTCCGAAGCCGAGGCCGGTCTGGAGAAGCCGATGTAGCTCATGGCGATGCCGATGAGCACCAAGGATTCCATAAGATACTGGAGGGCGTCGGAGTCACGTTTGACTAAGCCAGGCACCGTGTCTACACATTTTTTGACGGAGTAGAGCACCAGCTCGCCGACCTCGGGGCAATAGTATTCATTGTTGATGATTTCAGACATCTTCCAGTCGTTGATGGCCAGGTACTTGCCCAGCACATCGCCGAGACCGGCGGCGATCATGACATCGGGGGCGGTGGCCAAAATTTCTGTGTCGCCGATGATGGCTTCGGCACAGCGGGCTTCATAGGTGATCTTCAGATTGTTGTGGATCAGCGGAGAGACGTTGGAGGCGTAGCCGTCCATGGAGGGCGCTGTGGCCACAATGTAGTAGGGAATGCCTGCGTGGAAGGCCACGTAGCGGGTCAGGTCATTTAAGGTCCCGGAGCCCACGGCGACGATCAGCTTGGTGTCCGCCGGCAGGTGTTCCTTCATTTCATCGGCAAATTTGTCCTCGGCGTGCATGCTCTTGTGGGGGAATACGTAGCTTTCGGTGGGGTAGCCTGCTCCCTTAATCAGGTCTAACACCTTTTCTCCAGCCACAGCCCAGGTGTTGACGTCGGCAACCACAAAAACTTTGTCGGCGGTGGTTAAGGCACTGCCGTCCTCCAATTTCTGGGAGGCCATGATTTCCGGCAGCTTGGCCACGACGCCCTTGCCGATGGCGATGTTTTCGATGTTGGCAATATGCTTTCTTCCGCAGCTGCAGTCAAATTCGTGATTAATCAGCTCGTTGATGGATAATTCTTTAAAGCTCATTGGTATCTCCTTGTATGTGTTTTCTAAATTAGAAATCTATTTCTTCTGACCGTAGTAGGCGTTGGCGCCGTGCTTGCGGTAGAAATGCTTGTGCAGCAGGGTTTCCTGCATAGAAGAAATTCCCGGCGTCAGCTGTTCTGTGTAGAAGGCCATCATGGCCAGCTGTTCCAAAACGACGGCGTTGTGAACGGCCTCGTGGGGATCCTTTCCCCAGGTGAAGGGGCCGTGGCTCTTGACCAAAACCGCCGGCATGTGATCCTCCTCGATATCCTTAAAGGTCTCGACGATGACCTTGCCAGTGTTGAGCTCGTAGGCGCCGTTGATCTCATCGTCGGTCATGGCCCGGGTGCAGGGGATTTCGCCGTTGAAATAATCCGCCTGGGTTGTGCCGTAGGCCTGGATGCCCCGGCCGGCCTGGGCCCAGCTGGTGGCCCACTGGGAGTGGGTGTGTACCACGCCCCCGATATTGGGAAAATGTCTGTAGAGCTCCAGGTGGGTATCCGTATCTGAGGATGGATTAAGCTCCCCTTCCACCACAGCGCCGTCCTCAAGGCGAACAATGACCATGTCCTCGGGCTTTAGGGCATCGTAGTCAACCCCCGAGGGCTTGATGGCGATGAGTCCCTTTTCCCTGTCGATTCCCGAGACGTTGCCCCAGGTAAAAGTAATTAAATGATAGGCTGGCAGCAGCATGTTGGCTTCGTAGACCTGCTGCTTTAATTCTTCTAGCATCGGTGACCTCCAAATCCTCTGAAATGTTCTTTTTGTTTCTTTATGTTTTTATAATAGCACATTCTCTGCCGCCGGTCAATCCACAAAAATGATACTTTTTTGTTCTTGAAGCCAGGGCTGACCGACTCAAAGCCTGGCAGAATGACCGGCTGCAAAGGAACATTTAAAAAGGGCAGCCCGAAATTCACAGCTGCCCTTTGGTAAGGTTAAGTATGGTAAATATCAAACAGCAAAAGCTTTGCCGTCCGAGGGTTATTTATTTTGTCGCCTCCGCCCGAATGGCCTTCAGACGCTTCATGGCGTCGTTGGCACCGCGGCCGAAGAGATCGTGGAGAATTTCATATTCCGCAAAGAGCTTGTCGTAGACCTTGGCATTTTCTTCATTGGGGGTGTAAACCACATCCTTTTCGTTGGCCAAAACCTTGGCAGCTTCAAAGACAGAGTCGTAGCCGCCCTCGGCGGAACCGGCGGCCACGGCGGCCATCACGGCGGAGCCCAGGGCCGGTCCGTATTCGGAGCCTGCCAGACGGATGCTTCTTCTGGTGACATCGGCGTAGATCTGCATCATCATGGGATTCTTCATGGCGATGCCGCCGGTGGCGTAGAGGTTGTTTACCTTGACGCCGCATTTTTCAAAATTGTCGATGATTTCTCTGGTACCATAGGCCGTGGCTTCCACCAAGGCGCGGTACATTTCCTCGGGCTTGGTCTGGAGGGTCATCCCCAGCATCAGGCCGGTGAGGTCGTTGTCCAGAAGGACAGAGCGGTTGCCGTTCCACCAGTCCAAGGCCACCAGGCCACTTTCCCCCGGAGCCATCTTTTCTGCCTTTTCCGTTAAAAGCTGGTGCAGGTTAATGCTGCGGCTCTCGGCCTCCTCGGCGTATTCTCTGGGCACGCAATTATCCACAAACCAGGCAAAGTGGTCGCCAACACAGCTCTGGCCGCCTTCGTAGCCAAAGTAGCCCGGAAGAATACCGTCCTCTACAACGCCAAAGACGCCGGGAACGATTTTTTCTTCTTTGGAAATTAACATATGGCAGGTGGAGGTGCCCATGATCATGAGCATCTGGTCCGGGCCGGCTTCCTTCATGGCGCCGGGGACGCCGGCATGGGCGTCGACATTGGCGATGGCCACGGCGGTACCCACATTAAGTCCCGTGAGGGCGGCACCCTTTTCGTCGATTTCACCGGCCTTGGTGCCGATGGAGCTGATGGGACAGTTTAATTTTTCTTCGACAACATTTTCTAACTGGGGATCCAGGGCAGCGTAGAAATCCTTGGACGGATAGCCGTCAACCTTGTGGTACAGAGCCTTGTAGCCTGCGGCACAGGAGTTTCTGGTCTGTTTGCCGATGAGCTGCCAGATCACCCAGTCGCCGGCTTCAATGTAGTAATCCATATCCTCGTAGAGCTCGTGATCCTCGACGCAGATCTGCCACAGCCGCGGGGTCATGGACTCCGAGGATGCCTTGCCTCCGTAGCGGGCCATGAAGGTTTCACCGCGCTGTTCGGCGATTTCCGTCAGGCGATTGGCGTAGGTCTGGGCCCCGTGATGCTTCCACATCATAACGTAGGCCATGGGATCCTTTTCGTATTTTTCAAGGAAGCACATGGGTGTGCCGTCGGCTTTAACCGGCAGTACGGTACAAGCCGTAAAGTCGACGCCGACGCCGATGACGTCCGCCGGGTCTACCTGTGTCCGCTCCAGAACCTCCGGCACAGCGTTTTTAAAAACGTCCAGATAATCCTGGGGATGCTGCAGAGCATAGTCCAGGGGCAGCTTCGTGCCGTCGGGCAGCTCTCTGTCCATAACCCCATGGGGATATTCATAGAAAGCAGATCCGATTTCCTCTCCGGTTTTCACATCGACAACCACCGCTCTGCCTGAGAGCGTGCCAAAATCGATACCGATTACATATTTAGCCATTGATTTCCCTCCTAAAACGCTTGATTTTCAATGTTCCAAAATTGATAAATTATGTTTGTATTTTAGCACATCGATTTCATAAAGTCAATGCGTTTCCTTTTCACCCTTGCCAAAGATGAAAAAATGGTATATGCTATAGTTAATAAGAACAAAAAGGAGCATAGATTTATGCTAAAGGAACAACGAGAAGAACATATATTAAAGCTCTTGGAACAGCAGGGCAGCGTGGAGGTCTCCCAGCTCTGCACCCTGTTCAACGTGACAAAAATGACAATTCGCCGGGATTTAGACGCCCTGGAAAGCCAGGGCAAGGTGACCAGAACCCACGGCGGCGCTGTGCTGAGCAACACAGATATTCTATTGGAAAAGCCTCTGTATGTTCGTTTAAATACAAATACCGAACATAAGGACCGCATCGCCGCCAAGGCCGCCGCCATGATCCAGGACGGGGAGAAAATTTTCATGAGCTCCGGCACCACGGTCTACACCCTGGCCAGACAATTGGACAATGCCAGACGCCTGCTGGTGGTCACCGACGGCCTCAACACCGCCCTGGAGCTGAGCAAGCGCACCAATATTTCCATCATCGTCATCGGCGGTGAGCTCAGAAACAACACCCTGGCCACCACCGGCAGCTTTGCCGAGGACATGATCCGTCAGTTTAAATTTGAGGCGGCCTACATGGGGGTCACCAGCGTCAGCGCCGACGGCTCCCTCTACCACGGCAGTCTCGTGGAAATCGGCCTCTACAAGGTGCTTTCGGAGATCTCCAAGCGCCGGATCATCATGGCCGACGCCGCCAAGCTGGGCCGGGATGATTTCGTCTGCGTCGGCAGTCTCCACGCTGGGGACACCCTAATCACCAACGCCGAGGCCCCCCAGGCCCTCGTCAAGGGCTACCAGGATATGGGTGTCGAGGTGATCCTCACCTGATTTTGGCTATTTTTCACTGGACAAATCCAAATTCAGGCGTAAAATAGAGATAGATGAAACAAAATTTTTAAAAGGACGGTGACCCTATGCCCCAAGTCATTCCCCTGGAACGCGCTGTATCCAATCTCTGTACAGCCCTCCAATTCAAAACCATCGCCGCCCCCGCCGGAAAATCCCAGAGCTACGCGCCCTTCGATGATTTCATCCTCTTTCTGGCCCGGGCCTATCCCCTGTGCCACCAGAGGCTGGAGCACACTCGAATCAACAACTACGGACTGGTTTACCGCTTCAAGGGCAAAAACCGGGAAGCTGCACCCCTCCTTTTTCTCGCCCACTACGATCTGCTTCACCCTGCCTCCCATCAGGATGAGCTCTGGGCCTATCCCCCCTTCGAGGGCAAAACCGCCGGCGGCTTTATCTACGGCCGGGGCGCCCTGAGCGCCAAGGCACAGCTCATCGCCCTTCTGGAAACCCTGGAAGCCCTTCTGGCCTCGGATCAGCAGCCCGAGCGCGACGTCTACCTGGCCTTCGGCTTCGACGCCGCCGAGGGCGGCGGCCTGGGGGCGGCGCGAATCGCCTCCTTTTTCAAATCCCAGAGGCTTCACTTTGAATGTATCCTAGACGGCGGCAGCGCCTGCATCGATGGTCTGCTGCCCCAGCTCAAGCGCCCGGTGGCCTTGGTGGGCACCTGCGAAAAGGGCCTTGCTGACCTCAGGCTCACCCTTTCCCAGGGGGAGGGCAGCACCGCCATATCCTCCGCGGACAACGCCATCTACGCCCTGGCCCGGGTGCTCTCGGCTCTCCAGGCAAGCCCTATGCCCGCCCGGTTTACGCCGCCTGTTCGGGAGTTTTTTAAGCGCGTCGCCCCGGATATCACCGGTTCCAAAAGAAGACTCTACGATCACTTCGAGCTCTTTAAGCCCTCTTTGACCAAGGCGCTGTCGGCCCATCCCCTGACCAACGCCTTGATTCGCACGACCATCGCCCCCACCCTCTTAACCGGCAGTCCGGCGGCCCAGTTTTTCCCAAACCAGGCCTCGGTGGTTCTGCGCTGTCACCTGCTGTCTGCGGACAGCATCGAGGACGTCATCGCTCACATTCAAAAAACAGCGTCCAAGGAGCCCATCTCCTTCGATGTGCTCAACCTCCAGAAAGCGCCCAGGCCCTCGGCCACAGACACCCTGGCCTACAGACATCTGGCGGCCTGTGCCTCGGTGGTGTTTCCCCAGGTTCAAACAGCACCCACCATCACCGCCGTCCCCACCGACGCCCGCCACTACGAGGCCCTGTCGGAGCACATCTACCGGTTTACCCCCATCCGCTTAACCCCCGAGGATCTGGACAGCCTCTGGGGCATCAACGAAAAAATTTCCTTCGAGAATCTCCACAACGCCATCGCCTTCTACACCATGTTTATCCTGAACTATCAGTAGCAGGCAAAAAAGCCTTCAGAGACGATAAATGTACCGTCTCTGAAGGCTTTTTGTGTGTCTATTTAGCTATTTGTACCCTCGGCCACAAAGCTCACCCGCCGGGGCAGGCAGCTGATATCCACGTCGCTGCAGACGCTGCCCTCCTCGCCGTCCAGGGTCCAGGACAGAGCCTCGCCCTCGGCGTGGAAGCTGATTTGGGACTCCTGGAAAAACAGCACCTGCTGCTGATCAAAATTCTGGGTCATGAGATTTTGGATGATGGTGTTTAACTCCAAAATATTTTTGGGATAGCGTATCAAAAGCACCTCAAACTTTCCATCATCCAGGGCCACGGTATCTGTGGCGTCGGGAATAAGGCGGGTGTTGCCGCCGATGGAATAGGAGTTGGTCACAGCGCCAAAAATAAAATCTCCGGTGATCTCGCGCTGGCCCGCCTTAACCGTCATCCCGTAGCTTTTCAAGCTGGTGAGGTGCTTGATGCCCTCGAAAAAGTAGGCCATCTGCCCAAAGATATTTTTTAAAGCCTGGTCAGTGCCGTAGGCCACGTCGGTGAAGGCCCCGAAGGCCGCAATATAGGTAAAAAAGCTGTCGCCGAAGCGCCCGATGTCGCAGGGAAAATCGTAGTCGCCGGCGGCCACCTTCGCCGCCCGCATGGTATTTTTGGAAAAGCCCAGGCTGCGGGCAAAATCGTTGGTGGTTCCCGTGGGGATATAGCCAATTTTGCCGTCAAAGGCCACCTGCTCCACCCCGGCAATGACCTCGCTCAGGGTGCCGTCGCCGCCGCAGCACACGATTCTTTCAAAGCGCTGGGCAGAGTCCATCACCTTCCGGGTGGCATCCCCGGCGTACTGGGTCAGGTGCAGTGTCACCTCGAAGCCCTCCTGGATAAAGCAGTTGACAATTTCGAACATTTTATTTTTCGCCGTCTGTTTTCCCGCAATGGGATTGATGATCAGCAATACCCTTTTCTCTTTTTCCATGCGCTACGCCCCACTTTCTATCTCGCGGTCTGAAGGCAAAAGCCCCCAGGACAATACGAGTATTTTATAAAAAATCCCAGGGCTTGTCAACTGCCAGGCCCCTAAAAATAGCCTTCCATAAAAAAAGACCGCAAGCCTGCGATCTTTTTAAACCAGCCGCCTTAACGGATGACCTGGTTGTGAATATCCTGCATACGCATATCCGTCTGGGCGATGGTATCGGCGCACTCCTTGAGCTCCGCAGATACCGAGGGTGAAATATTCTCTGGATCTACGGCCTTGTAGCGCAGCTGATGCTCCAGGCTTGCCCAGAAATCCATGGCGATGGTTCTGATCTGAACCTCAACCTTGACCAGCTCCTTGTGATCTGAGAAAAACACCGGCACCTTTAAAATCAGATGAAGGCTGCGGTAGCCGTTGGGCTTAGGCTGCTTGATGTAGTCGGTGACTCGAATCAGCTCGATGTCGTCCTGGGCCTTCAAAAGGTTTTTAACCGTGTATATATCCTCGATATAGGGACAGATGATCCTGATGCCGGCGATGTCGTCGAGATTCTCCCGGGCCGAGGCGACGCTGAGGTCGTGGCCCTTGCGGTTGAGCTTTTCGACGATGCTCTTGGGCGACTTTATTCTGGACTTCATGGTGTGGATGGGGTTGCGCTCATGGGTGCTCTGGAACTCGTCGTTGAGGATTTCCAGCTTGGTGCTGACCTCCTTGATGGCCGCCCGGTAAGTATTCTGGATGGCAAAGAGCTCCCGAATCAGGGTTTGGGCGACCTCGTAGGGGTCCTGATCTTCCTCGCCCAATACCCGGAGATCTCCAAAATTTTTGAGGATCTCCACCATTGGGGTTTTATCTGTAATTTTTTCGTTTAACATACTTTTACTAATTTTCTCCTGATATGATATTTCTTATTATACTATTTTCACCTTAAGTTTTTATTGAAAAGCTCTAAAAAAGCAGGTGCTTAAAGCACCTGCTTTTTTTAAAACCAAGCCTACAGCCACCTGGCTTTTTTAACAAAGGCCCGGGTATCCCAAAGCGCCTGGCGGACAATGTCCTCGGCGGCCTCGGGCCGCCCCTCCATGCCCTGGGCATAGACGACGTCCACCTTTTTGACGCCGCAGAGCCCAAGAATGCCCTTGAGCCAATCGACGCCGTAGCAGTGCATGATGGGGTTGTCCGTATCGCAGTCCCCGCCGCTGGCCAGAAGAATCAGGGCCTGTTTGTTTTGAAGCAGACCCACCGGCCCTGCTTCGGTGTACTTAAAGGCCTTCCCTGCCCGCATGGTGCACAGCGAGTAGCTGAGCACCGCCGGCGGCACACAGAGGTTCCAATGGGGCAAGGCAAACACGTAGATATCTGCAGCCATAAACTCCTGGCAGAGGTCGTCCATCAGCGCCGTCGTCTCGGCGTCGAGGGCGGTTTCCCTGCCGTCGAGGTAATTCACCGCCTCCCTATCCATAGCCGGAAAGGGAATCGCCGATAAGTCCCGGCGAATAAGCGTCGCCGCAGGATAGATCTCCCCCACGGTCTCGGCACAGGCATCGGCCATCCGCTGGCTTACAGAAGCCGGCCCCAGGGGACTCGCCGTCAAAAGCAATACCGTCTTTCCCAAGGTCTACACCTCATTCTGGGGGGTGCCGGCCAGCCAGCAGCGAATATTTTCAAACACGATGGCCGCCCGCTTGTACAAAGATTCCCGGGTGGCAAAGGCCACGTGGGGCGTCAGCACCAGGTTGGGGGCGCCCAAAAGGGGATAATCTGCAGGCAGCGGCGGCTCCATATCGAAGACATCGATGCCGGCGCCGGCGATGGCGCCGCGCTTCAGGGCCTCCGCCAGGGCCGCGTTGTCCACAATCCCCCCCCGGGCCGTATTAATGAGAATCGCCGTGGCCTTCATCCGCTCCAGCTTTTCTGCATCGATGAGCTTTTCCGTCTCGCCGTTCATGGGCAGATGCAGGGTGACAATATCACTCTGGGCCAGAAGCTCCTCGAGATCCATGTACTTAATGCCCATCTCCAGGCCCTCGGAGCGGATGGAACGGCTGTAGGCCAAGAGCTCGCAGCCAAAGGCCTTGCCGATTTCCGCCACCTTGAGGCCGATGGCGCCGGTGCCGACGATGCCCAGCTTTTTGCCGCAGAGCTCGTGGCCGATGAGACCGCCGATGGTGCCGCCGTTTCTGATTTCGTGGTCACAGGTTACGATGTAGCGGTACACGTCGATCATCAGGCCAAAGGCCAGCTCCGCCACGGCGTTGGTGGAATAGCCCGCCGCATTGCAGATGGTGATGCCCCGGGCCTTACAGGCCTCCACATCCACGTGGTCTACCCCGGTAAAGGCGATGTCCACCAGCTTCAGCTTCGTACAGGCGTCAATCACCTGCTTTTTTAGAGGCTGATTGGCCAATACCAGCGCATCTGCGTCCTTGACGCGCGCAATCAATTTCTCGGTGTCTGTCTCACGGTTGTCGTAGGCCACAAATTCATGGCCGTCGGCCCGGAGGAGCATGCTCAATGTCTGCAGTGCGTCCTCTGTAATTCCCAGAGGCTCCATGATTACAATCTTCATCCTATCCTCCTGTACAATTCTTCGATTCGAAATGATTTAATGTCTTATCGCTTATTATAACAAATTCCCCTCGGTTTTAAAATAATTTTCATGGATTTTACACGAAGGGAGCCTTTTATTCCTCTTCAATCTCCCGGATTAAAGCTTCGATTTCACCGTAGCGATAGCCCCGGGCCATGAGGTTTCTGATGATCCGCTGCCTGAGCTCCCGGCCCTGGTAGCCCTTCCCTGTCTGCATTTTTTTGTATTTCTCGTAATATCTCAAAAGCTGTCCTCGGTCTGCACTGCGGCGCGCTGCTTCCTCCGCCTCGGATAATTCCTCCTGAGCCGGCATCTCCTCGGCCATAACCTCCTGGATCAGTCCGCCGCCAAAGCCCTTGCGCTGGAGAAAGAGGTAGATTTTGCTTTTCTTTTTTGGGCCGCTCTCCCTGGCATACTGCCTTGTGGCCTTGTCAAATTGGCGGACGCAGCATTTTTTCTCCTGATCTCTGGGAAAAAGGTCCTCCAAAGCCAGCTCCGGATTGTCAATGCCCCGTTTCTTCAAATCCCAGGCCATCTTTTTTCTTCCCCAGAAGTTGTAGTTGAGATTGTTGTAGCAATAATCCCGAAGGTATTTTTCATCGTCCACAAAGCCGTAGTGGCAGAGCTTCTGCATCACCGCCGCCACCACCCGATCGGAGTACTCCTTCTTTTCCATATAAGCCACCATCTCCGCCTCGGTTCTTCCTTTAAAGGAAAGGTATTTCAGACATTGGTCGTAGGCCCTTTGAATCTGTGCTTCCTGTTCCATGGCGCCTCCTTTGACAAATTAAAAAGCTGTTTTCCACTATGATAATGAAAAACAGCCTTTTTGTAAATCCCCTGGGCGATTTCCCTAAACGTCCATCCCCGAAGCAATGCTCAGGTAGTTGACGATGTACTGGGCCTCGCCGTTGTATTTAATTTCAAAATGCAGATGGTTGGCCGTGGATGAGCCCGTGGAGCCTGTGCCCCCGATGTACTCGCCCTGGCCCACACTCTGGCCCACGCTGACGTTGATGCTGCTTAAATGCCCGTAGAGGGTGGAGTAGCCGTCGGCGTGCTGGATCTCGATACAGTTGCCGTAGCCGCCGTACCAGCCTGCCCGGGTCACTGTGCCCGCCGCCGAGGCGTAAACCGGTGTGCCGTAGCCGTTTAAAATATCCACAGCGCAGCCGTTGGTGTGATTGCTGGAGCCGCCGCCGGGGCGTCCGATTTCACCAATATGACCGCTGGTGGGAATTAAAAACTGTCCGCTGCCGCTGATTGAGGGCATGCTGATGGGCTGCTGCTTGGTACCCACCTGGACGATGGCCTTAACCGGCTCCTTGCTGACATTTTCAGATTTAACCTCGCGGCCAACCTCCTGGCCATTTTCATAGGTAAAGACTGCATCCACATCCTTGACGCCGTCCTCGCCCTTCTGGACCTCCTGGGTTTCTCCCTCGTAGAGCTCCTCGGTGGGCTGCTCCTCGGTCTCAAAGGCAATGGGCTCCTGATACTGGCGCTCCGCCTTGGTAACCACCGTCAGCACCGGCTTTTTCTCCTCGATATTGACGGTATCCCCGGCGTTGAGGGTGTTCATATCCCGGCCAGCGTTGAGCTCTGCCAGGCGATCCACACCGATACCGCGGTTGGCTGCAACCAGGGCGCCGCTGGTTTCCCCCTCCTGGACCACGTAGGGAGTTACCACTGCGTTGCCCGTCTGGAGATAAGAGAGCACATTGTCGTAGCTCTGAGCCGTATTGATGTCTACCTCGGCCTCCACAACCTCCACGGGCTCCTTGATGGCGCTCTCCAGCAGGGTTGCGCCCTCAACCTGGGTGTAGGCGCTTTTAAAGGCCTCCAGGGCCTTGTCCGCCGTTTCCTTGGAGTCGGCGGTGATTCTGTCCTCACCGTTTATCTTGATGACGGCGCCGGCCAGCTTGACCTCCTTGACGTCGTTGTCCAGAAGATCGGCACAGGCAGAGGCGTCCAGCTTTTTATCAAAGGTTCTGGTGGGCTTCAGCTCGATTTCATCGGCGATGATGACATTGTCGTGCTGGTAGGCCTGACAGAGCTCATCCTCCACTTTCTGCATGGCCTCCTCGAAGGTGGCCTGGTCCTTGACGTAGCCGATGCACTGACCGTTGTGGAGCACCTCGTAGGCCGTGGTCTGTCCATGGACAATTCCAGCCCCCGAAAGCACCACCAGCCCTGTGACAACCAGGGCCGAGGCCTTAAAGGTAAAGATTTTTTTACCGCCGCATTTGGCATTGAGTTTATCCAGCCGTGCGTTGACGCTGTCTTCCATTTTTTTAAAGTATCCTGAGATTTTCAATGAAACACCTCATTTCCTCTAGGATTTCAAATCAAATTTTTTATCAAATATTTCTCTTCACGCTAATTTTATCACAAAAATATTTCATCAACAAGCTTTTTCGTGACATTTTGTTACAAAAAAGATGAAAGTTTCTTTTAAAGCCTCCACTTTTCGCGGTAAAAGGATTTCAGCTTTTCCTGCCCCATTTTCCGACGCCCTTTTTATGCTATAATGGAAAGAATCAATCTGTCTCCGGAATACTCTGGTCACGGTATCACTTTAATATTGAGGTAAACACCATGAAATCAAATTTTACACTGCCGGCGCTGCCGGATTTTAATACCTTTTCCTTCTACCGAGGCATTTTCAAGGATCCCATCTTTAAGGCCTTTAAGACACTGCTTCAGGACCTGGACAGCCCTGGGACACCCGGCGCCGCCCTGGACACCTACTACAGCCTGAAGGCCGCTGTGCTGGGCTGGGCCTTTGACAAATCCGTCAGACCCCATTACGCCCGCACCCCCTGGCAGGATTTTCTTTTGGCCTCGGTGGTGGGCGACGAAAATCCCTTAACCCTGCTTTTTGAAGCTGGCCTTGTGGCCGAAGATCATCCCTTTACCAAAAGCATGCACCACGATTTTGAGCTTTTTTTGGCCATGTATCACTTCGACTGGTCTGGATTTTTAAAGGACTGCGCCTTAGATGACGATAATATTTTCTCCGCAGAGATCTTTTCTCCCCTGCCGCCCTGCGCCGCGCTGGAGGCAGCCTTTGAAAGCGGTGATGTCTCCCGGGCCTTCGCCGCTGCCAACACCTACATTTTTGAAAATGGCCTCGGTATCTTTGAGCTCAACCAGAGCTTCAAGCTCAAGGCGGGCAAGCTCTGCCCCGTCACCAGCCAGAGCTACAAAACCATGGACAGCCTGGTGGGCTACGACAAGGAGAAAAAAGAGCTCATCGCCAACACCGCCGCCCTGATTCATCGCCACACCGGCCTCAATGTTTTGCTCCAGGGGGACATGGGCACCGGCAAATCCACCATGGTCAAGGCCCTCCTGGATCATTTCAAGGACACCAGGCTTAAGATGATCGAGTTTAAAAAGGATCAGCTGTCCTATATTCCCGCCGTGGTGGAGCGCATCAAGCATCGCCCCTACCCCTTTATTCTCTTCATCGACGATCTGTCCTTCGAGGAGGACGACGCCGACTACAAGCTCTTTAAGAATATCCTGGAGGGCTCCCTGGAGGAAAATCCCGACAACGTGCTGATCTACGCCACCTCCAACAAGCGCCATCTTGTCACAGAAACCCGCTCCGAGAGAGAAAACGCCGTCCACACCAAGGACGTTCTGGAGGAAAAGCTCTCCCTGTCCAGCCGCTTTGGCCTGGTACTCACCTTCGTCTCTCCAGATCAGAATGAATACCTGCGCATCGTAGGCGCCCTGGCCCAGGAGGCTGGCCTCGCCATCCCAACAGAGCAGCTTAACAGCCTCGCCCGGCAGTGGGAGCTGCGGCATTTGAATCGGTCCGGCAGAACCGCCGAACAGTTCATCGACTATTTGAAGGTCAGCCAATACGCCGACCAGGCGGACTGAGCCAGCTATGTCAAGCATCCATCCCACACAAAAATCCCCCGACACGCACCTCTAATTGAATTAGAGGGCGTCGTCGGGGGATTTTTTATTTCATTGCTATTACAAAATCATCTCCGGCAGGCTCTTATCCCTGTGGGGATCGTTGAACACCAGATCGAAGTGGAGATCGTACTCGGGCAGGCTGACGTCCAGGGCCGCCTTCAGCACATCGTCGACATTGTCCACAAAGATAAACTGAAGCTCGTCCTTGACCTCCTGGGGCACATCCTCCAGATCCCGCTCATTTTCCTTGGGCAGAATCACCCGTTTGATGCCGCTTCTGTGGGCCGCAATGACCTTTTCCTTAATACCGCCCACGGGCATGACCTTGCCGCTCAGGGTGATTTCACCGGTCATGGACAGCTCGCTGTCCACGGGCTTGCCTAAAACCAGGGAGGCCAGAGCCGTGGTCAGGGTGACGCCGGCGCTGGGGCCGTCCTTGGGGGTTGCCCCCGAGGGCACGTGGATATGGGTGTCGTAGGCAAAGAAGTCGAAGCCCTTGGAGTCCTCGCCCAGTCTGGAGCGAATCAGGCTCATGGCGATGGTGGCGCTTTCCTTCATGACGTCGCCCAGCTGACCGGTGAGGATCAGCTTGCCGCTGCCTGGCATGAAGGTGGCCTCGGTGAACAGGATCTCGCCGCCCACCGCCGTCCAGGCCATGCCTGTGACGACCCCCGGGGCGTTTTTCTTGCCCACCTTTTCGTGGCGTCTCGTCTTGTTGCCCAAAACCTCCTTCAGGTTTTCCGGGGTTACCGTAAGCTTGTCACATTCTTCCAGGACAATGCGCTCCGCCGCCACTCTGGCCGCCTTGGCCAGCTGCTTGGTCAGCCCGCGCACCCCGGCCTCGGCGGTGTAGTTCTCGATGATCTGCCGCAGCGCCTCGTCGGTGACCTCAAATTGATCCTCGGTGAGACCGTGATCTCCCAGGACCTTGGGAATCAAGTGCTCTCTGGCAATGTGGAATTTTTCCCGGTTGGTGTAGCTGGAGAGCTCGATGATCTCCGCCCGGTCCAAAAGCGGCCCGGGAATGGTGCTGAGGTCGTTGGCCGTGGCGATGAAAAAGACGTTGGACAGGTCGTAGGGCACCTCAAGGTAGTGGTCGGCAAAGGCGTTGTTCTGTTCGGGATCCAATACCTCCAGCAGCGCCGCCGAGGGATCGCCCTGGTTGGAGATACCCAGCTTGTCGATCTCATCGAGGATAAAGACGGGATTCATGGTGCCCGCCTCGTCGATGCCCTTGATGATCCGGCCCGGCATGGCGCCCACGTAGGTGCGCCTGTGGCCGCGGATTTCCGATTCATCCCGGACGCCGCCGAGGCTGGCTCTGACGTAGGCCCGGTTCAGGGCCTCGGCAACACTTCTGCCCAGGCTGGTCTTGCCGGTGCCCGGCGGTCCCACCAGAAGCAGGATGGAGCCCTGCTTGTCTTTTTTAAGCTTTAAGACCGCCAAATGCTCGACGATCCGCTTTTTCACGTCGTCGATGCCGTAGTGATTGGCGTCAAGCACCGCTTTGGCGCGCTGAATATCGATGTCCTCGGCCTCAGTGTGCCAGGGCAGCTCCAAAAGCAAGTCGAGATAATTCTGGATGACGTTGACCTCGGCACTGCCCTGGGCCGCTGCCTCCAGCTTCTTGAGTTCCTTCATGGCCACCTTCCGCACATTTTCAGGCAGGTCGGCAGCCTCAACCTTGCTTCTGTAGTCTTCTTCCTCTTCCTCGTAGACATCGGATTCGCCCAGCTCTTCTTTGATGTTTTTCAGCTGTTCCCTGAGGATGGCCTCTCTATAGGCCTTGTCCTTCTGCTTGGTGTACTTCCTGCTGATTTCCAGCTGCAGGTGGACAGAATCCTTTTCGCGGATAATATAATCGATGAATTTCAGGGAGCGTTCCTTTTCGGAATCCATTTCCAAAAGTGCCTGCTTGCTGGAGATGGGAATGCCCATCATGGGCACGGTGTAGCCGATGATCTGCTGTACCGACTGAACGTCGTCCAGCAGGCGCACGAAGTAGTCGGCACCCTTAAAGTTTCTGCCGATTTCTGCCATAATGCCTTTGATGTAGTCCAGCATCTCCTGCTGTTCCCTTTCATCGACGTCCTTGATGTCCTCCAGGTCGTAGTAATCGCCGGAGAGGCTTTCGCCGTCGTTGACGATGTTGCTGACCCGAACCCGGTTTAAGGTGTCAATTTCAATGATATAGCCCTTGTCCGACTTCTGGATCGTCTCAAAATTCATCAGGACGCCCACAGGGTAAAAGGACTCGTCGTTTAACAGGTCATAGGCATGATAGTTTTTAGTTGTCAGGCCGATGGCCAGGGTATTATTCTCAATGATCAATTGCTTGATATTCTGCCCGATTACCTCATTGACAAAAATGCGGTTTGAGATACCCGGGAAGATCACTGTCTCCGTGATGGGAATAATCGGTGCGTGTTTCAATTCTTGATGCATAGTAAACCTCCTTTATAGGTGCGAAGCCGCCTCAATCCAGCTTGTTGAGCAAAGCGATCAGCAGGTTAACCTCTTCGTCGCTGAGGCAGGATTCAATGCGTTCGATCAGCCGCAGCTGCGTCATCTCCTCGGCCCGGGCAATGCGCTTGCCCTTGGGCGTCAGATGGATATAGCAGACCCGTTTATCGTCGGCGGACTTTTCCTTGTAGACACAGCCGCTGGCGATAAACCGGTTGATCATCTCCGTCACCGTCGGTTTTGAATTCGATGTATAACTTGCCAGCTTACTGAAGGTCATGGCGTCGTTGTGATCAATGATTTTTAAATAATAGATCTGTTTTGGCGTCATGGCCTCAGCCTGACATTCATGGGCAATCGAGGCGCTGCAGCTTCCGCCAATTTCCAAAAGCCGCAGGTATGCCTGATAGAGTTCATGCTTTTTACACGTCATCTTCATCACCTTGTCTATAATAATTAGTTAGCATTTTCCTAACTATTAATTCATATTATAATCCTACCCCGACATACAGTCAAGATAGGATTATGTTGTTAAAGCTTTTATTAAGCCGCCCCGAATTTTAACCCGAAGCTGGGACCTTTTTTGATTCAATCTGGGACCTCAGCCCTTTAGAATAGCCACTGCTTCAAAAAAATCATCGTAATTTTTCACCCGATAATCGGCGGCGCTGTAGTCCACCACACCCTCGGGGGCGCTGAGGTAAGCCACGCAGCCCATGCCTGCGGCCTTGGCTGCCTTGATGCCACTGAAGGAATCCTCGATGACGAGACATTCCTCCGGCAGTACCCCGAGAAGCTCGGCGGCCCTGAGAAAGATATCCGGCGCCGGCTTGCCGCAGGCCACCTGCTGCCCAGAGAGCTTTAAATCAAAATAGGCGTCTAAATTAAAGATAGCCATCACCCGGTTGATCCCATCCATTAAAGAGGATGAGGCCACCGCCGTTTTAAGCCCCCGCGCCTTCAGGGCCTGCAGCAGTCGGTCTACACCCGGACACATGGTCTTCTGAGTTTCGTCGCTGAAGAGGTAATCGAGGTAGGCCTTGTCCTCGGCCTCGGCCAGGGCTTCAGCCGAAGCTTTTAGGCCAAAGCGCTCGATAACCTCCCGCCACCACTCCAGGGTGACCTTGCCCATACTCTCCTGGGCCTCCTGGGCGGTCATGCTGATGCCCAGCTGTTTGTACATATCTATCTCAATCTGCTGGTAATCCCGCTCGGAATCGATGATGACGCCGTCCATGTCGAAGATCACTGCCTTTATCATACCTGCCCCCTAAATCAGAAATGGAATTTCACCAACGGTGCTGGTCTTTAAAAACTCAAAGGCCTGTTTCATGGTATTGTCAAGGCTTTCCTTGTCGATGGCCAGCACTCTAAAGGTGTTGCGCACCAGATAGGAGACCATTTCCTCGGCGGTGTAGGGCAGCTCTCTGTCGTAGTAGTCGATGAAGAGCTCCTTCTGGGCGCCGTAATTGATGATGGCGTAGGCGTTGAGATCCGCCTCGCTGTAGGATTTGTTGAAAAAGTCCAGGCTGGAGCGGTTAAAGGTCTTTATAAGGTAGAGACGCTCCTTGCGGCTGGCGTCCTTCTGCATGATTTCATAATAAAATCGCGCGTTGTTGGGATCTTTTAAAATCGCATCAAAAAGACAAACCTGGGTAAAGCAATACTTGGTAAACAGCGTGGCCTCCTGGCCGATTTCCTCGCCCACACGGTCGTAGAGACGCATGAAATAGGTGTTGAAAATTTCCCCCACAAGATCTGTCTTCTTTTTAAAATAATAGGTCATGGTGCCCAGCTTAACATCGGCCTCGGCGGCGATATCCTGGATACCTGTATTATTGTAGCCGCGGTGATAGAACAGGGTCTTGGCCGTGTTCATGATATTTTCCCGGGTTTTCTTTCCCTTGGTCGTTAATTTTTCTGGCATTATCTATCCTGCTTTCTGATTAATCGTATTTTTCTTTAAAAATCATATCCGAAACGCCGCCTAAAATCAATGCAAATTTCAAATTTTCATTTTTTACAAATCTTCAGGGTATGAGCCTTTACATCCCCGTACCATTGCCCGAGGCCAGGGCGGCAGCCTGCACCTGGAAAACTTCTCGGATATCGGCGGCGCCAGGGTTACTCTGAGCCTTCCCACAAAAAAAATAAAAATTTTTTTATTTTTTTGTGATAGACCCTTGACAACCCCATCTTGTTAGTATATACTAACACCATAAGTTAGATGAAATTAACAAGTCATTGAAAGTTCTCTGATCGCACAGTCAGATTAAAAAAGACCGCAGATGGAGCACAGCATCTGCAGTCGCTCATGAGAACATTCCTTTTAACAAACAACATTTTATTTACTTTCAATGACCACACACTCTCCTAACTTATAGTTTCTTCAAAAGTGTTTTGGGAAAAATAATGATACTCCTTCTTTTAAAATGCGGCCTGTCCGGGCAGACAGGCCCTCCCAACACAATTTTTTACCTCTCCAATGAACCTGACCGTTCATAGATAAAAAGCCTGGCAACAGGCTTTTTTTCATACCCTAAACACCCTCTCCCAGCTTTGGGAGGCGGTGTGGCCGGTATAAAAAGGGTTCCTTTAAGATTCTCTAAAAATTGTCTTCCCCGGCGGGAATTCTTGACAAATGTCCCCGTAAATTATAATATGTATTTCAACGATAATTTTTAAGGAGAACCCTATGGAACAAAAACCTTTAGCCGTGGTTGAAGGCAAGGCAATCTACGCCTCTGACCTCGAAGCATTAATACAGCAGCTGCCCCAGGAACAGCAGGGACAGTTCAGAACCAAGGACGGCCGCAATCAGCTGCTCCAGGAACTGGTGGCCCAGGAATTATTCTACCTGGAGGGCAAGAAAAACAAGGTTGACGAAAGCGAAGAATACCTGGCTTTGGTGGAGGACGCCAAGGAAAAATTACTGAAATCCCACACCATCGCCAAGTTTATGCAGTCTGTCACCGTCAGCGACGAAGAAGTCAAAACCTTCTACGACGAAAACCCCAAGCAGTTCATCGCCCCGGACAGCATCCGGGCAAGCCATATTCTGCTGCCCAGCGAGCAGCAGGCCATCGATATTTTAAAGGAAATCAAGGACGGCGTCAAAACCTTTGAGGAGGCCGCCAGAGAATATTCCATCTGCCCCTCCAGAGAAAAGGACGGCGATTTAAGCTACTTCTCCAAGGGCAAGATGGTGCCCCAGTTTGAGGAAGCCGCCTTCGCCATGAAGGTCGGTGAAATCAGTGACAAGCCTGTCAAGACAGATTTCGGCTGGCATATCATCAAGGTCACCGACAGCAAAAAATCTGAAACCATTCCCTTCGACATCGTCAAGGAAAGCGCCCGTCAGTACCTGCTGGGCCAGAAGCAAAACCGCGCCTTTTTAAACCGCGTCGATGAACTCAAAAAAGAATACAATGTGGAGATGCACGAAAGCCTTTTCTAGGCCGCGGCATTTCCTGGGGGGAGCAGAAAATTTTGGCTGCTCCCCTTTTTATAAATTCAAATTACTTTAAGGAGGCTTTACAGCATGTTAAACAATAAGACAGCCATCGTAACCGGCGGCACCCGGGGTATCGGGTATGCCACCGTCAAAAAATTCTTAGACAACGGCGCCAAGGTCGCCCTCTTCGGCTCCCGGAGAGAAACCGTGGACAAGGCCCTGGAGGCCCTGAAGGCCGAAAACCCTGATTACCAGGTGATGGGCCTCTGCCCCAAGCTCAACGATCCCGAGGCCGTAAAGCAGGCCTTTGCACAGGTGGCAGACACCTTTGGCTCCCTGAACATCCTGGTCAACAACGCCGGCGTCTCCTCCAGAACAAAGCTGTCGGACTACGCCGCCGGCGAATTTGAAAGGATCATGGATCTCAACGTCAACGCCGTGTTCACCTGCGCCCAGGCGGCGGCCGACATCATGCGCCAGCAGGGCGGCGGCGTCATTCTCAACACCAGCTCCATGGTCAGCATCTACGGCCAGCCCTCGGGGGTCGGCTACCCCACCTCGAAATTTGCCGTCAATGGCCTGACCAAGTCCCTGGCCCGGGAGCTGGCGCCGGACCATATCCGCGTCAACGCCGTTGCCCCGGGGGTCATCAAGACGGACATGGTGGCCGCCCTGCCCGACGAGATGATCAAGCCCCTCATCGCCACCATTCCCCTGGGCCGCATCGGCGAGCCCGAGGACATCGCCAACGCCTTCCTGTTCCTGGCCAGCGACCTGGCCAGCTACGTCACCGGTGAAATTCTGTCAGTGGACGGCGCAGCAAGGAGCTAAGTACAAAAATACCAATGCCCGAAGACAGCTAAATTGTCTTCGGGTATTTTAATAAAAACTTTTCTATGACTCTTTAAATGCTCATATTCATAATTTCTGCATCGCCGCCCTGGCCATCGGGATTGGCGTACGGATCCGCACCGTCGCCCTGGCCGCTGCCGCCGCCGGGTTCACCATCGCCGCCCTCGCCGGAACCATCTCCGGCCCCGTCAGCGAATAATTGAAGAAAATCAAAATCTTTAAAGTCCATATCTACCTCCGTATTTTCTCCGTATTTTAAAGATATCACGCCTATCTGCCGTAGCTTTGAATGGTTCCACGCCTGCCATATTTCCGTAAGGTTTAACGACGCTCACGCCTGGTCAATAAGCTTCACATGATCCGGGTATTTCTCCGCAATCATACCGACGCCAATAAAAAAGGAACCCATCAAAACCTCGCCTGGCTTTGATAAGCTCCCATATGAAATTCGCACATCACCTTCTTTGCAGGTATGCACTACGCTGTCCTCTGTCAACTGCTCAAGCCCGGAGGCTAAGGTTATTGTTAATGCTGACACCCCTGCGCAGACTATGTCTTTTTCATCTTTTCCTGCATAGTCAGCATGGCCGGTGACCGCAACCTCACCTTCCCGCCGTCTGATTTCTACCAAAGGCATCCCTCCTCTGTGATCTCTCAATAAAAAAACAGCCTTTTCAGCTGCTTCATCACTTTTAGATACCGGGGACAATATCCTTGATATCCTTCA
>JAUNGS010000037.1 GCA_030524435.1 Eubacterium sp.
CAACCAGCTCTACGAATTCGACGGCGGCCAGCTTTCAGGCTGGATGTACAACGTCAACGGCTGGTTCCCCAACTACGGCTGCAGCAAATACACCGTTGAGAGCGGCGACGTCATCAACTGGGTCTACACCTGCGATCTGGGCCGGGATGTCGGCGACAACAGCATGTGGTAGACCATGAGACAGGACAGCTTTTCTACCTACCATCCGGCCATCAACTTCTTTTACTTTGCAGCGGTGATTATTCTGAGCATGTGCTTTCAGCATCCGGTGATGCAGGGGATCTCTCTGGTCACGGCGGTGATTTACGCCGTGATCGTTCTGGGGCCCAGAAAGGCCTTGAGGTTCAACCTTCTGTTTATGCTGCCGGTGCTGATTTTGACCACGATTTTAAATCCGCTGTTCAACCACTACGGCGTTACCATCCTGGGGTATTTCCCCAACGGCAACCCCATCACCCTGGAGAGCATGATCTACGGCTTTGTCATGGGGCTGACCTTAATCACGGTGATGATCTGGTTTGCCTGCTACAACAAGGTGATGACCTCGGATAAGTTCATCTACCTTTTCGGGCGAATCATTCCATCCCTGTCCCTGATCATTTCCATGGTGCTGCGCTTCGTGCCCATGTTCAAGGCTCAGATGAAAAAGATCAGCGATGGTCAGAAGTGCGTTGGCCGGGACGTAAGCAACGGCAATATTCTGGAGCGGATCTCCCACGGGATCAAGATCCTCTCCATCATGATCACCTGGGCCCTGGAAAACGCCATCGAGTCCGCCGACAGCATGCGGGCCCGGGGCTACGGCCTTAGGGGGAGGACGGCTTTTTCCCTTTACCGCTTTGACAGACGGGACGGCCTTTTGACCATCGTGATGCTTATCGTCGCGGCGGGGCTGGCCCTGGGATTATTTTTGGGCTATGGCTTCGTCCAGTACAATCCGGTATTCAAAATTGCCCCCCTGAACGTTCTGGGCGTTTTGACCTACCTGTTTTACGCGGCCCTCTGTCTGGCACCGACGGTGGTGGACGCCATCTCGGAGCTGCGCTGGAAAAAGCTGCGGTCTGCCTCCCAGAGAGGTGTATCCATGACCAGTGCCGACAGCCATCTGGTTGCGGCCATGACCATCAATGAAGATGAGGAGACGGAAAATTGGCGATTATCAGCATAAAAAATATGAGCTTTACCTATCCCGAGATGACAAAGCCAGCCCTTCGGGATATCAATATCGACATTGAGGAGGGCAGCTTTACCGTGCTCTGCGGCAAAAGCGGCTGCGGCAAGAGCACCCTGCTCAGGCATCTCAAGACGGTGCTGGCGCCCCACGGTACGATCACCGGGGAGATCGACTTTCGAGGAACTCCCCTGGCGGAGGTGGACAGACGCACCCAGTCGGCGGAAATCGGCTATGTACTTCAGAATCCCGACAATCAGATTGTGACGGACAAGGTGTGGCACGAGCTGGCCTTTGGCTTAGAGAGCCTGGGCTTTGACACCCCCACCATCCGGCTGCGGGTGGCGGAGATGGCCTCCTATTTTGGCATCCAGGCCTGGTTTATGCGGGATGTGACGGAGCTGTCCGGCGGCCAGAAGCAGCTTTTAAATTTGGCGGCTATCATGGCCATGCACCCCTCGCTGCTGATTTTGGATGAGCCCACCTCCCAGCTGGATCCCATCGCAGCCTCGGATTTCCTCGAGACTGTAAAAAAAATCAACCGGGATCTGGGCACCACCGTCATCATGACGGAGCACCGCCTGGAGGATATTTTCCCGGCGGCGGACAAGGTGGTCGTCATGGACCAGGGGGCGGTCATCGCTACCGGCAGCCCGGCGGAAATCGGCCAGAAGCTTCGGGGCATGGGACACGATATGTTCCTCTCCATGCCGGCGCCCATGCAGATCTACGCCGGTGTGGATTCAGATTTAGCCTGTCCCCTGACCGTCAGGGACGGCAGGCAGTGGCTGACGGCCATGAAGGAAGCTGGCCAGATCGAGAAGCAAACCATTCCCCTGGAGGCGGCGGATCCCTTTGCCGAGGCGCCGACGGTGGTGGAGCTCAAGGACGTGTGGTTCCGCTACGACAGAGATTTGCCCGACGTGGTCAAAGATCTCTCCCTGAAGGTTAAGCACGGCGAGCTCTTCGCCCTGGTGGGGGGCAACGGCACCGGAAAGACCACCAGCCTATCCATCATCTCCGGGGTCAACAGGCCCTACAGAGGCAAGGTGTGGATCGAGGGCAAGGAGGTCAGAAAATACTCTGACCACGAGCTCTTTAGAGGACTCCTTGGGGTGCTGCCCCAGAATCCCCAGAGTCTTTTTGTGAAAAAGACGGTGGAATTAGACCTCTACGAGATGATCGGAGGCCCCAAGGAGAGCCGGCGCAAGGAATACGACAGCCCCATGAAAAAGGAGACGGCGGTTATGGGCATGGCCCAGCTGATGCACATCGAGCATTTGATGAACCACCACCCCTACGATCTCTCCGGCGGGGAGCAGCAGCGGCTGGCTCTGGCCAAAATTATGCTGATGAAGCCCAGAATCCTGTTGATGGACGAGCCCACCAAGGGGCTGGACAATCACTTTAAGCGGGAGCTGGCAGAAATCTTGGCCAAGCTCAAGGCCCACGGCGTCACCATCATCATGGTGTCCCACGACGTAGAGTTCTGCGCCAAGTACGCCGACCGCTGCGGGCTGTTCTTCGAGGGCAATATCGTGGCTCAAAACGCGCCCCGGGCCTTCTTTGCGGGGAACAGCTTTTATACCACCTCGGCCAATCGCATGTCGAGGCACGTTTTTGAAAATGCGGTGACAGTAAAGGATGTGATTGAATGCTGCAGCAAAATACGGCAGACGACTTTTTAGAGAACTACCTCAGCGGCGCCGAGAGCACCGATGTGGCAAAGCGCATCGCCGAAAATCAGGCGATGGTGGGGCAGGTCACCGAGGACTGGGTCCCCCCGGCGGGACCGGAGCTTGTGGAAAACCCTGAAAATAAAAAGCTGCCCAAGAGAACCTTGGCGGCGGTGTTTATCATTCTGCTGCTGATTCCCATCACCATCTGGGTCGGCCTGACCTACGGCGGGGATCGAAAATACATGCTGGTGGCTTTGTGCATGATGTTTTACACCATGGCCCCCTTCTTCATGGTCTTTGAGGGCAGAAAGCCCAAGGCCCGGGAGATCATGGTGCTGGCGGTGCTCATCGCCATTGCGGTGGTGGGGCGTATGGCCTTCTTTATGGTGCCTCACTTTAAGCCCGTGACGGCCATCGTCATCATCGCCGGGGTGTGCTTCGGCGCCGAGTCCGGCTTTATGGTGGGAGCCATGAGCGGCTTCATGTCCAACTTTTTCTTCGGACAGGGCCCCTGGACCCCCTACCAGATGTTTTCCTGGGGGATCATCGGCTTTCTGGCGGGGATTCTCTTTAGAAAGGGGATGCTCAAGGCGAAAAAGTCCTCGCTGTGCATCTTCGGCTTTCTGGCCACCTTCTTTATTTACGGCGGCCTCATGGATACGGCGACGCCCCTGATGTTCTATCAGGGAGAGCTTAAGCTCATGTCCTTTTTACCCTACTACGTTTCCGGGGCGCCGGTGAACCTCGTCCACGCGATCTCCACGGTGATCTTTTTGTTCATCGCGGCCAGGGTCATGATCGAGAAGCTGGAGCGGATCAAGGTAAAATACGGATTGATTGAGTAGAAGACAAAAGACATTTTGACCTCTATGGCATAGTTTTAAAATAAGGGATGTGAAGGAAAATGGAATTGACAAGGTATTCAAAACAGCAGCAGAGCCCGCGGGTAGTGCCGGGCAAGAAAAATATGCTGGAGTACACCGCAGGCCTGGCAAAGAAAAACAAGGGCCGGGTGGTGGAGATTCCCCGGGGCTACACCCGGGTGGCCGGAGGCAGCTTTAAAAACATGGCCAGGCTCCGGGAAATCAGGCTGCCCGACGGGGTGGCCGTCATCGGCGAGGGCGCCTTTGAGGGCTGCTCTCTGCTTTTGGAGGTGCGTCTGCCCGAGACCCTGAGGGAGCTGGGACAGGCGGCCTTCATGGGCTGCGGCAAGCTCAAACGGGTGGTTTTGCCCGAGGATCTGGAGTTCATCAGAAACCGCAGCTTTAAAAACTGTCGGGAGCTCAGCCGGGTGATTTTGCCGACCTCGGTGCGGGTCATTGAGAAAAATGCCTTTTTGGGCTGCGAGTCTCTGCGGGAGGTCAACCTGCCGCCGCGGGTGGAGCGCATTGAGTTTCGCACCTTCCAGGGCTGTAAGCACCTGGAGCGAATAAGCCTTCCCAGGGGCCTCAGACAAATTGACAGAGAGGCCTTCTCGGGCTGTGGTCTGCGGACGCTGATTTTGCCTGGGACCCTGAAATTCATCGGCGAGAGCGCCTTTGCCAAGTGCAAGGCCCTGGAAGCGGTGGTGATTCCAGGGGCGGTGACCCGCATTGACAAGTGGGCCTTCCACGGCTGCTCCGCCCTGAAAAAGGTGGTCTTTGAGGGAGATCCAAAGGAAATCGGCGATTGGCTGTTTAACAAGAACACAGTATGTGTGTACTGCAAAAAAGGATCCAATGTGGACAACTACTGCGAAAGATTCGGCTATCAGAGAAGCTATCTTTGAGGCGGAAAGGGATGACGATGCAGAAAGAAAAGAAAAGCAGAAAAAAATTTGGCGAGAAGCCGCCCTGCGGCTGGTGGATTATTCTAATTGCCTTTATCTTCGCCGCGGCCTGTGCGGGACTGACCATGATCACCAAGGAGCGGCTTTACGCCAACCTTGCGCCCTACATGGCCATCTGCTTTATCGCCCTGGGGGTTGAGGTGCTGATTCACACCCTCATCAATATCGGGAGACTCCCGGGCTGGGGCTTCAACCTTCTTCCGGTGCTGCTCTGCCTGTTTTTCGGCATCCTGCTGCTGGCGGTGGACGCCATGGAGTCCGATATTCTGGCCTTTTACGTGGGCTACGGGCTTCTGGGGGGCTGTCTGGCCTTGATCAGCTACGCCTTTTCGATGAAAAATCTGGCGGGTCATTACTGGATTCCGGTGCTGGTCATCGGGCTTTTGGCGGCCCTGGATGCCCTGGTGCTGCTATTTTATCCCCTGCACAGCTATCGCACGCTGCTGTTCTGGACCCAGCTGGGCTTTGTCCTGCTGGCCCTGGGATTTTTGACGGCGGTGATTGCCCTGGCCCTGCAGCAGCGGGCCATTAAAAAAATCCGTGCCTCTGGAAGCGCCAGAGCCTAGAATAAAATAATAAAAAATACTACCTCGGACAATACAGATTGACGGGCGAAGGGAGGATGTATGGAGAAGCAGGTTAATGGTAAAGCCCTTTTAAGCCGGCGGGAGGCCCACAGCATTGGCAATGCGCTGCAGCTTAGGATTCGAGAGGGCGTGGTCAAAATCGAGCGGGATGCTTTTTTAAACGACGGTGTGCTGACAACCCTCAGTCTTCCGGAAAGCCTCCAGACGATCGATAAAAACGCCTTTAAAGGGTGTGTGCGCCTTGAGGAGCTCGTCTTTCCCGAGCAGGTGGATTTTATTGGAGAATCCGCCTTTGAGGGCTGCAGGTCCCTGGCGAAAATTTTGTTTAAGGGGGATATTCCCCGCTGCGGCGAGGACGCCCTGCCCCCGAGGGCCAGGATCATTTGCAAAAGAAGTGCCCAGAGACAGGACCAGCTGCGGAGAATGGGCTTTTACCCCAAGGCAGATCAGTCGGGAATGCGCCTTTATGAGCACTACAGCGCAGGCCGGAGTCAGCGCACCTACACGGCGCTGGATATGGGAAAAAACGCGGAGCGGGATGTCGTCGTTCCTCGGGGATACATCTATTTAGGGCGGGAGGTCTTCAGGGACAACGTCCGCATTCGTTCCGTGGAGCTGCCCGACACCATCAGAGAAATTGAGAGCCGGGCCTTTACAAATTGCTCCATGCTCAAGAGCATCGCCTTTTCCGGCGGTCTGAAGCGGGTGGAGAAAAACGTCTGTGAGGGCTGTGTCAGGCTTCGGCTGGTGGTCTTTCCAGAATCCTTGGAATACCTCGGGCCCAATTGCTTCAGACGGTGCAGACGCCTGGAGCGGGCGGTGTTTTCCGAGGGGCTTAGGACCCTGGCGAAGGATACCTTTTACGAATGCGACAGCCTCAGCGAGGTTCAGCTGCCCCAGAGCCTGGAGGTCATCGGCCCCTACAGCTTTTTTAAATGCAAGGCCCTGGAGCTGCCGGAGGGGCTTTGGAAAATCGACGAGGGGGCCTTTCAGTGGTGCTCCTTTAAGGGCATCCGCCTGCCCCAGGGGCTGAAGGTCATAGGGGACAGCGCCTTTTTAAAATGCAAGCTGCTGGAGACCATTGAGTTTCCCACCAGCCTTAAAAAAATTGGCAAATGGGCCTTCCACGGCTGCAATCGTCTGAAGCACGTGATTTTTCACCACGATCCCGAGGAGCTGGGGGACTGGATTTTCAACCGCGGCAACACGGTGATCCACTGTAAAAAAGGCTCTGCGGTCGATCGGTACTGCGATATTTACGATTATGAGCGCGAGTATCTGACCTAAAGGATAGAAATGCCAAGGCGTCTGCAGAGAAAAGGCGCCTCTGGCAATTTTATAAATATTTACACAAAATGGAGGAGTAAAAAGAATGAAACATGCGGTTTTAAAAAGGGGAGCAGCGCTGCTGCTGATTTTAGCCATGGCCCTGGCGGCCATGGGATTGTCTCCGGCCCTGGCCCAGGGAACGGCGGATTGGCCGGCCTTTAGAAAGGACGCGGCCAACAATGGTATTGTGGATGTGAAGACGGCCAGAGATGCAGATGAGGTCAGCGTCAAATGGGCCAAGAGCTTCACCGGCGGAAGCATGTGGGCCAGCATGGGCTCACCCATCATCGTCGGCGATAATATTTATGTATCCGTCAACAATACCATCAAGAAAATTGACAAAAACACCGGTGAAGAGCTGGCCTCAGGAAGCATGGTCAGCCGGGTGGGCTTCTTTTCCTTTGCCTGCTACGGCGACGGGATGCTCTTTGTGCCCGTGGGCGGCAGACTTCAGGCCTTCGACGCCGATACCCTGGAATCCCTGTGGGTAACCGAGGCCACCAATTATCAGACCAATGCCCCGGTGATCTACGACAGCGGCAGAGTCTACATGGGTCTGACCAACGGGTCGGCCAGCGAGGGCAAATTCTTCTGCGTGGATGCCGCCGATGAGGACACCACCACCGGCGATGAGATTAAGTCTTATCTCTGGGAGGACGGCGACTCCGCCTGCTACTGGGCTGGCGCAGCCATCGTCGGCGACGCCGTGATCTACGGCAACGACGCGGGACTGCTGCAGTCGAGAAACAAGGTTACCGGTGCGCTCATCGACAGCCTGCAGGCCGACAGCAATATCCGAAGCAGCGTGGCCTACGATGAAGCCACCGGCAATATTTACTTTACAGCCAAGGACGCCGCCAAGGTTTACGGCGTTTCGGTCAACGGCGACGGCAGCTTTGATAAAGCCACCCTGCGCTCCGGTGCGGTTCAGGGCCTCACCACCACCACACCGGTGGTTTACAACGGCAGAGTGTACGTGACCTCCGGCAGCATGGACGATCCCAAGGCCAACGCCATCACGGTCCTGGATTCGGCCAAGCTTGAAAAAATTTACGAAGCCAGTCTTGGCGGCATCTGCCAGGCTTCACCGCTTTTGACCACAGCCTACGCCACCGAGGGCAATAAAAACACCGTTTATCTCTACGTGACCCTGAACACTGCGACCAGCGAAATTAAGGTCATCAGAGACTACGAGGGCAATACCGAGGCAGACGTCAATACCCTCTACGTGCCGGAGACTGAATTCCAGCAGTATTGTACCCACAGCCTGATCTGTGACGGCGACGGTACCATTTATCACAAAAATGATGGCGGCAACCTCATTGCCCTGGCTGCCTCCCCCAGCGAAGCGCTGACGGCTGTGGATCAGGTAACCGATCAGATTCAGGCCTTAAAGGAAATCACAAGCCTGGATCAGAAGGATGCCGTTGCAGCGGCCAGAGCAGCCTACGACGGCCTGAGTGACGACCAGAAAGCCATGGTTCTGAATGCCGATGTGCTGACGGCGGCGGAGGCGAAAATTGCCGAGCTTGAAGCAATGGCGAAGCAGGATCAGCAGGCGGCCCAGACGGTCATCGATCAGATCAAGGCCCTTGGAGAAATCACAGGTCTGGATCAGAAGGATGCCGCTGCGGCGGCCAGAGCGGCCTACGACGCCTTAACCGACGCCCAGAAGGCCTATGTGGACGCCGATACCCTGAAGATCTTAACCGATGCCGAGGACAAAATCGCTGAGCTTGAAAAGCCCCAGGACAATCAGAGCAAGACCGAGGGTGAAACCACTGTCACAGGCGGTACAGCCCAGAAAACTGCAGCCAATGTGGGCACTGGTATTTTCTCTGACCAGAGCACAGCAGGCGCCGCTGCGGTTCTTGGTGTGCTGTCTGTTCTGGGCGGTGTGGTATTTTTGAGATACCGTCGTCAGAGATAGAACAAAATAGTTTAATAATGATGGATGGGCGAGGCTTGTCTTTCGCCCTCCATCTCTTTTTTACCCAGCGGTGAAAAAACAAAAGCTTTTTAGGAAAAAAAGCTTTTGTTTTTTCATGGCGGACTCCGTGAAAAAACCAAAAAACGTCGGAGAAGACAAATTTATTTTAGGAGGAAAGACAGTGGAAAGTGTAAAAAGACAATATCGGACAATCTTAGCTCTGATTTTGGTTTTTGCTCTGTGCTTTGCCCAGACAGCCCCGTTGTTTAGGACGGTGCAGGCGGCGGAGAACGAGAATAGGATCGAGAATTTTTACTCAATGAGCATCAAGGATGAAAATGGAGCGCCGGCCCTGGACGTGCTCAAGACCATGACGCCGTCCTTTGCGCCGGATACGGAAGCGTACACCCTAACCGTACCGGCGGATAAGGCCGGCGAGGTCTGGGATACGGTTACCGGCATGATTTTTGCCACCACCAACGGCGATATGGACACCATCGCCGTGGACATCACCTTTGATGACGGTGAGAAAAAAACGGACTCTGGTGCCTACGGGATGTTTGAGACCTATACCAGCGGCAAAAATCTGATCCCCGCCGAGGGCAAGGAGACGGTGATCACCCTGACCACCCCGGCCAGCGAATCCAAGGGACTGAGCGCCAAGACCTACACCTTCAAATTGGTGAGGGAGGTGGTTAAGGAAGAAAATAAGATCACCTATCCGCCGACACTGAACAGAAAGGTGGAGGGTACCAATGTCGTTTGTGCTTTTGAACCGGAGTTTAACGCAGACACTGACGCCTACACCATCGCCTTGGGCGCCCAGGACAGCTTTACGGGCCTGGATATGATGATCGATCAGATCAGCAGTGAACCCTTATTCATCATGGACTACAGCGGCTTTAAGGCGGTCTATGAAAAGGCTGACGGCACTCAGATCGAGGGTACGATGACATGGACTGGCGTGAGTGTCAACAGCGGCGGTACCGACGATATCTCACCGGCCCCGGGGGAAAGCGCTACCCTTCGTGTAACCACCCCGGAAACGGAAAAATACGGTGCCAAAACCTACACCTGGACCTTCGTCAAGGAGGCGGGGGAAGCCCCGGAAACCGACGGCGCCCTGGCCAACATGATCGTTGCCAACCAGGACGGCAGAGATATCAGCGGTTATCTGATTCCGGGCTTCAGCAGCGGGGTTAAAAGCTATACCCTGGCGATTCCCCAGGGCATGGCGCTGACGGCTCTGGATGTCCAGGGGATTTTAGCCGACGGCAATAGTGCTGAAATTTCAGGCAAATTGACCCTGGCCGACGGCAAAGTCTTGGAGGGCAGCCTGGCCGATGGTCATTTGAAATTTGACGGCGGCGAAGCCATTGTCGAAGGCGATGCCACCGCAGTTCTGGAGGTTTCGGTGCCGGGACAGGAGGGAGCCGAGGACGACACCTACACCCTGAACCTTAAACGGGAAGCCTTTGACGATACCGGGGATGAAGAAGAAATTCCCGAGGATATCTACTTTTTAACCGAGGATAACCACAAGGTCCGCATGGATGAAAATCGCACCTTTACCCTGGATCAAAACGCCGTAGGCCACTTTGTGTACAACAAAGCGGGCGCCGAGGATTTGGTTTTAGACTGGCAGAACAGCGGATCCGATAAAATTTCGATCTACGCCGACCAGGGGGATTTCGAGGCCACCGGTGTGGATGAAAACGGCGTGGACGCCTGGGTCACCGAGCAGGGACAGGGCACCCACCTGGCAGATTTTAAGGTTCGCACCGTGGAAAAGACCTACGCCGATTTCAGATTAAAGCTGGACGACAGCTTTGTGTCGGTGGACAATGTCAATATGCCCTACAGCATCCAGGGGGACACCCAGAAGAAAATCGACGTCTACGCCCTGGTGAAGGGTGAAGAAGACCTGGGATACAGAAAGATCAGCAGCCGCTACGTCGATTTTTCGGCGGCACCCGAGGGGATCGTCTGGATTTACAACCAGGTCAACAGAGACCGCGGCACCTTCAGATTTTCAGATCAGGACAAGACGGCGGTGGTGACGGCAAAGCTGGAGGCCCAGCCGGAGCTGACCAGATCCTTCCAGATCAGCAACGTCTACGTGCCGGTGACGGGCATTCGCTTCCATCTGCCTGAGGTTTTCTACATGGACAAGTGGAATTCCCTTAAGGATCAGTGGGTGGGCATCAAGGAGGCCGGCGCCGTTTACCCCGAGGATGACACCACCTACCAGATCGAGGTTCAGCCCGCCAACGCCACCAACAAGAATGTCACCATCGAAAATGACAATCAGGCGATCTTCGAATGGCAGAATCTCCACGGCAACGGCATTGTGCCCAACCAGCGCGGCGAGGTAACCTTCAAGGTCACCAGCGTGGACAACCCTGAAATTTCTGTGGAAAAAACCGTGCGCTTTGAGTACAAATACCCCCTGGAAAAGCTGACCATGGACGAGAATCAGCTGACGGTGAAGGAAGGGGACACCTTAGATTTAGATTTAAGCTTTGCGCCGGAGAACACTAGCGAAAAGCGCATCACCTGGAGCTACGACCAGGAGGGCATTGTGGGCATCGATTCCAACAGAAATGGAACCAACACCTTAACCGCCGTCTCCGCGGGAACCGTCCAGGTGACGGGAACTCCGGTGGACGACACCAACAACCTCGATCCCATCACCTTTACGGTGACAGTTGAGGGCGACGGCTCCGGCATGCCCGACGTCAGCGGTGACGTGGACAAGGGCATTGGACTTGCCCAGAATTACCTGAAGGCCGACAGCTACAGCTACGGCGACGAGTGGACCCTCTTCGCCCTGGTGCGCTCCGGCTATGCCTTGGACGAGGCGACGATTGAGGCCTATTACAAAACCGTGGAGGATGCCGCAAAGGCGGGAGAATTCACCGGCGCCAAGGTCACCGATTTGGAACGCCTGGCCCTGACCTTAGATGCCATTGGCAAGGACGCCACCGATGTGGGCGGCGTCAATCTCATCGAGATGCTCGCCAACACCGAAAAATTAGACGCCCAGGGCAGCAACGGCCTGGCCTTTGGCCTTTTGGCCATGGACGGCAAGAAGTACGAGGTTTCTGAGAATGCAAAATGGAATAGAGACGCCATCATCGAGGCCCTGAAGGCTTACCAGAACGACGACGGCGGCTTCACCCTAAGCGTCGGCAGCGGCAGCGGTGTGGACATGACGGCCATGGTGCTCCAGGCCCTGGCCAAGTACCAGGATCGCGCCGATGTCAAGGCGATGACCGACAAGGCCCTGGATTACCTGAGAAATGAAATGAGCTTTAAAGGAACCTTCAGCAATGGCAGCACCGAGTCGGCGGCCCAGGTGCTGACGGCCTTAACCGAGCTGAAAATCGATCCCATGGATCCGGCAAACGGCTTTACCAAGGGTAAAAACAGCATTATCTCCGGCCTCATGGCCAATTGCGTGGATGGGGAGGGCTTTGCCATGTACCCCGAGGACGGCAAGGTCAACGCCATGTCCACCCAGCAGGCGCTGTACAGTCTGGCGGCCTACAAGCGCTTCGTCAACGGCGAAAACAGCCTCTACGATCTAGGGGCAGAGGTGGACGAAGACAAGACTGCAGCCCAGAATGTTATCAATATCATCGGCGCGCTGCCCCAGACAGAGGCCCTGACCTTAGAGGACAAGGCTTTGGTGGAAGCGGCCAGAGCAGCCTACGACGCCCTGAGTGACGCCCAGAAGGCCTATGTGGACGCCGATACCCTGAAGCTCTTAACCGATGCCGAAGACAGGATTGCGGCCCTGGAGGCTGACCAGGGAGAAGGCGAAAAGCCGGAGCAGAAGCCCGAGGAAAAACCCGGGGAAGTGCCAGCGGATAAGGATCAGGAAAGCAGTGCTGACGGCGCTGCGACGGTGACCACCGAAGCTGCCAGCCAAAAAGATAGTGGCAATGTGGGCACCGGCATCGCCGGAGATGAAGCCCAGCAGGCTTTGGCGGCGGCACTGCTGCTCTTGGCAGGTCTCGGCGGGGCGATTGTCCTCAAGAGACGCCACAGCCTTTAAGTATTGAGAGGACATCAGAATAACGATGTAATATGTATTATGGAGAACCCGAAGGCAGCCGCCTCGGGTTCTTTTTACATAAAGGGAGGGAAAATTTACTGAAATGATTTTGATAAAAGACTTGCAAAGGACGATAAAACCAACTATAATAAAATAGCAAACAATTTCATCATGAGTGTGAGAAATTGCCGATATTGTCGGCGAAAGGAAATGCGGTTAAATTCCGCTTGCTGATGCGCAGCTGTAAAGCCTTCGGGACGAGCCAGAAACTTGTTTCTCACAGACAGTTGGAGTACGGGCCCCCGCATCTGGGGCGCGCCATAAAAATAAGCTTTACAGCAACTTCTGAGGCTTCTGTCACACAGATAGGATATCTTTCTGTGTGCGGAGGTCTCTTTTTTGTTTGTCCAAATTTCTTAACGTCCGGGCAACCGGTTTGACATAGATGAATAACCCAAGGAAAGGAAGAATGTTATGAAAAAATCATTGAAGCGTGTGATTGCCTTTTTGCTCACGGCGGCTATGGTTCTCAGCTGTCTGCCTGTCAGCGCATTGGCGGCGGTGGGCGATGTGCCCCAGGACAGCAGTCCAGTGGGCAAGGTACACGTAAAGATTGAAGATACCGTACCGACACCAGAAGGGGAGAGCTATGCAGCCCCCCGGGGCGTCATGCTGGAGAGCGAGGTCGATATTTACAGCTCGGATTCTGCCATGGACGCCGTGGCCAGAGCCTGCGCTGAAAAGGGACTGGAGACCACCATCAGCGGCGGCAGCTATATCAGCAGCATCGACGGTCTAGGTGAATTTGACCGCGGCGCCAAGAGCGGCTGGATGGTCACTTTAAACGATTGGTTTACCGACCAGGGCATCAACGCCTACACCGTGGCCAACGGCGGCCTGACCGACGGCGATTTAATCACCGTCACCTACACCTTAAATTACGGTGCCGACGTGGGCAGCGGCTGGGATAATAATGACAAATCTCTAAAGGCCTTGACCACCGATGCCGGAGATTTGTCACCGGCCTTTGACGCCTCGGTGAAGGATTACACCTTAAAGCTGCCCAAGGGCACAGAATCCGTGGTGGTCACCCCCACGGCGGCCAACAAAAATTACCAGGTCAGAGCCTCGGCAGATGGCACGGAGTACAAACGCACCCAGGCCATCCCTGTGGTAAACGGCACTGTCATTAAAGTAGAGTGCGGCAATCCCAGCTGGCCCAGCATGAATGGCACCGTCGGTGACGCCCAGATCTACACCTTGACGGTATCCATGGAAAACCAGGCTCCGCGTCTGGCCGAGGGCGTCGCCTCTCCGGTGGAGGTTAAGGTGGGCAAGGACGCCGCCTACAATGTGGATCTTACCACCATTTTCACCGACCCCGACGGCGACAGCCTCAGCCACTACGTCAGCATCGACGGCGCAGAGCCGGTTTTTGCCAATCCCAGCTACACCATCACGCCGGACAAGGACACAAAGCTGGTGTTCACGGCCAACGACGGCACGGTGACCTCCGAGGAAAGCTACGAGGTCAACATCGTCAAAACCGACAATACGGCGCCGGTCTTTAAGAGCGGTGTCACCGCCTACGAAGAAAAGACCAAGGAAACCTACATTGGCGGCGGCAGCTCAACCTACAGCTATTTCACAGTTTCGGATTACTTCACCGACCCCGAGGGGGACAGCCTGACCTATTACGTTTCCGTCAACGGCGGCGAATGGACAAAGCTGGACAGAAACAGCTACTCCATGACCGATGCCTACGGCACCATTATTTTAAGATTCAAGGCCAGCGACGGCGAATTTGAATCGCCGGTTCACACCGTAAGCTATACGGTATCCCAGCTGCCTCAGCTGAGCATCGGCTGTGTAGCCAACGACAGGCTGACCGGCGGCGAAGGCTACAGCAATTTCTACTACCTGCTGGATCCCAATGGAGACAATACCCTCCAGATGACCTCCAAGGTTACCCCCGAGGGTCAGCCCCAGACTGTGACCTGGGAACTGGATCTCGGCAAGGAGTACGCCGACATCGACGCCAACGGCAAGATCACCTTTAAGGATGACATCGCCAAATCGGCCTATATCAGGGTCAAGGCCACCAACGCCAAGGGCACGACAGCCAACAAGGTGATCATGTTCTACAACGGCGGCCCCAAGCTCAATGAAACCGAAAAGACCCTGACCTTAAAGGAAGACGGCAAGGATCAGGAAACCGTCAAGATCAGCATGGCCGACAGCAGCTTCAGCAACATGGTGGTGGTCAGCTCCAGCGATGAAAGCGTGGCTACGGTAACCACCAGCAGCTCGGATATCTACGTGACGCCCCACAGACCCGGCGTGGCTGAAATCAAGGTGGCGGCCAATTGGAATGAAAATTACTACAGTATCCTGAAGGTTGAAGTCAAGGGTGTGACCGTGGAAACGGCAGATCCCAACGCCTCAAAAATCATGACCCTGAAAAAGGGCGAGACCACAACCCTGGCCCTGAAGGCCTACGGCGAATCCGAGGATACCCAGTTCACCTGGTCCTCCAGCGACGAATCCGTGGCGGTGGTCGATGACAACGGCGTTGTCACAGCCCTCAAGAATGGTCCGGTGCTGATCACAGCCCAGGCCAAGGAAGAAAGCGGTATTTTAGGAAAACTGAAGGAAGCCATTGCGCCGGCCAAGGGCGCCATCCAGCTCCAGGTTCAGGGCGAGGGCGTGCCTTACCTTGAAGACTTCCAGCTGGGCTCCTACAATAGCTTTGGATGGAGCAAAAACAACAGCGATTTTGTGGCGGCTCAGACCGAGTACACCCTGAACTATGCGCCCACGGGCTTCATGGTGAACTACAACTGGACGACAACCCCTGTCTTTGACAGTGAGAAATACGATCTGAAGGTACAGTACACTGACTACAGCGGCAAGGCCAAGGAAGCCAAGGTCCTCAGCGGCCAGGCCTCAACCTTGTCCAATATTCTGGCGCCGGGCAGCGTCGACATCACCTATGTGCTGTCGGACAAAACCGATGCCGATAACGTCACGACCTACCACTTTAAGGTGAATACGGCGGGGACGGCCACCAACACCATCAGCCGCTTAAATCTCTATCCCAATGAGGACGGCCTGACGGCAGCCGCCCAGCCCACCTACGAGGGCAAGGCCGAGGGTACCCTGTTCCAGATTAAGGACGACGGCTCCTACGGCTACAACACCTTCAATACCAACATCAGCAATTACAAGGCCTTCGTCTTCGACGGCACCGACAAAATCACCTTAAATCCCACCTTTGGCAATGTCTACGAGCGGGTTCAGGTGCTGGTGGACGGCGAAGTCAATCAGGAATTAAAGAGCGCCACCCTGTCTGCGCCCATCACCCTGAATGCCTCCGGCAAAACCGAAGTTAAAATTTTGGTAGTTTCCAGCGCCCGCTATTTAGAAAAGGTTGCCGCCGGCGAGGATCCCTACGCTGAACCGGAGAGAACCTACACCATTTCCGTGGAAAAGGTGACCCCCACGGCGGGCAATATGATGATCACCAGCGCCACTCTGGACAAGGGCAGCTTTGTGGCCCCGGGCTACAATAAAAAGGCAGCCTCCAATGTGGCCATGGTAGACTACGGCACCGAGGATCTGAACATGACCTTTACGGTGCCCAACGGCTACAAGGTTTATAAGGAATCGGCCTCCGACAGCAACGAAATTACCGGCACCGCCGGCGACACTGAAACCACCTACGTTTTGGGGATCAATATCGCCGACCTTAAAAAGACCAACAACATGCGGACCATCGTGCTGAAGGATGAGGCTGAAAATATCACCTATAAGTACAGCTTTACCTTCTATGTCAAAGGGGACGACGCCCTGATTCCCTCGGAGGTTGTGGAATACCTCTGCCTGGGCAGCCAGTACACCAATTCCTTGGGCTACGGCGGCTACCCGGAAAAAACCTTAACGGGACTGACCAGCACCGGCGGCAACACCGGCGGCAGCATTCTGTCTCTTGGGAACTTTGGCGGACACATCGTCTACAAGTTCGACACCCCCGTCACCGATGACCCCAGCAACCCCAGCGGCGTCGACTTTATCGTGGCGGGCAACAGCTTCGGCGGCGCTTCGGCCTCTGAGCCCGGCAATGTCGAGGTCTCCCAGGATGGCGTGAACTGGTACACCCTGGCGGGCTCTGTCCACTACGACGACGAGGCCGACTGGAACTACACCATGACCTACACCAACGACGGCGGCGCCTCCAGCTGGACGGCCAGCGACGGCACCAGCGGCACCAACTACCGCTATCCCCTGGCCAGCTCCTACCCGCTCTTTAGCTGGAATGCAGAAAACAAACAGCAGATGACCGTCAGCGGTCTGAGAATCGTCAACAACGCCAAGGATCCCTACGGCAGCGCTTCGGCGGCCTACCCGGATTTTGGCTACGTGGACACCCACAAAAACGGCAATTACGGCGAAGCCACCAATCCCTACCTGGGCGAAGCCAACGTCAAGGACGGCATGTTCGACCTGGCCTGGGCTGTGGATTCTGAAGGCAATCCTGTGGATATCGACAGCGTAAGCTACGTGCGGGTCAGCACCGCCTCCAGCATTTACGCCGGAGCCATCGGTGAAAAATCCACCGAGGTTCAGTACATCAGCAGAACAGCCAACAAGGCAGATACGGCTGTGGGCGAAACCGCAGCACCGGAAAAAATCACCGTGGACGGCAGTGTTCTGAATCTGACAGAAGGTCAGAAGAGCTACGAGGCTGCGGTGCACGAAAGCTTTGACGTGAAGGTTGAAGCCTCTGCAGACGCCAATGTCTATATCAACGGTAAGCGCACCGCTGAAAGAACCTTTGACAGCGTGCCGGCCCATGGCAAAATCAGAATCATCGTCCAGGAGGGCGACAAGGAACCGGCCATCTACGTGGTTACCCTGAAGGATTTCACCACCGACGGCGCCAAGCAGGTGGCGGATATGATCACAGCTCTGCCGGAAATCTCCGCCCTGGATATTACCGACAAGGATGCGGTGAATGCCGCAAAGACGGCTTTTGACAGTCTTAATGAAGAACAGAAGGCTTTGGTTGCCCAAGAGCTTCAGACGAAGCTGACGGCGGCTGTGGATAAAATGGCAGCCATGGAAAAGGCCGTGGCCCAGATCATTCTGAAAATCCAGGCCATGCCCGAAGCCGACGAATTAAATCTCGGCTACGAAACCTACGTGGCCGACACCAAGGCCCTCTACGACGGCCTGACGGACAATCAGAAGGCCGCCCTGGGACAGGAAAACAGCGATAAGCTGGCGGCCTGTGTGGCGAAAATTGCCGAGCTCAAAAAAGCCGAGGACGACAAGAACGCTGCGGCGGCGGTGGATGCTCTGATCGAGCGACTGCCGGCGGCAGACAGGCTGATCCTGGAGGACAAGGCAGACGTCGAAGCGGCCAGAGCGGCTTACAATGCCCTGACCGATGACCAGAAAGCGCTGGTTGAAGACTTGAAGACCCTAGAGGCAGCCGAAGGGCGCATTGCCGAGCTTGAAGCCGAGGCAGCCGACAAGGCGGCGGCCCAGACGGCCATCGATAAAATCGATGCCCTGGCAAAACCCGAGGACATGACCCTGGCGGACAAGGCCGCCGTGGAGGGAGCCAGAGCAGCTTATGACGCCCTGACCGACGCCCAGAAGGCCTATGTCTCCAATCTGGACGCCCTGAAGGCGGCGGAGGACCGCATTGCGGATCTCGAAGCCGAAGCGGCGGATCAGGCCGTGGCCCAGAGTGTCATCGACATGATTGAAAATCTTGGCGCCATCACAGGTCTGGATCAGAAAACCGAGGTGCAGGCAGCCAGAAATGCCTACGACAAGCTGACGGACAGCCAGAAGGCCTACGTCTCTGGGGACGTCCTGAAGGTATTAAGCGACGCCGAAGCCAGAATCGATGCCCTTGAAGCAGAAGCGGCGGACAAGGCAGCGGCTCAGAGTGTCGTCGACGCCATCGACGCTCTGACAGCGCCGGAAGCCATGACCCTGGCGGACAAAGCTTCTGTGGAAGCGGCCAGAGCAGCCTACGACGCCCTGACTGACGCCCAGAAGGCCTACGTGGCGAATCTGGAGGTCCTGGAAGCAGCGGAAGCGCGTATCGTCGAAATCGAGGCAGATTTAGAGGATCAGGCTGTGGCCCAGAGCGTCATCGACATGATCGAAGACCTCGGCGACATCACAAGCTTAGATCAGAAGACGGCGGTACAGGCGGCCAGAAACGCCTACGACAAGCTGACGGACAGCCAGAAGGCCTATGTGTCTGAGAATGTCCTGAAGGTATTAACCGATGCCGAAACCAAGATTTCTGAGTTGGAAAAGGTTCAGGAGGAAGCCGGCAAGCCTGAACAGAAGCCCGCAGAAAAACCGACGGCGGGCAACGGCGAAGGACAGGGCAATTCCCAGACAGAAGCGGCCCAGAAGGGCACAAACGTCGGCACCGGCATTGTCGGAGAACAGAACGCCCTTGCGGCGGCTGCCGTGATGGCTGTTTTGGCAGCTTTTGGCGGTGCTGTGTTTATCAGAAAGCGCCGCGAGGACAGATAAACGACTGATTAAAATGGATTCTGTATAAAAAGGCTCCGGAAATCCTGTTTTGGATTTCCGGAGCCTTTGTGCTTGTCTAAGGACATGGATGCGGCTATAATAAAAGCAATAAGCAGTGTGCTGATATAAGGGGGAGATTTTATGCTGATCGAATTAAATAAAAATAAGATTGAAAATCTGACAAAGACCGAGCTGGAAATCGTCAAGTATATCAACAACAACGAGGACAGAATGTCGGAGATGTCCATTGTGGATATTGCCTTCGATACCTTTTCGTCGCCCTCCACCGTGTCCAGGGCGGTGAGAAAATGCGGCATCAACGGCTTCAATGAGCTCAGGTATCTGTCCAGCAAACAGGCCGATAAACAGGAAATTTCCAATATGGCCGACGTGATGAACAAGTCTCTGGTGGAGGCCCAGAGGGTCATCGACCGGATCTCGGTGGCGTCGGTGCTGGAGATCATCGAGGGTATCAACCAGTCCTCCAGAATCACCGTCATCGCCCGGGGCCTGACGGAATACGTGGGGGAGGAGTTTTCCCTGAAGCTCCAGCTGTTGGGCTACAACTCCGTGTTTATCAGAGATCCCAATATCATGCGCCTAAAGAGCCGACAGCTCTCCGAGGATGAAACCCTGCTGATTTTTTCTTTAAACGGAAAAACGGCGGAGCTGGTGGAATCCGCCGAAAATGCCAGCGTCTGCGGCGCCCAGGTCATCACCTTTTGCTGCGGCGAAAACTCACCGCTTCTGGAGCTGTCGGATCACAGCATTGTGGGCTACAGAGATGCCAACGATTCTATCAAGGAATACGAGGTGGCCTCGCGGGTGTCTTTGCAGATGATCGCGCGCATCCTCATCGACTATATTGCCCTCTACGATTAAAATTGAAAATCATTAAATAGAAAACCGCACTAAACAGGCGAATCTTTTCAAATGCTGAAAAGATTTTCGCCTGTTTTTTTATTATGATGGTGTCAACAAGGAGGAGGAAGAAAAATGATTTACACATTAACGACAAATCCGGCCATCGATTTAAACATCTGCTCCAAGGCCATTGCGCCGGGCGTTGTCAATCGAACCTTTTCTCCGATCTACACGCCCAACGGCAAGGGGGTCAATGTGAGCTTTGTGTTAAAGCACTTTGGCATTGACTCAAAAATCCTCGGCTTTTTCGGAGGATTCACCGGCCGCTACATCGTGGAGGAATCGGAAAAGAAGGGTGTTGAGGTTGTGCCCGTCTGGGTGGATGACATTACGCGAATCAACATTCTGCTCAACGACGGCAAGGAGGAATTCAAATTCATCAACGAAGGGGCGCTGGTCACCGAAGCCCAGGAACAGGAAATGCTGACGCTGATCGAATCTCTGGAGGATATGACCTGTCTTTCCGTAAACGGCAGCCTCTCCAAGGGCATGGACGATGAATTCTACGTCAAGGTTATGGAAATCTGCAAAAAGAAGGGTGTCAAGGTTATCTTAGACATCAGCTCGCCAAAGCTCAAGGAGCTTTTGGAATACGGCCCCTATTTGATCAAGCCCAACGACGAGGAAATCAAATCGGTCTTTGGCATTATCATGCGGGACGAAAAGGACATCATCGACGTGCTGCACATGCTCCATGAAAAGGGCGCCCAGAACATTCTTCTGACCCTGGGCGACAAGGGTTCTTATTTCTTCAATGGCAAAGAGATCTTCTGCGCCGGCACCCAGCCGGTGAAGCTTCTGAGCTCGGCCTGCGCAGGGGATTCAGCCCTGGCGGCATTTTTAAGCCTCTGGCTTGAGGATCACAGCAGGGTGGAGGAAGCCCTGAAGCGCTCCGCTGCCACCGGCGCCAATGTAGCCGAGAGCAGCGCCATCGGAGATTTGAAAAAGGTTAGTCAATACGCAGAAAACATTAGGGTGAAAAAGGTAGGGTAAAAAAATGAAAAAAATACTTGGTGTAACTGGATGTCCCACGGGTATCGCGCATACCTTTATGGCCGAGGAGGCCTTAAAGAAGGCGGCGGCCAAGCTGGGCTGTGAGATTAAGGTGGAGACCAACGGCGCCGCCGGTGTTGAAAATCAGCTGACGGCAAAGGATATTAAGGAGGCCGACGCCATCATCGTCGCCTGCGATAAAAATGTGGATATGGAACGCTTCAACGGCAAGCCGGTCATCGAGGTGCCGGTGGCCGACGGCATCAGCAAGGCCGAGGAACTGATCCAGAAATGCCTGGAGGGCAAGGCGCCGGTGAGGGAAGGCCGTGTGCGTAAAAAGGAAGAAGCCTCTGAAGAGAAGGTTTCCGTCGGACACACAATCTACAAGCATCTGATGAACGGCGTTTCCCACATGCTGCCCCTGGTGGTAGCCGGCGGGGTGCTGACAGCTATCTCCTTTTTATGGGGGATTTACTCGGCGGATCCCACCTCAAGTCAGTACAACGAGATTGCAGCGCTTTTGAAAACCATCGGCGGCTACTCCATGAATCTGATGGTGCCGGTGCTGACGGCCTTTATCGCCCAGTCTATCTCCGGAAGACCGGGGATGCTGGCGGGTCTTGTGGGCGGCGTCATCGCCAGCGAGACGGGCTCGGGCTTCATCGGCGGGATTTTGGCCGGTTTCTTTGCGGGCTATTTTGTGGAGCTGCTTTTGAAGCTTTTAGGAAAAATGCCCAGACAGCTGGAGGGCCTCAAGTCCATCTTCTTGATTCCCATCGTCTCGGTGGGCGTCACCGGCGCGCTGATGGTGCTTTTGGGAACTCCCTGCTCCATGCTCAACAACGCCATGATGAGCGCCCTGGAAAGCGTTCAGCACTCCAGCCCGGTACTTTTAGGGATTATCATCGGCTGTATGTCAGCCTTTGACATGGGCGGCCCCATCAACAAGGCAGCCTACGTCACCGGCACCATGCTTTTGGGCCAGGGCAACTATTACTTTATGGCTGGCGTGTCGGCGGCCTGTATCACACCGCCTTTGATCATCGCCATCGCAGCCACCTTCTTTAAAAACAGATTTACCAAGGAGGACAGAACCGCAGGGCTGCTCAACTACGTTTTAGGCTGTACCCACATCACCGAGGGGGCCATTCCCTTTGCGGCTAAAAATCCCCTTAAGGTTATTCCTGTATTGATGGCGGGCTCCTCGGTATCGGCGGTACTCACCTACCTTATGCAGATTGAGGTGCCGGCACCCCACGGCGGCTTCCTGATTTTGGGTCTGGTCAACAAACCCCTGCTGTGGGTTGGCTGTATCCTGGTCGGCTCGGTGATCGGCGCCCTGCTCTACGTTTTGGTCACGCCGTCTGTCGATCAGGATGGGTCTCTGGAGGATGGCGAGGCTAAAAAGGATACCGAAGATGAGGCTGCAAAAGAAACAGCGGCTAAGAGCATTTTCGCGCCGGAAACGGTGACCCTGGACTTAAAGGGCGACACCAAGGATGAGATCATCGGGGAGATGGCGGCGCTTTTAGACAAGGATGGCGTACTTTCGGACAAGCAGGCCTTTATCGATGCAATTTACGAAAGAGAGGCGCTGTCCACCACCGGCATCGGCATGGGCATTGCCATTCCCCACGCCAAGACAGCGGCTGTAAAAACCCCCCGGGTTGCCGTGGGAATCTCTAAAAAAGGCTTCGATTTTGAGTCCGAGGACGGCGAGCCGGTACACTTGATTTTTATGATCGCAGTGACAGACAAGGACAATAACCTGCATCTGGATACCCTAGGTAAATTGTCGGGGAAATTGATGCACGAAGAATTTACCGAGGCACTGAAAAACGCAAAATCCCAGGAAGAAGTTATCGCTTTATTAAATTAATTATAACAATTGGAGGTAAAAACAATGTCTTTAGTAACAACCAAGGAATTATTATTAAAAGCTCAGAAGGAAAACTATGCCGTAGGCGCTTTCAACGCAGAAAATATGGAGATGGTTCAGGCGATTATCGCCGCAGCGGAGGAACAGAACTCTCCGGTCATTATCCAGACCACCCCCTCGACGGTGAAGTACGCAGGCGTAGCCATGTATCACGCCATGGTCCAGACGGCGGCTGAAAAGGCTGCGGTGCCGGTGGCTATGCATTTGGACCACGGCGACAGCTTTGAGCTGGCTGCCCAGGCTTTCTGCGCAGGCTACACCTCAATTATGATCGACGGCTCCCACGGCAGCTGGGAGGAAAACATTGCCGTCAGCAAAAAGGTGGCAGAGCTCTGCCACACCGGCAATGTCCCTGTAGAGGCCGAGCTGGGCAAGGTTGGCGGCAAGGAAGACGATCTGGACGGCGGCGATGAAAATCCCTACACCGATCCCGATCAGGCCCAGGCCTTTGCCGAAGCCACCGGCGTGGACTCCCTGGCCGTCGCCATCGGCACCGCCCACGGCATTTACAAGGGTGAGCCCAAGCTGGATCTGGACAGACTCAGCAGCATCCGTGAAAAGGTGTCTATTCCCC
>JAUNGS010000002.1:0-45113 GCA_030524435.1 Eubacterium sp.
CCGTAGGTTCCGGTGTTGTAGCGAAGATCATCGAAGACTAATTAAGACTTCAATATAAAAATAAAAACTGACGTTTTCGGACGTCAGTTTTTTTATGGGTGAAATTTGTCAGAAGCGCAGATGCAAGATTTTAAGATACTGATAAATGTATGGGAAATTTGCGTTAGGGTGTCCGTCTATGGGAATCTGACCGAATCCGCCTCCAGACGGACCGCGCAGCTGTCCGGATGGCGAAGGAGCGGCAGATTGCCCATAGACGGACACCCTATCACTGTACCCGGGGTCTTAAATATAAATATCCAGCATCTTCTCCATGGAAAGGTGGGGGATGCCAAGCTCGGTGAAAGGTTCGGAGACGGTGTGGTAGCCCTGCTTTTTGTAGAAGGGGACGGCGCTCTGGCGGGCGTTGAGGACGATGTGGTTAAAACCCTGGGTTTTTGCGAATTTTTCGGCGAAGGCCAGAAGTCTGCGGCCGATGCCCTTGTTTTGAAAATTTTCGGCGACGGCGACCTGGCGCATTTGCAGGGTGGTTTTATCTTTGGGGATCAGCAGGAGGATGGCGATGAGGCGGTCGTCCTGGAAGAGGCCCAGGTGGTAGTATGCTTTTTCCTTTGAGAGATCTTCGTCGTAAAGGCTTAATCCCAGGGGCGCCCGGAGGACAGCCTGTCTAAGCTCGAGGGCAGACTGATACTCCTGGGAATGCCAGGGGATAATTTTTGAATAGATCATGCTTCGGTCACCTCCTGGGAGGTTTTGCTGAGAAAGGCGTGGGCTTTTTTCAGCGTTTCCCGGATGGGCAGCTGCTGCGGACAATGGTCTTCGCAGAGGCCGCACTGGATGCACTGGCTGGCCTTGAAGTCATCCATGATGTTGTTTTGGTACCTCTGTCTGGAGGTAGGGGTGTCGCCGTACATAAAGGCCTCGTTGTAGTATTTAAAAATGGAGGGAATCGGGATGATCTTTGGGCACTGGGTGCAGTAGCGGCAGCCGGTGCAGTCCACCTGGATGCGGTCACGATAGAAGGCCCTTAGCGCCTGAAGAATTCGGCGGTCGGCATCGGTGAGCCCACCAACCGTGAACTGATGGGCGCTTTGAAGATTTTCGGCTACCTCTTGGGGAGCCCCCATGCCGCTCAAAACGCAGGTGACCTCGGCTTTGTCCCAGAGGTACTTCAGGGCCAGGGAGGCCGGGGTGAGGTTGGTGTCAAAGCCCTCCCACAGGGCTTTGAGGTCGCCGCTTTTGGCTGAGGCCAGCTGTCCGCCCCGCAGGGGCTCCATGATCATGACGGCGCAGCCCCGCTGGTGGGCGGCCCTCAGGCCGGCCAGCCCTGCCTGGAAATCTTCGTCCATGTAGTTGAGCTGAATCTGAACGAAATCGAAGGGATAAGCCTCTAAAATAGGGAGAAAATTTTCCGGCAGATCGTGGTAGGAAAAGCCGGCGTAGTGGATTTTTCCCGAGGCCTTGGCTTGATCGAGAAATTCACAGATGCCGAGCTTTTGAATCTCCGAAAAACGGTAGGCGTCCAGGGCGTGGAGCAGATAGAAATCGATGTGGTCGGTGTGCAGGCGATCAAGCTGGGTGTCCAGATATTTTGCGAAATCCTCGGGGGTGCGGCATTCCCAGCAGGGCAGCTTGGTGGCCAGATAGATTTTGTCCCGAAGCCTATTTTCCTCGAGAAATTTGCCGATGAAGGGCTCGCTGGCCTGCTTGTGGTAGGGCCAGGCGGTGTCGATGTAGTTGACGCCGCCTTCAATGGCCTGGGTGAGGCAGGCTGCGGCCTTGGCCTCGTCGATATAGCCGGCGTCATCCCCGAGGGTGGGCAGGCGCATGGCGCCGAAGCCCAGCTGGGAAAGGCGGAGGTTGTCTTTGAAATAACGGTATTGCATGGTGCTCCTTTGAATGGTACAAAAAATTTATAGATTTTTAAGAAAAGGAAGGTATACTTAACAATAATGATTATATTTTAGCCCTCCCAAGGCAGCCGACAGCTGCCCAGCAATGCTTATATTATAGCATTAACGGCGCAAAATTTTAAGGGATACTCGGGGCGGGCAGAAGGAGAAGAAAATGTACACATTTGATGAGATAAAGGAACATTTAAAAAATTCAAGTCAGCGGAAGCAGAAGGTCATCGCCGTGGCGGCGGCCGGGGACAAGGTGGTGCTGGAGACCATCAAGACCATCAACGAGCTGGGCATCGGCCGGGGAATCCTCATCGGCGACGCCAAGAAGATCAAGGCCTACGCCGAGGAGACGGGCTGTGATCTGGCGGAGAACAGCATTGTGGATGAAAAGGACGAGCGCCGGGCCGCAACCCTGGCGGTGCTCAGGGTCAGGGACGACGAGGCGGACATCCTGATGAAGGGGCTGCTCCAGACAAAAACCTACCTTCAGGCGGTGCTGAACAAGGAGTACGGTCTCAGAACGGGCAAGCTCCTCAACGCGGTCACGGCCTTTGAGCCGCCGGCTCTGGAGCGGATGTTTTTGGCCACGGACTGCGGCATGATTGTCACCCCCAGCCTCAAGGATAAGGTGGAAATGATCGGCAACGCCGTGACCCTGGCCAAGGCCTTAAAATGCGAAATGCCCAGGGTATCCTGCGTGGGCGCCGTGGAAACCGTCAACGACAATATGCCCGACGGCATCGATGCGGCCATCCTCTCGAAGATGAACGACCGGGGTCAGATCAAGGGCTGCATCGTCGACGGCCCCCTGTCCCTGGACTTATCCCTGTCCCAGCGCTCGGTGGCCCACAAAGGCGTCAAAAGCCCTGTGGCAGGCCAGGCGGACATCCTGCTGATGCCAAACCTCCAGGCCGGCAATATTTTCTGGAAGACCATGACCTATATGGGCGGCTCTCAGTCCGGCGCAGTCATCATGGGCGCCTCCAGGCCCGTGGTGCTGACCTCCCGGGCGGACACGGCACAGGCCAAGGTCAACTCCATCGCCCTGGCGCTGATGCTGTCGGAGCACCAGAAAGCCTAAATTTTCCAGGCACAGACAAAATACCAGGTCTGTGCCTTTTTTATGGGGATTATTCCTTGACAGAGGGGGCGGGGCTTTAATATAATTATAAGATATGGAACGGTTAAACAGACCGCAAACAACAGTGCAGGAGGAACCATGAACACTTATTATAGAAATGCGATGTGCGGCGAGCTATCAGTGGCCGACGTCGGAAAAACGGTGAAGCTTTCAGGATGGACGGATACCCGACGCAATCTGGGCGGCGTGCTGTTCATCGATTTACGGGACCGCAGCGGCAAGGTTCAGCTGGTTGTCAACGAGGAGATCAGCGCCGAGGCCTTTGCCCAGGCGGAAAAGGTGCGCAACGAGTACGTGCTCTGCATCGAGGGTGAGGTCAGCAAGCGCGATGCCGACAACGTCAACCCGAAGATGGCCACCGGTGAAATTGAGATCGTCGTCAAGGCCATGACGATTCTGGATACAGCGGACACCCCGCCGATTTACATCCAGGACGAGGATCAGGCCAACGAGGCGACCCGCTTAAAATACCGCTACCTGGATCTGCGCAAGCCCAAGAATCAGAATATCTTAAGGACCCGCGCCAAGGTGGCCAGCATCGCCAGAAACTTCCTCAATGACGAAGGATTTTTGGAAATCGAAACCCCGATTTTGGGCAAGCCGACGCCGGAAGGCGCCCGGGACTTCCTGGTGCCCTCCAGGGTTCAGAAGGGCAAATTTTTCGGTCTGCCCCAGAGTCCTCAGCTCTTTAAGCAGATTCTGATGATCTCCGGCTGCGACCGCTACTACCAGATCGCCAAGTGCTTCCGCGACGAGGACCTGCGTCAGGACAGACAGCCCGAATTTACCCAGATCGACATGGAAATGTCCTTCATCAACAAGGACGACATCCTGCCCATCATGGAAAACATGATCGCCAAGATCTTCAAGGAGGTCCGGGGCATCGAGCTGGAAACGCCCTTTTTAAGAATGACCTACCAGGAGGCCATGGACCGCTTTGGCTCCGACAAGCCGGACACCCGCTTTGGCATGGAGCTGACGAACATTTCCGACATCGTTGCGGACAGTGAGTTCAAGGTGTTCTCCGGCGCCGTCAAAAAGGGCGGCTCCGTCAGAGCCATCAACGCCAAGGCTGCCCAGGGCAAGCTGAGCAAAAAGACCATCAAAAATCTGGAAAGCTTTGCCAAAATCTACAAGGCCAAGGGTCTGGCCTGGATCGACGTCTCCGAGGGCGAAATGAAATCGCCGATCCTCAAGTTCATCTCCGAGGACGAAAAGAACGCCATCTTTGAACGCATGGGTGCCGAACCCGGCGATATGATCTTTATCGTGGCCGACACCGACGAGATCGTGTGCACCGCCCTGGGACAGCTGCGTCTGGAGCTGGCCAGAAAGCTGGAATTCGACCTCAGCGGCAAGTTTAACTTCCTGTGGGTCATCGACTTCCCGCTGCTGGAATACGACGCCGAGGCAGGCCGTTACGTGGCCAAGCACCACCCCTTTACCATGCCTTTGGAAGAAGATATTCCGCTGTTGGATACGGATCCGGCCAAGGTTCACGCCGACGCCTACGATATGGTCGTCAACGGCGTAGAACTGGGCGGCGGCTCGCTGCGTATCCACAACCAGGATATCCAGGAAAAGATGTTTGCAGCCCTGGGCTTCACCATGGAGGATGCCTGGAAGCAATTCGGCTTCCTGCTTGAAGCCTTAAAATACGGCACGCCGCCCCACGGCGGACTGGCCTTCGGCTTCGACCGTCTGATTATGATGCTCATGGATATCGACAATATCCGCGACGTCATCGCCTTCCCCAAGACCCAGAACCACAGCTGTCTGATGACTGAGGCGCCGGCAGAAGCGGCCCTGGATCAGCTCATCGATCTGGGCTTGAGTATTGACGATATATTATAATATGCAGTTTGCTTTGAGGATTCCGCAGGCCGGAGTCCTCAATTTTTAGATAGGCGGCCGGGCCGCCGGGATTTAAGACAGGAGGTGCCACAATGCAGGAGTACGGTACGGTGAAGGCCATCGAAGGGCGCAGGGCCAGGGTTGTGATCAAGAGACACGCAGCCTGCGGCGACTGCGGCGCCTGTCAGGTGGGCCGGGAAAAGATGACCATGGAAACCTTGGCAGACAACAGACTGGGGGCTTCGGTGGGGGATAACGTGCTGGTGTCCATGGAATTTGTCAACGTCATTGCCGCCACCAGCATCATGTACGGCATTCCGCTTTTGGCCTTTCTTTTGGGCTGCGGCCTGGGATACCTGGCGGCCCTGCAGTTTGCCCTGGATACGGTGCTGGTGCCCTTTTTTGCAGGCATTGCGGCCATCGCAGCGGCCTATCTGGGCATTAAAGCCGCCGACAAACGGGGGCTCTTTCACAGAAAATACGAGCCGGTGATCACGGAAATTGTCAAGGCCTAGGCCCTGAAGTTCAAGGGGATTGAAAAAAGTTTTAAAAAATTTAAAAAATTTTCAAAAACCCCTTGAAATTTTTCTAAAAAGGATATATAATTACATTCGTCGTCTGGGTGTAGCACAGTTTGGTAGCGCGCGTGAATGGGGTTCACGAGGCCGGAGGTTCGAATCCTCTCACTCAGACCATTATTTTGAATCGTTTCCCTTCGGGGATTGTAAACAAGCTGCCTGTGGGCAGCTTGTTTTGTATATAAAGGATTTTGGTGAAAGCATGAGTCAGGCATCACGGGAATGGCGGCGGCAGATCAACCGGAAGCGGAAGCTGATCGCCGGTGTTATCTTTATCCTAATCGCAGTTTTTATTGTCGCCGGTGTCTACCGCAACAACCAGCGGTACCTGGTTGAAAAGAGCGAGTACACCAACGCCTACAAAACGAATTTTTTCTTTTTTAAGGACATCGACTACATCGAGCTCAAGGATTTCCAGGCCTCGGACTTAACGCTTCCCGAGGGGGACAAGACCAACGGCTACAAGGTTTTAACCACCAGCGCAAAGGTCGTCGATCAGGATTTTTTAAATTATCAGACAGAAACCATCGATGAAATCATCGGAGGCAATTATTTTTCAGACTGGTCCGCGGTGATCAGTGAGATCAGCGAAAACTACGCAGGCATGGCCAAGATAACCACCCAATTTGAGGCCTCCAACCGCAAGCGCAAGGAGTTTCTGGTGGATTCCGTGCAGTTCATGGGAAAAACCCAGGAGGAGCTCAATCAGATCAAAAGTCAGTACGCGGCCTTAAACGACGGTCAGCCCAGGGATATCACCCTGAGCAGTCTTGGGATGATGGGCACGGGCTATGTCTACGCCACCCTCAACGCCATGGAGAAGGTGGTCAGCGAGTCGGCGCTGCCCTATATCAACACGGAGTTTTTAAAAACCGCCAGTAAAATCGATACCCAGGACACCGCGGCCCTGAAGATCATCAACAACGATCACATCTTTGCGGCCTTTTCCGTGGACAAGGACATGGTCATCGAGGGGGAAGAGCTGGCTCTTGCCAACAAGGAGGAGTACATCGGCGTTGCCGACGACTCCAAGAATACAGAGTACTATAATTTTCTGGTGAAGCGGGTGGATCAGCTGGGCTACTACCAGGAGCTGTCCTTCAAAGATGGCGACAACACCTACAGCGGCTACCTGGTGGACGTCAAGGAGGACGGCGACAATAAAATCATCATCCTGATGATTAAGGACTACGTCAGTGTCTTTGCCGATCAGATCATGATCAACACGGATATTTACACCGAGCGCTTCGAGTGCTATAAGGTTCCCCAGAGCAGCATTGTCAAGCAGGACGGCGAGACCTACGTCAAAACCCTGGAAAAGGGTTATTTTGAAGATCTTCTGCCGGTGGATGTCTACAAGTACGAGGACGGCATGGCCATCCTGAAGACGGACTCCGAAAAAAATGAGGCCCTGTCCTCCCAGACAACCATCAAGGTTTATCCATAACATTAGAGAAAGAAGTGATTTTATGCTGGCCTACGTACAAAAAAATGTCGACAGCCTCAGAGCTGAAATTCCCGAGGACGTCACGCTGATTGCGGTGACGAAATATCACGACGACACCGAGACCCAGGCCGTTGTGGACGCCGGGGTTTTGGATCTCGGAGAAAACAAGGTCCAGGATCTCATGGGCAAAATGGAGAGAATCAAGGGTGATATCCGGTGGCATTTCATCGGTCATCTCCAGAGAAACAAGGTCAAATACCTTGTGGGCAAGGTCTTTTTAATCCATTCGGTACACTCCCTGGAGCTCCTTAAGACCATTGAGAAGGAGAGTCAGAAAAAGGGCGTGATCACCGATGTGCTCCTCCAGTTTAACCTGGCCAAGGAGGACAGTAAATCTGGATTTTACGCCGAGGACTACGCCGAGGTCATGGATTTGGTTCAGACCTTATCCTGGGTTCGCGTCAAGGGTCTCATGTGCATTGGACCGATGACAAAAAATTCTGATAAAATTCGTAAAATTTTTAAGCAATTAAAAGAATTATATGATACAATAAAAACAAAGTACCATGGTAGAAACATTGAATTTACGACTCTGTCCATGGGAATGACGGACGATTACCCCATAGCCATAGAAGAAGGGGCGACCATGGTGAGAATCGGAAGGAAAATATTTTACCAGTAGGAGAAGGAACATGGCAAACGAAAAATTTAAAGACAAGATCATCAAAGTATTTGGAATGGAAATGGATGACGACGATCAGTACTACGATGATGAATATTACGACGACGAGGTCGAAGAAGCTGCAGAAGAAGAACCGGTTCGCAGCACAGGCTTCTCTGCGTCTAAGCCTAAAAAGGCCCCTAGAAGACAGGCGGCTGCCAGCATGGGTCTCGACGGCCCCGAGGTATTAGTTCTCGATCCTGAACGCTTTGAGGATGCACCGGGTATTGTCAAGAAGATCAAGGCTGATAAAACTGTTGTTGTCAATCTGAAGAATACGGAATACGAAGACGGCCGTAAGATCTTCGATTTCCTCAACGGTGCGGTTTTCGCCTTAGACGGCTCCATCAATAAGATTGCGGAAAACGTGTTTATTCTTGCTCCCCGGGAGGTTTCAGTTTCCACCTCCATGGAAAAGGAAGAGGCTGAGGACGTTATGCCCATCTTAAACTGGGATGACGAAAACTAACAATGACGGATACCGCAGCAACATTGATCACCGCGGGCAGCTACTTTTTTGAGCTGGTCACCTTCTTAATTTTGATCAACATTGTTTTGAGCTGGTTTCAGCTCAATCCATCCAATCCCTTTGTGAAGATCATTCGCGGTTTAACAGAGCCTTTGCTGGCGCCCTTTCGGCGCTTTGCAATCTGGGGTCCCCTAGATTTTTCACCCATCGTCGTGGTTCTGTTGATTCAGATTGTGATCTTTCCGCTGTACCGCTGGATTGTGATGCTTATTTTCTAAAAACCAAACCGTCTGCTTGTCCAGGCGGTTTTTTATGTGTCAAAGGAGATTGCCGTGGATAAAAAGGACAGTTTTTTATTGGCCAGGCTGGAGGATGCCTGCGAAAAAAATTATGCGCCCCAGTTTTTTGATTTTTACGATGAGGCCATGCAGGCGAAGATGACCCGGCAGCTTCAGCGCAGCGGGGAGCCCTTCGCCTTTTTCGGCGGCATGGCCGAGGCTGGCAGGAAGATGCTGTGCATCTACCCCGAATACGTCGAGGCCGACAGCCTGGAATGGCCCATGCTGGCCCTGCGCTTTCAGGCGGATTTTCCCCTGGAGCACCGCAATATCCTCGGGGAACTCATGGGCATGGGCATCACCCGGGAGTGTATCGGAGATATCAATGTGGACGACGGCGAGGTTCAGGTGATTTTTGTGGAGCGCCTGAGGGACTTCATGGCCATGAATTTCACCAGGGTCAAGGGAAGAAGCATAAAGCCGGAGTTCTATCCGGTGTCGGAGATTAAAGGCTACGCCCTCAAGTTTAAACGGCTGGAGCTGGTGGCGGCCTCGGACCGTTTAGATGGCATCATCAACAAGATTTGGGGCTTTTCCCGGCAGGACAGCCTGACCTACATCCGTCAGCGGCGGGTGCGGGTCAATTACGAAGAGGTTGAAAAAAACGATTTTCGGGTGAAATCCGGGGATGTCATCGCCCTCAGGGGCAAGGGTAAGGCCCGGGTGGTTTCCTTGGGAGGTCAGACAAAAAAAGGAAAGCTGCGGTTGGTTGTGGACCGCTACGTATAGGAGTTTAGACAATGGAAAAAGAACGGATGACTGCAGATCAGGGCGGTATGCGTCTCGACGCCTTCTGCGCAGAAAAATTTCCCGGGTTATCCCGGGGACATCTCAAAACGCTGATCCAGGAGGGCAGGGTCACGGTGGACGGCAGCGTCAAAAAAGCCAGCTATAAGGTCAAGGCCGGGGAGTGCATTGAGGTGGAGGTGCCCGAGCCCAAGGAGAGCACCATCGAGGCCGAGAACATCCCCCTGGATATCGTGTACGAAGATGAGGATGTGCTGGTGGTCAACAAGCCCAAGGGCATGGTGGTCCACCCGGCGCCGGGGACGCCCTCGGGGACCCTGGTCAACGCCCTGATGCACCATACCAAGGACCTCTCGGCCATCAACGGGGTGTATCGGCCCGGCATTATCCACCGCATCGACAAGGACACCACCGGCCTTTTGATGGTGGCGAAAAACGATGCGGCCCACCGGAGCCTGACGGAGCAGCTCAAGGCCCACAGCATCACCAGACAGTACGTGGGACTGGTCAAGGGCATCGTCGAGGCCAACCGGGGGACGGTGGACATGCCCATTGGCCGCCATCCCAAGGACAGGGTGCGGATGGCGGTGGTCAAGGAGAATTCCAAGGAGGCCATCACCCACTTTGAGGTTTTAAACCGTTACGCCCAGGGCTATACCCTGATGCGCTTTAGGCTGGAGACGGGGCGAACCCACCAGATTCGCGTCCACATGAACGCCATCGGCCATCCCCTGGCCGGAGATCTTTTGTACAGGGGAGATAAAAAAAATCCCTTTAAAACCCAGGGACAATGCCTCCACGCCCAAACCCTGGGCTTTGTCCATCCCAGAACCGGGGAATATCTGGAATTTACGGCGCCCCTGCCGGCCTATCTGGAACAGATTTTAGACGGCCTGACCGAGCTTTAAGGGCAGAGGGCGAGATGCCTGGGGTTAGGACAGGGATTAACACACAATTAAAAAAGCGGTGTATCTGAGGAAGGCTTTTTCTGTCGAAATTCTGGCAGAAAATCCTTCGCCTGGGATACATCGCTTTTTTGGTTAATCCTCGGAGATCAGCTTAAGCTCGGCAAGCTTCTCCTTGTCCGGGGTGACGTACATGGTGTTCTGGTTGGTGAAGACGACCATGCCGGGCTTGGATTTCTTGGGCTTTTTCAGGTATTTGAATTCCACGTAGTCCACAGGGACATTCTCGGAATTTTTGGCCTTGCTGTAGTAGGCGGCCAGCATGCCCCCCTCCAGCACCGTGGCCTCGGTGATGAAGCGGCCGTCGGCGACGATGAGCACGTGGGAGCCGGGGATATCTTTGACGTGGAGCCAGCAGTCCTCGTCGACTCCCAGCTTGGTGGAGATATAGTCGTTCTGGTAATTGTTCTTGCCCACGTAGATGTCGAAGCCCTCGGAGGAGATGTAGTGCAGGGGCTTGGAGGCGGTGAGCTTCTGCTTGAAATCCTTGGCACCCCGGCCCTTTTTATAAAATTCCGAATGGGTGTACTCGTGGCGGATTTCGTCGAGCTCCGTGAGCTCAGTGGACTGCTCCAGACCGTTGACCAGGCTTTCTAAGTAGTAGATCTGCTCCTCGGTCATGGCAATCTGCTCCGCCAGCTGGAGCTGGGCCCGCTTGCCCTTGTTGTATTTTTTATAGAAACGCTGGGCGTTCTGGGCGGGGGTCTCGTTGACCTTGAGCTTGACCTTGACGGTTTTCATCTCGGGGTCGTTGTAGTCCACCAGCTCGATTTCCTCCATGCCCTTGGAGATCAGGTAGATATTGGCGGTGATGAGATCGCCGTAGTATTTGTTTTTCTCGTTTTTCTTAGAGCGGGCCATGTCGTCGTGGAGGTTTTGAAGCTTCTTGTAGTTTTTCTTGAGAAGGGTGTCCAGCTGATGTCTCAGGTTGGCGCTCTTGGCCTTGAAGCGCAGCTTCTTGTCCTTGATGTAGTAGAAGGCCTCCAGCATGGCCGACACCGTGGGGTAGGTCTCGGCCTGGCTGTCGGTCATGCTGTGGAGATCCACGGTGGAAAAGTCCAGGATTTCCCGCCGGAAGTAATAGATGGCGGGGTGGGGACCGGCGGCGATGGCCGCTCTGATCTGGGCAAAGGCCTCCCAGAGGTAGCCCAGCTGCTTCTTCGAGAATTCTTTAAGCTTGACCTCGCCGCTAACCCCGGCCCTGAAGGCGATCTCCCGGGCTAAAATGGGACTGATGCCCAGGAAGTCCTGAACCCAGAAGCGCTCGCAGACGGTTTCCGCCTTGGCCTCGGTCAGGCGGTAAAAGTCTTCTTCGGTGAGGGTAAAGACATTCTGTCTGCCGCTTTCCGGGGGATAGACGTAGGCCCTGCCGGGCAGAATCTGGCGGTAGCGGTTGGAGCCGCTGCCCACCTTCTTTAGGGCGTCGAGGATGACGTCCTCCTCGGCGGCCTCAGCGGAGAGCTCCGGGCGGTCGCTGGTCAAAATAATATTGCTGTTTCTCCCCATGATCTCCACGATGAGCTTTTTGATGACCACGTCGTTGAACTCGTTTTTGCCGGAAATTGAGATCTCGACGACCCGGTCGGTTTCGTGCTGGGTGATGTCCACAATGCTGCCGTTTAATATATGCTTTCTTAAAACCATGCAGAAGCTCGGCGGTGTGCTGGGGTTATCCTTGGGCTTTTCGGTGAGGTAGACCCGGGGATTGTTGGCGTTGGCCGAGAGCAGCAGGTTGTAATTTTCCCTGTCCTTGTTGATGGTCATGCGAACCTCGTCGGCCTCGGGCTGGTAAATCTTCCGAATGCGGCCGCCGATGAGGACTTTCCTCAGTTCTGCGATGAGGTGATAGGTGGTGATGCCGTCAAAAGCCATGGTGTAAATTCCTTTCTCGTTGATTTTCAATCTTTTCTATTAATTCTAGCATTTTCTGTTGTGTTTTGAAAGTTTTTTGGATATCATATAGTAACAGAAATGAAACATACATATCAATAAATCTGTAGAAAGTCAGGAAGTATGAGATTTACAAAGATGAACGGTGCTGGCAACGATTTTGTCGTCATCGACAATATGGACATGTCCATCGCCCTCAGCCCTGATGAGATCGCGGCCATCTGTGACCGGCATTTCGGTGTCGGCGGCGATGGTCTGATTTTGGTTGAGCCCTCCGAGGACTGCGATGTGCGCATGAATTACTACAACCAGGACGGCTCCGTGGCCGAGATGTGCGGCAACGGGGTGCGCTGCCTGGGCAAATACGCGGCGGATCACGGCATTGTGCCGGGGGATGCCCCCTTTGCGGTGGAAACCCGGGCGGGGACCATCGGCGTCACCGTTGTGAAAAACGGCGCCGAGGAATCCGAGCTCAAAGTCGATATGGGCGAGGTGAGCTTTGCCGCGGCCTCGGTGCCGGTGGTGTCGGAGAAGGCCGAGGTTTTGGGGGAGACCCTTAAATACCAGGGCGAGACCTACACTTACGGCTGTGCCTCCATGGGCAATCCCCACATGGCCCTGGTGACAGAGAATTTTGAGCGCTGTCCCATCGAGGACCTGGGGGCCAGGCTGGAGTGCGACACCATGTTCCCCAACAAATGCAATATCAGCTTTGCCCAGGTTTTAGACCGGGGCCATATCCGCATGGATACCTGGGAGCGGGGGGTAGGCAGAACCCTGGCCTGCGGCACGGGAACCTGTGCCTGCGCGGCGGTGCTCAACCGCCTGGGGCTGGTGGATGCCAGGGTTGAGGCCCGGCTGTCCGGGGGTGTCCTCACCATCGAAATCGAGGGGCGGCATATTTTTATGACCGGCCCGGCTCAAATTGTTTTTGAAGGCACGTACAGCCTTTAGCTGAAAGAGGTGCAGCATGAAAAGTATGACAGGCTTTGGACGGCAGGACTACCGGGATGCGGAGATGGAGCTGTCCATCGAGATCAAAACGGTAAACCATCGGTTCCGGGATTTTGCCATGAAGCTTCCCCGGCCCTTAAGCGCCCTGGAGGAAAATTTCAGGAAAACCATCAGCGAGACCATCGCCCGGGGACGCATTGAGATCTTCGTGAAGTACGGCGAGCTGGGCGCCCAAAACAGGCGGGTGGTGCTCAACAAGGATCTGGCCAGGGAGTACCTTGAGGTGCTCAATGAGATCAAGTCCCTAGACTCCATGATCCGCGACGACATCGATCTGGGCCTGGTGGCCAAATTCCCCGACGTGGTCGTGGTGGAGGAGGAAACCGCCGACGCCGAGGCCCTGTGGCAGCGGGTAGAGCCCGTCCTTAAGGCGGTGCTGGCCCAGATTGACGACAGCAGGCTCAGGGAGGGCGAGGCCCTGAAGACCGACGTCCAGGGGCGCTGTGCGGTCATCGAGACGGCAGTGGCGGCCATTGAGGCCCAGAGCCCCGAGGCCTTGAAAAAGCACCAGCAGGCCCTTAGACAGCGCATCGAGGAGCTTGTCGGATCGCCGGAGGTCGACGAGAAGCGCCTTCTGACGGAGGTCGCCGTCATGGCCGACAAGCTGACCATCGACGAGGAGCTCACCCGTCTGAAAAGCCATACGGCGCGCATGGAGGACATGCTTCAGGAGACTGGAGAGCCCGTGGGCAGAAAGCTGGATTTCCTGGTCCAGGAGATGAACCGGGAGATCAACACCATCGGCTCCAAGGCCAACGACATCGCCATCGCCAATCTGGTGGTGGACGTCAAGGGCGAAATCGAAAAAATCAGAGAGCAGATACAGAATATCGAGTAGGGCAGCGCCCCTCTGGGGCTGCCCGCTGCGAGCACAGAGAAGGAGAAGCTATGGATAAAAGCAAGGCAAGGCGAGGTCTTTTAATCGTCATTTCCGGTCCCTCGGGAACGGGCAAGGGTACGGTCTGCGGCATCCTCAAGGAAAAATGTCCCGGGCTTAAGTTTTCCGTTTCGGAGACCACCAGAAAGCCCCGGGAGAAGGAGGTTCACGGCGTGAACTACTTCTTTGTGACCAAGGAGGAATTTGAGGCGCGCATCGGCCAGGGTCAGTACCTGGAGCACGCCACGGTTTACGAAAATTATTACGGAACCCCAAAAGAATATGTTGAAAATCTTAGAGATCAGGGGTATGATGTTATATTGGAGATCGATATCCAGGGCGCCGACCAGGTCAGGGCCAACGGCGGGGAAGGTATTTTTATCTTCATCGCGCCGCCGTCCTTGGAAGAGCTGAGAAAGCGCATCGAGCTCCGGGGCACCGAGAGCCCCGAGCAGCTGGAGCTGCGCATGGGCTGTGCCCGGAATGAGATGCTTCGGGCGGTGGATTACGACTACATGGTGGTCAACGAGGTTAAGGAGACCGCCGCTGCGGAGGTGATGGCCATCATCACCGCCGAGCACATTAAGACAGAACGTTCCAAACAGAGATTAGATACCATTTTAGGGAGGTAAAAGATGAAACCGAATATTACAGAAACCTACACCAGCAAGGGCATGCGCTATCCGGCCCTCAACGATCTGATCGCCAAGGCCAACAACAAATACGAGCTGGTGCTGGCCACGGCCAAGCGCGCCAGAGAAATCATCGACGGCGACGAGCCCCTGGTCAAGATTACCATCGACAACCCGGTGTCCATCGCCACGGCGGAGATTGCCGAGGGTCTGGTGCGTCCGGAAAATCCGGCCTTAAACGCTTCCGAGGAGGCAGCAGCGCCCCAGGAGGACGTTTTCCCGGAGGACGAGGAAAGCGCAGCGCCTACCATTGCGGAAATGGCCGAAGAAGCATAGGCCTGTCGTGAGCATTGCCGAGATTTACCTGAATCAGACCAATAAGCGGATCGACCATCCCTACGATTATCTGATTCCCGAGCATCTGGCGCCAAAGCTTTTGCCCGGCGTCCGGGTGGTCGTCGGCTTTGGCAAGGGGAAGCGGCAGCTGGAGGGCTTTGTGGTTCGCCTCAAGGAGACCACAGACTTTCCCGAGGCCATCAGGCCGGTGGAGGAGGTCATCGACGATCGCCCCGTGCTGACCCCAGCCCAGATTGAGCTCTGCCTTTTTATGAAGCGGCACTACTGCTCCCTGTTTTACGAGGCCCTGGGCGCCTTTGTGAGCCCAGTGCGGGTCGAGAAAAAAAGGCGGCCGGCCGACGGCAAAACCGTCTTTGAGGCCTATGCCTTCATCGAGAAGGCCTACCGCCTAAAACGGCGGGAGGCGCTGCGGGGCAGCCTGCAGAAAAAGGTGGTGGCAAGGCTCAGCCAGGGAGACTGCAGCCGCCGGGAGCTCTTGGCCATCGGCGGAGACGTCAGTGCCACCCTCCGGGGTCTGGAGTCCAGGGGGGTTATCGAAGGCTATTTCAGAGAACATTGTGACGGCGAAGTCCCCCAGGGGGCTTCCCGAAATGCGGCGCCGCCTCAAAAGGGCGGCGCTCTTTATAAGGCCTATCGGCAGACAGCAGGCAGCAGGCCGGTGCTGGTGGCCGAGGGCGAAATGCAGCGCCGGCTGGATTTTTATCTGGAGGCCATTGCAGAGGTGCTGGCGGCGGGCAAGTCGGCGGTGCTGCTTTTCCCGGAAATCAGCCTGAGCCTGGAGCTTGAGGCAGCGTTTTTCAGACACTTTGGCAGTCTGGTGGCGGTCTGTCACGGCAGACAGAATAAAAAAGAGCGCTACGGCGTTTTTCGCCGGGTACAGCGCGGCGAGGTCCGGGTGGTCATCGGCTCCCGGGCGGCCCTGTTTTTGCCCTTTGACAAGCTGGGACTTATTTTGGTGGAGGCGGAGCAGGACGCCTCCTATTACGCCGAGGCGGCGATGCCCAAGTACAGCACCACGGTGGTGGCGGAAAAATACGCAGCCCTCACCGGCGCCCGGCTGATTTTTGGGGATGAGCTGCCCTCGGTGGCGGCGATGTACGCCGCAGACCAGGGGCGCTGGTCCCTTGTCGGAGCGCCTCCTGCGCCGCTGTTTAAGGCGCCGCCTATGGTGGCGGATCTTCAGCGGGAGATGAAATCCGGCAATTTCGATTTTATCAGCCGTAAGCTCAGGACGGCGCTGGAGGACTGTCTGGCAAAGGGCGAGCGCACGGCTCTGCTGCTCAATAAGCTGGGCTACGCCGCCTACGTCTTTTGCAGAAGCTGCGGCCACGTGGAGAAATGCCCTGCCTGTCAGGTGGCCCTGCGGCCCTACAACGGTGTCCTCAGATGCCATTACTGCGGGTATACCCGGCCGGAAACCAAGCTGTGCCCCGACTGCGGTCAGCCCAAGATGAAGGCCCTGGGACTGGGCATCGATCAGGTATGGGCGGTACTGAAAAAGCGCTACCCCGAGGCGAAAATTCTGAAGATCGACGGCGCCTTAATTCAAAACAGCTACGAGACCTTCCAGGAGGTGCAGCGCATCCTCGACGAGGAGCGGGTGGACATTGTCCTGGGCACTCGGATGCTGGTGAAATTTCCCCGGCTGGGGAGGGTGTCTTTGGGGGCTGCCCTTTTGATGGACAGCGATCTCAACCACGGCGATTACCGCTCCTCGGAGGAGACCTGGCAGCTCTACGGCAAATTTTTTAGAAGGATCCAGGGGCAGGGCATTATCCAGACCTACGATCCCGAAAACGCCGTGGTTCAGGCCCTAATCAAAGGCGACGCCCAGGCCTTTTATCGGGGAGAGCTGGATTACCGCAGGCTTTTGGGCTACCCGCCGGCCAAGCATCTGGTGCTGCTCGGTTTGTTTCACGAGAGGGCCGAGGTGGCGGCGGCCGAGGCCCAAAGGCTCTACGAGGCGCTGCTTGAGGCGGCGGGAACCTCTGGGGAGCTGCAGTTTTTCGAGCCCTTTTTATCCGGGGTGATCCGCAAGACGGGTCAGACCCGCTGGAAAATCATGGTCAAGGCCGGTGATCTGACGGCCTTTTATGAAATGATAGACAGGGTCATTGCAGGGGGTGCCATCGAGGCTCTGGCCTCCAAGGTGTCCATCGAAATTGACCCGCCCAAAACATTGTAAAGGAGTTGAAAATTATGGCAATCAGAAAAATGAGAATTGACGACGATCCGATTTTAAGAAAGCAGACCCGGGAAATCACGGAAATCAACGACAGAATCGTCGAGCTGCAGCAGGACATGCTGGATACCATGTACGCGGCGGAGGGGGTCGGTTTGGCGGCGCCCCAGGTCGGTGTGCTGAAAAAGATTGTGGTCATCGATATCGGCGACGGCCCCATCACCCTGATCAATCCGGAGATTGTGGAAACCTCCGGTTCTATCATCGAGGAGGAGGCTTGCCTGAGCTTTCCCGACCGCTCCGGCAAGGTTGAGCGCCCGGAAAAGGCGGTGGTCGAGTACACCGACATGGACGGCAAACGCTATTCCCTGGAGGGCCACGGTCTTCTGGCCAGGGCCATCTGCCACGAGGTAGATCACCTCAACGGCATTGTGTTTTTAGATCGGGTGATTTCATGAAAAAGCTGAAAATCGTCGTGATGGGAACCACGGATTTTGCGGTTCCCGCACTGGTCAGGCTGGTCGAAGCAGGTCACGAGGTGGCTGCGGTGGTGGCCCAGCCCGACCGCCCCAACCAGCGGGGCAAAAAAATTAAGTACCTGCCGATGAAGGCCAAGGCCCTGGAGCTGGGGATTCCGGTGCTGCAGCCGGAAAAAATCAAAACGCCGGAGATGGCAGAGACCCTCAGGCAAATTGATGCCGACGTCTTTGTGGTGGCGGCCTACGGTCAGCTTTTATCCCAGGAGATTCTCTTTATGCCCCGGCTGGGCTCTGTCAACATCCACGGCTCCCTGCTGCCCAAATACAGGGGGGCGGCGCCGGTGCACCACGCCATCATCGACGGCGAGACCGTGTCCGGGGTCACCATCATGAAGATGGATGTGGGCATGGACACCGGAGATATGCTGTCCAAGGTGGAGGTGCCCATCACCGACGAGACCACCGTAGGCGAGCTCCACGACGCCCTGGCCGAGGCGGGGGCAGCGCTGCTTTTAACGACCCTGGAGGCCCTGGCCTCCGGGACGGCGATTTCTGAAAAGCAGGACGAGGCCCAGGCCACCTACGCCGATAAGGTGGACAAGACCACCGGGGCGGTGGACTGGCACCAGCCCTCCCACCGTATTTTAAGACGGATCAACGGCACCGATCCCTTTCCGGGGGCCACGGCGAAAAAGGACGGCGAGACCATCAAGCTCTTTAAGCCCAAGGCTGTGAGCTGTGGGGGTGGTGAAGCGCCGGGAACGATTTTGGCCGCGGATATTAAGCGGGGGCTCGTGGTGAAAACCGGCGATGGCGCCCTGGAAATCGGCGAGCTGCAGATGCCCGGGAAAAAGCGCATGGCGGCCAGAGACTACTTCAGGGGAAACACCCTGGAGGTGGGGGCTGTTCTGGGTTAAGCTTTGTTTTAGAATCATCAGCTATAATTCGATACAATATATTTAAGGCAGGGCGTCAATCAATTGGCGCTCTCTTTACAAATTTGGAGGAAAACAAATGTTTTTTTGGGATTGGACTTTTATTTTGCTGATTCCTGGGATCATCATCGCGGGCATCGCCCAGGCCCAGGTCAGCAGCGCCTATAAAACCTACAGCCGGGTGGCCACGAAAAATGGCATGAGCGGCGCCGAGGCCGCAAGGCGGCTGTTGGATGTCAACGGTCTGGGCAATGTACACATCGAGGGCATTGCCGGGGAGCTCACGGACCACTACGATCCTAGGGGCAAGGTCATGCGCCTTTCCGGCGGTGTCGGCGGCGGCAGAAGCGTCGCCGCCGTGGGCATTGCGGCCCACGAGACGGGTCATGCCATCCAGGACAAGGAGGGCTATTGGCCCTTAAGATTCAGAAACGCCATCGTTCCGGTCTGCAATATCGCCTCGAACATGGCTTGGCCCCTGTTTTTCATCGGCCTGCTCTTCGGTGCCAGCTCGGTTTTGGGCAACTGGCTCATGGATCTGGGGATCCTGCTGTTCTGCGTCTCCCTGGTGTTTTACATCATCACCCTGCCGGTGGAATTCAACGCCAGCCGCCGGGCGGTGGCGGCCCTGACCCAGTACCAGCTCATTTCTCCCAGCGAAGAGGTGGGCGTTAAAAGAGTTTTAAGGGCAGCGGCTTTAACCTACGTGGCCAGCGCTTTAATGGCCTTCTTAAACCTCGTCCGCCTGCTTTTGCTTCGGAACAGGAATTAGGATGAAGGCCAGAGCACAGGCGGCTAAGACGCTGTCACGCATTTTAGACGAAGGGGCCTACTCTAATTTAGAAACCCGGCGGGTGCTGTCTGAGGGCGGCCTTGCACCGGAGGATCGAGGGCTCTATCTCAATATCGTCTACGGGACGATCCAAAACCTCTATTACCTGGACTATCTTCTGGGGAAATACGTCAAAAGAGAGTTTGCCCAGCTGGACGCCGAGGTGCTGATGACCCTGCGGGCTGCGGTGTATCAGCTCAGGTTCCTGGACAAGGTGCCGGATTACGCCGTGGTCAACGAGGCGGTGGCCTCGGCCCCCAAGCGGGCCCGGGGCTTCGTCAACGGCGTCCTCAGAAGCCTGTTGAGGGATAGGGAGGCCCTTGCGGCCTTTGACGCCGGGGCCTTCGCCAACGAGAAGGAGGCCCTGTCGGTGCGATATTCCCTGCCGGTATGGATCGTTCACAAATACTACGAGGCCTACGGCCAGGAAAAGGCCGAGGCCATCATTCCCAAAATCAACGACAAGCCCCCCTTTACCATTCGGGTCAACACCTTAAAAATCAGCCGGGAAAAGCTGATGGAGGCCCTTGAGGCCCTGGGGATTAAGGCGGTGCCGGGAACCTTGGATCCCGACGCCCTCCACCTGGAGCAGGTGGGGGTCTTCGAGGGAAAAATCCAGAAATCGCCCCTTTTCGCCCAGGGCTATTTCACCATCCAGGATCAGGCGGCCATGGCGGCGGCCAGTCTGCTCGCGCCAAAGGCCGGGGAGCGGGTGCTGGATCTCTGCGCGGCCCCCGGCGGCAAGACCACCCATCTGGCACAGCTCATGGAGAATTGCGGACAGATTGTGGCCCGGGACGTCACGGACAGCCGTCTTACTCTGATTGACGAGACGGCGGCCAGGCTGGGGGTTAAAATCATCGAGACCCAGAAGGCCGACGGCACGGTTTTCAGGCCCGAGGATCAGCAGGCCTACGACGCCATTTTGCTGGACGCCCCCTGCTCTGGGCTGGGCATCGTCCGCCGAAAGCCAGAGATCCGCTACGGCATGGACAAAAAGGCCAGGCGGGCGCTGTGTGCCATCCAGGCCAAGCTTCTGGACAACGCGGCGGCTTATCTCAAGCCCGGGGGCAGGCTGGTCTACAGCACCTGCACCATCAACGGCGACGAAAACGAGGGGCAGATCCGCAAGTTTTTGGACAGGCATCCCGAGATGGTCTGTGTCAGCGATTTGAAGGATAAGGACGCCCTGTACACCAGTCCTTTAAAGGACAATGCCGACGGCTTTTTTATCTGCGCTTTGAAAAAAGAGGTCTGAGCCCTTTAAATTAAGGACGAAAAGGGTAAAATACCCGATATCACAGTGGAGGATTTGTCATCCTCCGCTTTTTTTGATATAATGAATCGTTGTAGAATTTTATTGTCGACGAATGACCTCAGGAAACCCTTTGGAACCTCGGGCATTTTGCCGATTTTTTGTTTATGGCCGCCCTCTGGGCGGTTTCGAATGGAGAAAGCATGGAAAATATTTTTGGAAGCACTGCCCAGGAGTGCGCCCAGATCATGAAAGCCCTGGGGGAGCCGGCCTACCGCGGCAAACAGCTCTTCGAGTGGCTCTACAGTAAAAAGGCCACGGACTTTGCAGAGATGACGAATCTTTCCAAAAGCCTCAGGGAAAAGCTTGCAGAAAACTTTGTCCTGGGCCACGGCACCATCGTCAAATGTCAGGAGGATCCGGTGGATCACACCAGAAAATACCTCATCGCCCTGGCCGACGGCAGCTGCATCGAGACGGTGCTCATGTCCTACCATCACGGTCACTCCCTCTGTGTGTCCAGCCAGGTGGGCTGCAGTATGGGCTGCGCCTTCTGCGCCTCCACCCGAGGCGGCAAGGTCAGAGATTTAAGTGCCGGGGAGATCCTGGATCAGATTTTTCTGGTGGAGCAGGACGCCGGCGTCAGGGTAGCCAACGTGGTCATCATGGGCATCGGCGAGCCTTTGGATAATTTTGACAACGTCGTGAAATTCATCGGCCTGGCCAACGAGGGCCTGGGCATCGGTCAGCGGAAAATCACCCTGTCTACCTGCGGTCTGGTGCCTCAAATCGAGGCCCTGGCGGATCTCGACCTTCAAATCAATCTGGCCATCTCCCTCCACGCCCCCTTCCAGGATCGCCGGGAGATATTAATGCCCATTGCGAAAAAATATTCCCTTAATGCGTTGATTAAGGTTTGTAACAATTATTTTACAAAAACGAAGCGGAGAATCACCTTTGAGTACGCTCTCATCGACGGCTTCAACGACCGTCCTGAGGATATAAACGAACTGACAGCCCTGTTTAAGGGGGTTCCCTGCCACATCAATCTCATAGGGCTGAACCCCGTCACCGAGAGTGTTTACAAGGGGAGCCAAAATGTAAACTTTTTTAGCGATGAGTTGAAAAAGCGGGGCTTAACTTGTACAATTAGAAGGAAAATTGGGGATAATATAGACGCAGCCTGCGGACAACTGCGGCTTAAGCATAAAGAAAACGAGGAACGATAGAATGAAATGCGCGTATTCGTCAAATATTGGCGTTAAACGAAGAGTCAATCAGGATGCCTACCTGGCGGCGGCCATCGAGAACGGCGGCAAGAAGTACTACGTCTTTGCTGTGGCCGACGGCCTGGGCGGCCATCGCTCCGGCGAAATCGCCAGTCAGATGGCGGTGGACTACATTAAAGAGAACTTATCGGATGTTGAAAATTATTTTGATTACAGCGAGATGGACAGCTTTGTCAACGCCATCAACGCCCAGATCATGGCCAAAAGCAAAAGCGACGACACCTGTATGGGCATGGCCACAACCCTGACCATGTGTATTTTAGACGGCAGCCGTCTGGGGGTCATCCACGTCGGGGACAGCCGCGCCTACAGGATCAACGCCGGGCGCATCGAGCAGCTGACCAAGGACCACTCCCTGGTGCAGGTGCTGGTGGACGAGGGGAAGATTACCTCCAAGGAGGCCAGTGTCCATCCCCAGAAGAACGTCATCACCCGGGCTCTGGGCACTGATGACATCGTCCAAATCGATCTCTACGAGTACCAGGTGTCGGCGGAGGACGTGGTGCTCATCTGCTCCGACGGCCTGTACAACATGGTTCCCGAGGAGACCATCCAGGAGATCGTTTTGAACACCTCCCTGGAGGAGGCCACCAAGGAACTTGTCAATTTGGCCAATCACAACGGCGGCAGTGACAATATTACAGTGATACTTTTTAATCCGAAGGAAGAGGTGATGGCCAATGATCAATAAGGTTTTAAACAATCGCTATGAAATCATCGAGCTCATCGGCCGCGGCGGCATGGCCTACGTCTACAAGGCCAAGGATCTGAAGCTCAATCGCTTTGTGGCCGTCAAGGTGCTGCGGGAGGAATACACGGAGAACGAGCAGTTTATCAAGAAGTTCGACCGTGAATCCCAGGCGGCGGCAGGACTGTCCCACCCCAATATCGTATCGGTATACGACGTGGGGGTCGAGGATGACATCTACTATATCATCATGGAATACGTCGACGGCATTACCCTGAAGCAATATCTCAACAAGAAGGGGCACCTGGAGTATAAGGAAGCCACCCGCTTTGTCATCGACGTGGCCAATGCTCTAAAATGCGCCCACGAGCACAAGATTATTCACCGGGACATCAAACCCCACAACATCCTGTTAACCAGGGATCTGGTGCCCAAGGTGGCCGACTTCGGCATCGCCCGGGCCATCACCAGCTCCACGGTGACCATGACCAATCAGACCATGGGCTCGGTACACTACATCTCACCGGAGCAGGCCAGGGGCGGCTTCGTGGATGAGCGCTCAGACCTCTATTCCCTGGGCATCATGTACTACGAGCTTTTAACGGGCCAGCTGCCCTTCGACGAAGAGAACACGGTGACCATCGCCATCAAGCATATCCAGGACGAAATCGTTCCCCCCAAGGAGCTGATGCCGGAGATTCCCGAGAGCGTCAACGATATCGTCATCAAGCTGACCCACAAGAAGCCCGATGACCGCTATCAGAACATGGATGAGCTCATCTCCGACCTGGAAAAGATCATGGTGGATGCCACGGCCATTGTCGGCGACAACGCTGCGGCCCGCCGGGATGAAACCCAGATCATCGGCAACGACGGCCTGTTTACCATCGAGCCCGTCCGGGACGACGAGGACTACGACGACGAGGACGACGGGGAGTACGAGGATGATGCGCCCGCTGTAAAAAGCAGTAAGCAGCGGCGGAAAAAGAAAATCATCATCGCCTCGGTGATCGGCGTCATCGCGGCCCTGATTTTAGGCATCGTCGCCGCCAACACCCTCTTTGTCAAGACGGTGCTGGTGCCGGATTTGGCGAACAAAACCGTGGACGAGGCCACCCAGGAGGTCCAGAGCCTGGGCATGACCCTGGAGGTTGAAAAGGAAGTCTACAGCGCCGAGGTGGAATCTGGAAAGATCGTCAGCCAGAATCCGGCCAAGGGCACAGAATCCAAGGCCGGCCGCGTCGTGCGGGTTACGGTGAGCAAGGGGGTTGAGAATGTGACAATTCCCGATGTCACCGGTATGAAGGAAAGCGAAGCCGTAGCTGCGCTGGAAAGTGCCAAGCTGGTGGTCGGTGAGATCAACAGAGAGTACAACAACGACTACGATCCAAATCTGGTTTACGCCGTGGATCCCAAGGTAGGGGTCAGCGTGGCCGAGGGGACCAAGGTTACCCTCTGGGTCAGCGCCGGCCGGGATACGGTAACCGTACCGGGGCTGGTGGGCCTCAGCGAGGCCGATGCCAAGACCCGTCTTGAAAGCTACGGCCTGTCGGTGGGCAACGTTACCCGTTCGGAAAATAACTTCTACGCCGAGGGCACCGTCATCGAACAGTCCTTAAGAGAGGGCACCGAGACGGACCGCGGCAGCACGGTGGACATCGTGGTCAGCGCCGGCAAGCCGACGCCGACGCCCACCCCGACGGCAGCACCGAGCACGACGCCGAGCACAACGACGTCACCGGATACAGACGGCGGTGAAGACCAAGGAAATCAGAACGATTAGGACGTATCCATGAGACAATTGAAGGGAAAAATCATCAGAGGAATCGGAGGGTTCTACTACGTAGAGCCCGACGGTTCCACTTCTTTATTGGAGTGTCGGGCCCGGGGGGCCCTAAGACACCAGAAAATCAAGCCCATGGTGGGGGACTTGGTGGAGATCACCGAGGAGAAGGGCGGCTTTGCCCTGGAAAAAATTCTGCCCCGGAAAAACACCTTCGTCAGACCGCCGGTGGCCAACGTGGACGTGGCCCTCATCGTCTTTGCGGCGACGAACCCCGAGCCGGATTTGCTGCTTTTGGACAAGCTGCTCATCGCCTCGGAGCTCAAGGAGGTGACGCCGGTCATTGTTTTAACCAAGAAGGATTTGGCTGAGGACGAGGCCTTGGAGCGCATCACCGCTATTTACGCGAAAACGCCCTACAAGCTGATTACAATCACCACCGACAGCGATGTGGGCATCGACGAAATCGAGGCCTGTATCGCCCATAAAACGGCTTTTTTGGCGGGCCCTTCGGGGGTGGGCAAGTCCACCCTGGCCAATCGCCTCTGTATCCAGGGGGCCATGGAGACCGGCGCCCTCAGTCAGAAGCTGAACCGCGGCCGCCACACCACCCGGCATGTAGAGCTGCTGCCCCTGCGGGCCGGCGGCTTTCTTTTGGACACCCCGGGGTTTTCTTCTCTGAAGCTGGACGAGGAGATCACCGCCGAGGCGCTCCACTACTATTTTCCGGAATTTGAGCAGGGGGGCTGTAAGTTCAACACCTGCCTCCACGACTCGGAACCCCAGTGCGCCGTCAAGGCCCAGGTGGCCGCCGGGACGGTGGCTGCGCTGCGCTACGAGCATTATATCCATCTGCTGCATGAATTAAAGAACAAACGGAGCGTTTATTGATGACAGGTATTATTTTTACAGGCGGCAGCTATGGCGAGGCGGCCTTTTATGAGAAATTGCTGGCAAATTACTCCGAGGCGGTGGTGGCCGCCGCCGACGGCGGCGCCGCTTTTTTAGAGAAACTCGGCGTCGTGCCGAAAGTTCTCCTTGGGGATATGGATTCGGTGCCCCGGGCGGTTTTGGAAAAATACCAGGCGCTGGGGGTGCCCCTGGAAAGGCACGATACCCACAAAGATGAGACGGACACGGAGCTGGCGGTGACCTGGTGCCTTGCCCAGGGTGTGGACGAAAACAACCTCTGCGGCGCCACCGGCAGCCGCATCGACCACAGCTATTCCAACCTTTTTCTGCTGAACAGACTGCTTTCGGCAGGGGTTAAGGGAAGAATTGTGGATCCTGTCAACGAGGTTTTTCTGGTGGATGACCACTGTGTTTTAAGGGAGGTCGTGGGCACGACGGTGTCGGTGCTGGCCTTTACCGACAGGGCCGAGGGCATCACCCTGAAGGGCTTTGAGTACCCAGTCACCGACGGCAGAATGGCCCACATTCTGGCGGGCTACGGCGTCAGCAACGTGACGGTGGCTGAGACGGCGGAAATCTCCGTGGCCTCCGGCGTGCTTTTGGTGGATATTATACGAAAAATGGCTTAGAAAAAAGAAAGGGGGTCCTGGATGCGCCGCCGCAGCGCATCCAGGACCCTTTGTAAAAGCAAAAAAATAATGCCCGGCGAATAATGAGATTATTCACTGGACATTAGGCGGGTGAAACAGCATTAGGCTCTTTCAACCTTGCCGGAACGTAAGCATCTGGTGCAAACATTGACTCTCTGCGGGGTACCGTCAACTACAACCTTAACTTTTTGTAAATTCGGTTTCCATACTCTTTTGTTATGTTTATTAGAGTGAGTGACATTGTTGCCCGCGACAACGCTCTTCTTACAAACGAAGCATTCCTTAGCCATGGCTCAACCTCCCTTAATTTAATCTAGTTTCATAAAGCAGAAGTTATTATACCACAGGAAATCAAAATAATGCAATAAGAATTTTGACTTTAGCAGAAAAATTATGTAAAATAGACGTATTGAAATTGGAAAGAAAAATTAGAAAGAAAATGTAAAGGAGTCTTTACCATGAAAATAGAAAACGAACTGGGATTCATCGACATCTCCCGCAAAGCGGTGGCAGATATCGCAGGCAACGCAGCCATGGGATGCTACGGTCTCGTGGGCATGGCCCATCAGCGCGGCAGAGACGGTCTCATCGAGATCCTTTCCGGCGAACAGGCCAACAAGGGCGTCGGCGTCAAAATCGACGAGGACGGCAAGCTCATCATCGATCTCTACGTCATCGTAGAGCAGGCCATCAAGATTTCCGTCGTGGCGGAAAACATTATCTCTGCGGTCAAGTACAGCGTTGAAAGCCAGACCTCCTTAAAGGTTAAGCGCGTCAGCGTCAACGTCGTCAGCGTGCGGGTCTAATCTGGAGGGCTGTGGATGAAAACACAAACAATTGACGGTCAGTTACTGAGAAAAATGTTTGAATACGGCGCGAAGAACCTTGAGCTCAACAAAAAAACGGTGGATGAGCTCAACGTTTTCCCTGTGCCCGACGGCGACACCGGGACAAATATGTCCTTAACCTTTGCAAACTCCGTGGGTGAGCTTCAGAAAATCAGCGCAGTGTCTCTGTACAGCGTGGCCAAGACAGCCTCCTCCGGCGCTTTAATCGGCGCCCGAGGTAATTCCGGGGTCATTCTGTCTCAGCTCCTCAGAGGGCTGGCCGAGGGTTGTAAGGACAAGGAGGTTCTGGATGCCGAGGGCTTGGGCAGAGCAGTGCGCGCTGCGGCGGACGCTGCCTACAAGGCGGTGATGAAGCCCACCGAGGGCACCATCCTCACCGTGGCCAGAGAGATGGCGGAATACGCCATGGCCCATCTGACGGATTTTGACAATTTAGAGGATTATGCGGCGGCTATTTTGGATCAGGGCAGAGATGCCCTCAGAAGAACGCCGGAAATGCTGCCGGTGCTCAAGGAAGCCGGCGTTGTGGATTCCGGCGGACAGGGGCTGATCTTTATCCTGGAGGGCGCCTACAAGGCGTTGACCAACGAGGAGCTGGCCCAGGAGGTGGAATTAAACCTAAGCGACAGAGAGCGCTTTGTGGACGACTCCGGTATGCGTCCCGAGGACATCACCTTTGGCTATTGTACGGAATTCATCGTCAAGGATGCCGCCGACGCCGACGAAAATGAGCTCAGAGAATATTTAAATACCATCGGCGACTGTGTGCTGGTCATCAAGGACGACGATATCATCAAGGTTCACGTCCACACCGACCACCCGGGCAAGGCCTTTGAGAAGGGCTTAAGCTGCGGTCCCTTAACCCGAATGAAGGTGGACAACATGCGGGAAATGCTGGGAGCCCCCGAGGAGGGTGCCGAGGCGGAAGCAGCTCCCGAGGAAAAGAAGCCCTACGGCTTTGTGGCGGTATCCCCCGGCGAGGGCTTAACCCGGATCTTCGAGGATTTGGGCGTCGACAGAGTCATCTCCGGCGGCCAGACAATGAACCCCAGCACCCAGGATTTCCTGGATGAAATCAAGCGCATCAACGCGGAGCACATCTTCCTGTTCCCCAACAACGGCAACATCATCATGGCGGCCAACCAGGCCCAGGCCATCTCCGAGGAGAACATCCACGTCATTCCCACCAAAACTATTCCCCAGTGCGTCACAGCCATGCTGGCCTTTGAGGCGGACCAGGACTGGGAGGCCAACGACGCGGCCATGAAGGAGGCTATCACCACCGTTAAAACCGGTGAGATCACCTTTGCCGTCAGAGATACCAAGATCAACGGCTTAAAAATCGCCAAGGACGATATCATCGGCCTCTACGGCGGCGAGATCGTCGTCAAGGGCGACGACGTCGGCACCGTGGCCAAGGAGCTCCTTGAAAAAATGGTAGACGAAGACAGTGAGCTGATCTCCATCTACTACGGCGCCGACATCACCGAGGAGGATGCCGAGGCCATGGCCGGGGATCTGGAGGAGGTCTTCGACGAATGTGACATCGAGGTCAACGAGGGGGCCCAGCCCTTGTACTACTACATCGTATCCGTAGAGTAGAGGAGGCGCCATGGCTTTGACAGATCCCATCCAGAAGCTTCGGGGCATCGGTCCCAAACGGGCTAAGGCCTTTCAGGAGAAGGGGCTTAGCACCCTGGGGGATCTGCTGTCCTTTTACCCAAAAAAATATTTAAATCGGAAAATTATGGGCTCCCTGGAGAGCTCCACAGAGACGGCGGTCACGGTGGCCGCCGTCTGCCTTAAGGCCGGCACCTTCCGCAGGATTCGCCGGAATATGGCGCTTTTTGTGCTGCCAGTGGAGGAAATCCGCGACGATGGCAAAAGGGTTCGGGGGGAAATGCTGTGGTTTAACCAGCCCTACCTCAAGGGGGCCTTTGTCCCCGGCGAGACCTATTATTTTTACGGCAAAATAGCGGTAAAAAACGGCCGCAGGCAGATGTACAATCCCCAGTTTGCCCCCGAGGACAGGCTGGCGGATTTCTTTGTTCTTACGCCGGTTTACGGCAAAATAGAGGGAATGCCGCCGGAAACCCTAAAAAAAACCATCGCCCGGGCGGTATCCGAGGCGGGAGACATCGAAGACGCCATGCCCCAAAGGTATCTTAAGACCTACGATCTGCCGGATATGAAAGAAGCCCTGACTCTGATTCATTGTCCTGAAACCGAGGCGGACGTGGACCGGGGCAAGCGCAGAATCAAGTTTGAGGAGGCCCTGGGCATCAACCTGGGGATTCTAAACAACCGGAATGTGGCAGGCCTCTCCGAGGTAATCATCGACGATACGGGAATTTTAGAGCGCTTTATCTCGGGACTGCCCTTCGAGCTGACCGAGGGTCAGCGGTCGGTGCTGGCGGACATTGTGGCGGATCTCAAGGACAGAAGGGTGATGAACCGTCTGGTCCAAGGGGACGTGGGCTCCGGCAAAACCATCGTGGCCGTGGCCTGCGCCTTCCTTCTGGCCATGAATGGCTACCAGAGCGCCTACATGGCCCCCACGGAAATTCTGGCGGCCCAGCATGCAGAAAACTTCAGCCGATTCCTCGCACCCTATGGCATCCAGGTGGCCCTTTTGACGGGCAGCCTTAAAGCCAAGGAGAAGGCCACAACCCTGGGGGCCATCAAATCCGGCGATGCCCAGGTCGTCATCGGCACCCACGCCTTGATTCAGGACGGCGTGGACTATTATAATTTAGGCATGGTCATCACCGACGAGCAGCACCGTTTTGGGGTCAAGCAGCGGGGCCGGCTGGAGCGCAAGGGCGAGCTGCCCCACACCCTGGTCATGAGCGCCACCCCGATTCCCCGAACCCTGGCCCTGATTTTCTACGGCGATTTGGACGTCTCCTACATCGACGAGCTGCCCCGGGGCAGAAAGAAAATCAAAACCTATTTTTACGGGGAGAAGTACCTGGATAAAATTCTGGACTTCACCGCCAAGGAGATGGCGGCGGGCCGCCAGGCCTTTGTGATCTGTCCCTTTATCGAGCCTTCAGAGGAAATGAGCGAGGTGCGCTCCATCCAGGAGGTCTATCAGGAGGTAAAGGGGGCCCTGGGAAAGCAATTCCGGGTGGCCTATCTCCACGGCAAGCTTCCTTCTGAGGAGAAGCAGCAGATCATCGAAGCTTTTAACGCCCACAACCTGGATTTGCTGGTGGCCACCAGCATCATCGAGGTGGGTATCGACGTGCCCAACGTCTCGGTGATCACCATTTTAAGTGCCGACCGCTTTGGCCTGTCCCAGCTCCATCAGCTCAGGGGCCGGGTGGGCCGTGGACAGCACCAGTCCTATTGCTTTCTGGTCTCTAACGCCCGGGGCGAGACGACCATCGAGCGGATGAAGGTCATCGTCAACAATCACAATGGCCGGAAAATTGCCGACGAGGACTACAGGCTCCGGGGCCCCGGCGATTATTTTGGCGCCAGGCAGCACGGCTTTCCGGAGTTTAAAGCCCTAAATCCCTACGAGGATTTTGATCTCATCGCCGAGACGAAAAAGCTGGCCGCAGAGCTTTTCGACTCCGGAGAGGCCCAGCTTGTGACCTACCGTCAGCAGCTTCTGGGTGAGTTTTATAAATCGCTCAGTGAAATTTCAATGAATTAGGGGGAAGACTATGCGCGTCATCGCAGGAGAAAAAAGAGGGCTGAAGCTGTCGGCCATCAAGGGCGACTGGATCAGGCCCACCACCGACAAGGTCAAGGGGGCGGTGTTCAACAGCATTCAGCTCAGACTGCCAGAGGCCCAAAATTTTCTAGATCTTTTTGGCGGCAGCGGCGCCATGGGCATCGAGGCCTTAAGCCGCGGCGTCCCCCAGGCCTATTTTTTTGATCTTTCAAAGGACAGCATCGGCGTGATTAAGAAAAACCTCAGGCTGGCGGGCTTTGAGAATCGGGCCCGGGTGACCTGCTGCTCCGCCGAGGCGGGGCTAGGGCTTATGGAAAAAGAGGGTGTGGTCTGCGATATTATTTTTATGGATCCGCCCTACAAGGACGGCGCTGAGGCCACGGAGCTCCTTAAAAAAATTTCTGATAAAAAAATCTTAAATTCTGGCGGAATTATAATGATGGAACATGAAAAATCTGTTATAATGCCATTAGAAATAAATTTACTTGAGAAAACCAAAGAAAAAAAGTACGGAAGCACCATCGTCAGCTTCTACGAATGGAAGGATGCCCTATGAAATGTGCAGTATATCCCGGAAGCTTTGATCCGGTGACCTTTGGACATCTCGACATTATCGAGCGGGCCGCCGCTCTTTTTGATAAGGTCGTGGTCTGCGTCATGGTCAACTACAAAAAGAAGTATATCTTTTCTGAGGAGGAAAGGGCGGCGCTGCTTAAAGAGAGCGTGGCGCACCTGCCCAACGTGACGATTGAATGCTTTTCCGGTCTTTTGATCGACTATATGCAGAAAAATAACTACCGGGTCCTCATCAAGGGTCTCAGGAACAGTCAGGATTTTGAATTTGAGCTTTCCATGGAACGGGTCAACAGGCATCTGTGCCCGGAGGTGGAGACCATGTTTCTGATGGCTGACAATACCCACAGCTACCTGAGCGCCAGCGTTGTCAGGGAGCTTATGGCATTTGGTGGCGAGGTATCCGATTTTGTACCGCCGCAGGTCGCCGAGGCACTGCGGATAAAATATGGGAAGGATAGAGCAAAATGAAGGTTTTAGAGCTGCTAACTGAATTAGAAGAACTGGTGGAAAAGGGCAACACGCTGCCATTTTCCTCGAAGGCCCTGGTCAGCCCCGAGGAAATCATGGAGATCATCGATGAGATTCGGGGAGAGCTGCCTAAGGAGCTCTCCGAGGCCAGAGAGATTGTCAAAGAAAAGAAAAAGATTCTCGTCCAGGCAGAATCCGATGCCGAGCGCATCCGGGGCGAGGCCGAAAAGAAGCTCAAGGAAATGATCGACACCAACGAGATTACCAGAACGGCCACAGCCCAGGCGGAGCAGATCATGCAGAACGCTCAGAACGTCGCCAAGGAAATCCGCATCGGAACCCAGCATTACTCGGATAAAATTCTTTACAACCTGCAGGTTCAGCTCAAGGAGCTGAACGACAAAATCGAAGCCAACCGCAAGGAACTAAAGGGATAGACAATTTTACACCGCATTTAAAATAGGACTGGTTCAGTCCTATTTTTTAAAAATACGGGAAAATGTATACATAAGGAAGAAAGATAGGAGAAATCGTGATAGAAATAGGAAAAGTACAGACGCTGAAGATTGACCGGATCACCTCGGTGGGGCCTTACCTGGTGGCCGCCGATGCGGTGCACACCGGCGAAAAAATGGAGAGCGTGCTATTGCCCATGAAGGAGCTGCCCAAGGATAAAGGGGAGGGGGATACCCTGGAGGTCTTTGTTTACCGCGATTCCAGGGACAGGCTCATCGCCACCACCAGAAAGCCCAAGATCACCCTGGGGGAATTTGCCCCCCTTAAGGTGGTGGACATCACCAAGGTGGGGGCCTTTTTGGACTGGGGATTAGAGAAGGACCTGCTGCTGCCCTACCACGAGCAGACCTTAAGGGTACACCAGGGCCGCAGCTACCTGGTGAACCTCTACATTGACAAGAGCAATCGCCTCTGTGCCACCATGAAGGTGTATTCCCTGCTCAAGTCGAAATCGCCCTACAAAAGCGGCGACTGGGTGGAGGGCTACCTCTACCAGATCAACCCTGAAATGGGCGCCTTTGTGGCTGTGGACAACCAATTTCACGGTCTCATTCCCAAAAACGAGCTCACCGACGATTTCCACTGCGGGGACAAAATCAGAGCCCGGGTGGCCGAGGTCAGACGGGACGGCAAGCTGATGCTCAGTCCGAACAAAAAGGCCTACAAAGAAATTCCAACCGACGCCAAAATTATCTGGGACCGTCTGGTTAAAAACGGCGGCAGCCTGCCCTACAACGACAACACCAGCCCCGGCGTTATTGCCAAGGAATTTAAGATGAGCAAAAGCGCCTTTAAAAGAGCTTTGGGCAAGCTCATGAAGCAGAAAAAGATCCGTCAAACCTCCAAGGGCATCGTGCGCATCGACGGACAGGGGAGGTAGCCTATGGCAAGAGTTGCGCTGATCGCCTGCGATTCTTACGACAAGCAGGCGGTTTACGAGGCATTAAAACGGGGTGTCCAGCTCCTGGGGGGCATGGAAAAATTTGTACGCCCCGAAGAAAAAATTCTGGTGAAGCCCAACATGCTCAGGGGTAAGAAGGCCGCCAGCGCTGTGACCACCCACCCAGCGGTGGTGTCTGGGGTGCTCAGGCTCTTGAAGGAGGCGGGCTGCGACAGGCTGTACTACGGCGATTCCCCGGGGATCGGCAGCCCCGAGAAGGTGGCGGAGGAATCCGGCATCCAGGCGGCGGCCGAGGCCTGGGGTGCAAAGCTTCTGGAGTTCTCCAGGGGTCAGTCCGTGGCCTTTCCCCAGGGGGAGGCCACCAAGAGCTTTGAAATTGCCCAGGGGGTTTTGGACACCGACGCCATCATCAGCGTTTCAAAAATGAAAACCCACGGCCTCACCAGAATCACCGGGGCCATCAAAAATCAGCTGGGCTGTGTCTATGGCTTCAACAAGGGTGCCAGCCACGCCAGGTATCCCGACGTCCATCAGTTTTCCAGAATGCTGGTGGACCTCAACAAAATGCTGGCTCCTAGGCTCTATATCATGGACGGCATCGTGGCCATGGAGGGCAACGGCCCGGCCTCGGGGACGCCCATCCCCATGAAGGTTTTGCTTATGTCCGAGGATCCAGTGGCCCTGGATACGGTCTTTGCCCATCTGGTGGATTTAAATCCCGACTACGTTCCCCTGATTACCGCCGGAGCCGAGATGGGACTGGGGGAAAGTGACTGGGATAACATTGAGATTGTCGGTGACGATTTTGAGTCTAAGGTCAACCGCAGCTTCAACGTGGAGCGCTTCGCTGTAAAGAGCGAAGGCGGGGCCATCGGCAGGCTGGGACAGCTGTCCAAAATCAGGGGCCTCATCACCCGCAAGCCGGTGGTCATCCAGGAGCGCTGTATCCAGTGCGGTGTCTGCATTGCCAGCTGTCCTTTGGAGGACAAGGCTTTAAGCTGGAAAACAACCGGCCGGGGACGTTACCCCCACTACGATTATCACAAATGTATTCGATGCTATTGCTGTCAGGAGATGTGCCCTAAAAAGGCCATTACCGTCAAGACGCCGATTTTAGGGAAGCTGTTGATTTACAGATAGCATTGATTTGAATTTATCCGAAGAAACGACGGGAGGAGTGAGATGTATTGTTAGCGGCAAAATTGATTTTAAAATGTTTAGAAAAGGAAGGGGTGGAGATGATCTTTGGCTATCCCGGCGGCGCGCTGCTGCCCTTTTATGAAGCTTTGAGAGAATCTCCCATCGAACACATTTTGGTGCGCAACGAGCAGGCGGCGCCCCACTATGCCAGCGGCTATGCCAGGGAGTCGGGAAAGGTGGGGGTCTGTATGGCCACCTCGGGTCCCGGGGCCACCAACCTGGTCACCGGCATTGCCACGGCTTACATGGATTCTATTCCGATGGTGGCCATCACCGGCCAGGTCAACCGGGAGCTCATCGGCACCGACGCCTTCCAGGAGGCGGATATCACCGGGGCCACGGCGCCCTTCACCAAGCATTCCTACCTGGTGCAGCAGGCCAAGGATATCCCGAAAATTTTTAAGGAGGCCTTTCACATTGCCTCCACAGGCCGTCCAGGGCCGGTGCTCATCGATATCCCCAGGGATGTCCAGATAGAAAACCTCAAGTCGGTGCCCCATTGTGATCACGTCAGCATCCGGGGCTATAAGCCCACCTACGCCGGCCACGCCGGTCAGATCAGCCGGGCCGTCAGAAAGATTAAGGCGGCCAAGCGGCCCATTATCTACGCCGGCGGCGGCGTCCGCTTAAGCGGTGCCCAGGAGGTTTTAAAGACCTTCGCCGAAAAGCACAATATTCCGGTGATCACCACCCTCATGGGCATCGGCTGTTTCCCCGAGGATCATCCGCTGTACTGCGGCGTGGTGGGCAGCCACGGCTACGACTACGCCAACGCAATCATGAAGGCGGCGGATCTCTGCATCAGCATCGGTGTCAGAATGTCCGACCGGGGAACCAACAACCTCACGGACATGATCAGCGATATGGAGCTGATCCACATCGATATTGACCCGGCGGAAATCGGCAAGAACATCAACGCCACCAATATTCCCATCGTTGGCGATGCCAAGACAGTCCTCACGGACCTCATCGCCAAGGAGCTGGACTGCGATTTGTCGGGATGGCTTGCAGAAATTGCGGCGTTAAAGGCCAGCCATCCCATCAAATACGAGAGCCGGCTGCCCTACGTCAATCCCAAGCTCTTGTTCAGAGATCTCTCGGGGATTGCCGACGACAACGCCACCCTGGTGGCCGATGTCGGGCTCAATCAGTTCTGGTCGGCCCTGTACTTTAAGGTTTTAAAGGACAGACGCTATTTTACCTCCGGCGGTCTGGGCACCATGGGTTACAGCATCCCGGCAGCCCAGGGCGTGGCCTTTGCCACCAGAAAAAATCCCAAGCAGATCTTTGCGGTCTGCGGCGACGGCAGCTTTCAGATGGCCGTGGGCGAGCTGGCGGTCATGGCGGAGCACGGCCTGAACATCAATTTGATTTTAATCAACAACCACAAGCTGGGGATGGTGCGTCAGCTCCAGCACGACAATTATGGCAAAAATCATTACAGCGGCACGGACATCAACTTCCGCATCGACTTCATGAAGCTGGCCGAGGCCTACAACATCAAAGGCTTCAGAGCGGAGAACAACGAGGAAGCCAGAGAGGCCATCCGCCAAGCCATTGCCATTGACGGCCCGACCCTCATCGAGTGCCGCGTTCACGAAGACTTCATCAAAATTTAGGAGGGCGCCATGGAAAATCATTGCTTATCCCTTTTGGTAGAAAATAATTTTGGGGTTCTGAGCCGCATCGCCGGCCTCTTTGCCAGGCGGGGTTACAACATCGACAGCCTCACCGTCGGCACCACCGAGGATGCCCAGGTGTCCAGAATCACCATCACCGTCACCGGCGACGAGGAGATTGTGGAGCAGATCAAGAAGCAGCTTAACAAGCTCATCGACGTCATCAAGGTCATCGAGCTCAAGTCTGGAGAGTCCATCCGCAGAGAGCTGGTGTTCATCAAGGTCAAGGCCAACGACGAAACCCGCTCCAACATTGTGGAGATCTCCAACCTCTTCAGAGCCAAGGTGGTGGACGTGTCCAGGGAGAGTCTGGTGCTTGAGATCACCGGCACCAGGGACAAGGTGGACGCCTTCTTCAACATGATTGAGCCCTATGGCATCCTGGAGTTTGTGCGCTCCGGGGACACAGGGCTTCAGCGCGGCCACAAAAAGATTTAGAGGCGCCCGATGGAAAAGAAAAAAGGTATTTTGTTTATCGCTGCGGCGGCCGTCCTTATGAGCACGGGCGGCCTCCTCATCAAAAGCGTCCAGGCAAGCGCTATGACGGTCGCATTGGCCCGGGCGTTTTTTGCGGCCCTGGTCTTTTGTCCCTTTATGCAGTGGAAGAAAATTCGCTTCAGCAGACATTTGGTGGGGCTGGTTATCTCCTACGTGTACCTGACCTTCGCCTTTGTCACCGCCACCAAGATGACCACGGCGGCCAACGCCATCATTTTGCAGTGTACGGCGCCTCTGTGGCTGTATCTGGGCTATATCATCACGGGCAAGAAAAAAATTGTGCTGGGGGAATGTGCGCCCCGGCTCGTGATTTTGGCGGGGATTCTCGTGATCCTCTTTGACCCGGCCAACGCCTCCGGCGATGCCACAAAGATGATCGGTAACCTTTTGGCCCTGTCCGCCGGTATTTCCTATGCGGCGGAGCAGTATTTTTTGGAACAGCAATTTCCCATGAGCGACGTCACCGTGGTGGGGATTTTAAATATCTCCATGGCTCTCGTCATTGTGCTTTTGATGGGCAGCCAGATTTCCTTTGCCCAGGTTACCCCGCTGGGCTGGGGCTTTCTCGTCTTTCTGGGAGTCTTTCAGATCGGCATCTCCTACGTGCTTTTCAGGAAGGGCGTGGTGGCGGTGTCGGCCTTTGAGGCCTCGATTCTCTCGCTGTTGGAGCCCATTTTAAATCCGATTTTGGTGTTTTTCTTTCTGGGAGAGGCCCCGAGTCTCTACACCATCATCGGTTTTGCGGTGATCCTGGGGGGCATCGTCATGACCCTGCTGCCCGGAAGGGCTGGGAAAGAGACGCCCAGCCAGAACCGCTGCTGAGATGCTTTTATATTATTTTTATTTGTAGATTGAAGAAGCCTGAAGCATTCAGGCAAAGAAGGAGTAATTATGAGTTGTGAACACACCCATGGCTGCGACTGCGGTTGCAGCGATACCCCCTTATTCGAGGAATTGGCCCCGGTGCTGGATGCCTACGCCGATGTGCCCGGAAGCCTCATCACCATTTTGCAGAAGGCCCAGGAGCTTTACGGTTATCTTTCGCCGGAGCTGATGCTGCACATTTCCAGGGCCACGGCTATTCCCGTGGCCAAGATCTACGGCGTAGCCACCTTCTATGCCCAGTTCAGACTAAATCCCGTGGGCAAAAATTTAATCATGCTTTGCCAGGGCACCGCCTGTCACGTCAATGGCTCCAAGATGATCGAAGAGGCCATTGTGGAGCATTTGGGCATCGCCGAGGGTGAGACCACCGAGGACGGTCTTTTCACCCTGGAAAATGTGGCCTGTCTGGGCTGCTGCTCCCTGTCGCCGGTGATGATGATCAACGGCGAGACCTACGGGCAGCTGACCAAGGACAAGGTCGTCGCTATTTTGGATGAGCTTCGGGCAAAGGAGGCAGAGTAATGGGTGCGTATCGTGTAATCATAGGCCAGGGCAGCTGCGGCATCGCCGCCGGGGCCGCCAAGGCGGAGGCCGCTTTTTTAAAGGCCAAAGCAGAAAAGAATCTGGATTTTTCTTTGGAAAAGACGGGCTGCATCGGCGCCTGCTTTTTGGAGCCCATCGTCGACGTCATCGACGAACAGGGCGTCAAGACCACCTATGTGCAGGTGGACGAGGCTGCGGTGGATAAGATTGTCCAGGAACATCTTGTGGGGAATCAGGCGGTTTCAGAGCTCGCCATGTCCGATGAAAATCAGAAAATGCTGGACAGACAAACCCGAGTGGTGCTTCAGAACTGCGGGAAAATCGACCCCGAGAGCATCGAGGACTACGAAAGGGTTCAGGGCTACACCTCCGCCAGACAGGTGGTCACTGAACTGTCGCCAGAAGAAATCATCGACACCGTCAAGGTGGCAGGCCTTGCAGGCCGCGGCGGCGCAGGATTCCCCACCTGGTTTAAGTGGAACGAGGCCAAGAAAGCGCCGGGCAATGAAAAATACCTGGTGTGCAACGCCGACGAAGGCGACCCCGGGGCCTTTATGGACCGCTCGGTGTTAGAGAGCGATCCCCACGCCCTCATCGAAGGCATGATCATCGCCGCCAAGGCCATCGGCGCCCGCCAGGGCATCGTCTACGTCAGAGCCGAGTATCCCCTGGCCATTTTGCGCCTGGAAAAGGCCATCGGCCAGGCCAGAGACAAGGGCTATCTGGGCGAGCACATCTTCGGCAGCGATTTCTCCTTTGACCTGCGTATCAAGGCCGGGGCCGGCGCCTTTGTCTGTGGTGAAGAGACGGCCCTCATCGCTTCCCTAGAGGGCGAGCGCGGCATGCCCAGACTCAAGCCCCCCTTCCCGGCCCAAAAGGGCTACTGGGCCAAGCCCACCAATATCAACAATGTAGAAACCTACGCCAACGTGCCCTGGATCTTCAGAAATTCCGGCGAGGCCTACGGTGCCCTGGGCAACGAAAACTCCAAGGGCACCAAGGTCTTTGCCTTAACGGGCAAGATCGCCAAGGGCGGTTTGGTGGAAATCCCCATGGGTCTGACCTTAAAGGAGGTCATCTACGACATCGGCGGCGGCATCAAGGACGGCAAGGCCTTTAAGGCGGTTCAGATGGGCGGTCCCTCCGGTGGCTGTGTGCCCGCCGATCTGGCCGACACGGTCATCGACTACCCCTCCATCACAAAAACCGGCGCAATCATGGGCTCCGGCGGGATGGTGGTCATGGACGAAACTACCTGTATGGTGGACATGGCCCGCTTCTTCTTAGATTTCACCCGCAAGGAATCCTGCGGCAAGTGCAACTACTGCCGCATTGGCACCATGCGGATGCTGGAAATTCTGACGCGCATCACCGAGGGCGAGGGCCGAGACGGCGACATCGAGCTTTTGGAGGAGCTCTGCGAAAAGGTCAAAGAGGGCTCCCTCTGCGGCCTGGGCCAAACGGCGCCCAATCCGGTTTTAACCACCCTGCGCTATTTCAGAAACGAGTACGAGGATCATATCTACAAGAAAAAATGTACCGCCCACAGCTGTAAGTCTTTAGTTACCTACAGCATCGACGCAGAAAAATGCGTGGGCTGTACCCGCTGTGCAAGAAATTGTCCCGTGGAGGCCATCGACGGTGCGCCGAAGAAGCTCCACACCATCGATCCTGCAAAATGTATCAAGTGCGGCAAGTGTGCCGACAATTGTAAATTTGATGCGGTTATCGTGGACTAGGAAGGAGCTTTGAGATGAAGAAACTGAGAATCAATATTGACGGCAGAGAGGTGACGGGCGTCGCCGGCCAGACCATTTTAGAGGCGGCCCGGGACCACGGTGTGGACATTCCCACCCTCTGCTACGACGAACGAACAGAAATCTACGGCTCCTGCGGCCTCTGTGTCGTGGAGGTGGCCGGCAACCCCAAGCTGGTGAAGGCCTGCGCCACCCCCATCGCCGAGGGTATGGAGATCACGACGAAATCCAAGCGGGTCATCGAGTCCCGAAAGACAAATTTAGAGCTGCTGTTGTCCAAGCACATCGGTGACTGCGTGGCCCCCTGTCAGCTGGCCTGCCCGGGTCAGACGGACTGTCAGGGCTACGTGGGACTTATCGCCAACGGTGAGTATGCCGCAGCTTTAGAGCTCATTAAAAAGAAACTGCCCCTGCCGGCCTCCATCGGCCGGGTCTGTCCCCATCCCTGTGAAAAGGCCTGCCGCCGGGGCCTGGTGGACGAGCCTGTCTCCATTTTGTGGCTCAAGCGCTTTGCCGCAGATCTGGACATCGACGCCGGGATGTTTATGCCCGAAATTGGCCCCGACACCGGCAAAAGCGTGGGGATTATCGGCGGGGGTCCGGCGGGCTTAACCGCGGCCTATTTCCTGCGGACTCTGGGCCACGCCGTCACCATCTACGAGGCCATGCCTAAAATGGGCGGGATGCTGCGCTACGGCATTCCCGAGTACAGACTGCCCAAGGCCGTGCTGGACGAGGAGGTGGCCTTGATCGAAGCCATGGGCGCCACCCTGGTCAACAATGTGCGGGTGGGTGCAGACATCCACTTTGAGGAAATTCGCCGGGGACACGATGCGGTTTACGTGGCCCTGGGGGCCTGGACCAGCAGCGGACTGCGCTGTGACGGCGTGGACGCCCAGGGTGTCGTGGGGGGCATCAACCTTCTGCGCCGGGTTTCCGCCGGGGAGCCCTTTGCCCTGGGGGACCGGGTAGCCGTGGTGGGCGGCGGCAACACCGCCATGGATGCCTGCCGCACGGCGGTGCGTCTGGGCGCTAAAGAGGTCTACAATATTTATAGAAGAACCGTGGCCGAAATGCCCGCCGAAGCCGACGAAATTAAAGAAGCCCAAGAGGAAGGCGTCATCTTCAAAAATTTGTGCAATCCGGCAGAAATTATCGCCGATGACGAGGGCAGGGTTAAGCAGATGCGCCTGCAGATTATGGAATTGGGCGAACCCGACGCCAGCGGCCGCCGCCGTCCGGTGCCCGTTGAAGGGAAAGAAGAGCTCATCGATGTGGACACAGTGATTCTGGCCATCGGCCAGGGCATCGATCCCACAGGGATGGACGGCCTTGAGCTGACCAAGTGGAACACCGTGGCCGCCGACGCCCACACCTTCACCACCAATTTAGAGGGCGTTTTTGCCGGCGGGGACTGCATCAACGACGGCGCCTCCATCGCCATCAAGGCCATCGGCGAGGCCAAACAGGCCGTGGGCTTTATGGACAAGTACCTTAAGGGAGACAGCGTTGCCTACCGCGCGCCCTATTACGTCACCCGAGACGACATCGACGCCGACTACCTGGAAGGCCGTAAGAAATACAAGCGCCCGGTGATGGCCCACCTGGCGCCGGAGGCACGATGCGACAATTTCGAGGAAATCGTCAAGGGCTACACGCCGGAGCAGGCCAAGGCCGAAGCCGCCCGCTGTCTGGAATGCGGCTGCCACGATTACTTCGAGTGCAGCCTGGTGGATTACGCCAACCAGTACGCTGTGGAGCCGGAACGCTTTGCCGGGGAAAACAAGGAGCTGATCTTCGAAGACGATCACCCCTTCATCGAGCGCAACCCCAACAAGTGTATTCTCTGCGGCCGCTGCGTGCGGGCCTGCGACGAGGTGGTGGGCATCAGCGCCCTAGGCTTGGTCAACCGCGGCTTCGACACCGTGGTGGCGCCGGCTCTGGGCGGCAAGCTGGCCGATTCCGGATGTATTGCCTGCGGCACCTGTGTGTCCGTCTGTCCCACCGGCGCCCTGGGAGAAAGACCCAGGGGCTACAAGGGCGTGCCCACAGACACCACAAAAACCCGCACCACCTGCGGCTATTGTGGCGCCGGCTGCCAGATCACGGTGGAAGCCATGGGCAACACCATCACCAAGGCCGTGCCCGCTATTGAGGAAGGTCTGACCAACGAAGGCGTTATGTGCGGCAGGGGCCGATTTGGCGCCAACCAGGTTCAGCAGGGCGATCGGCTGACCAAACCCCTGGTTAAAAATGCCGAAGGTGTTTTAGAGGAAGCCGACTGGTACAAGGCCTTTGTGACCATCGCCAAAAAGGCCCAGACCATCTCCGGCCGCTTTGGACAAGACGCCCTGAAGGCAGCCATCTCCCCGAGATACACCACCGAGGAGCTGGCCACCATTGCCAAGTTTGCCGCTGGCCTGGGGGCGGACACCTTCTCCTTCGCCAACCGCAGCCGCGGCGAAGCGGCGGTGCTGGGGGAAAATACGGGCATCCACGATTTTAACGCCCTGCTGTCTGCAGATGTGATTTTATCCCTGGGCTGCACTCGCAGCGTCAATCCGGTGCTGCGCTACAAGCTCACCCAGGCCGCCCGACGGGGAGCGGCCATCTACGCCGTCAATCCCGTGGAGGACGGTATGGACCGCTTCGCCGACGAGTTTATCGTCGAAAATGACGATTTAGAATTTTTGGCGGAGATTGTCAAGCACGTCTTTGCCTATCGCCAGGCTGAGGGTCAGGGGCTGGCCGTGTTAGAGCAGTCTCTGGCACAAATTGAGGTCAGCGACGAGGCGGCGGTGGTTGCCGAGGCCCTGTTGGGGGCCAAAAACCCCGTCATCCTGATGGCAGACAAGTACGTCACCAAAGAAGCCTCGGGTCTGGCGGCGGACATCGCCGTGCTCTTGGGCAAGGCGGCGGGGCCGCGCTGCGGCGTTATGCGCATTGCCGCCAAAAACAACAGCCTTGGTCTCGAGGTGCTGGGCATCACCCAGGGCGCCCAGGCGGCCAAAGATGCCCGGGGACTTTTGATCTTCGGCGAGGATCCCCAGATCGATCTTTCGGGCTATGACTTCGTCATGGTTCAGGATACCCACCTGACCGCCACTGCAGCCCAGGCCGACGTGGTGCTGCCCGCCCTGGCAGCCGCGGAGGTCGGCGGTACCTTCATCAACACCGAGGGACGCCTCCAGAAGGTGCGCGCTGCCGTGGACAAGCCGCTGCCCTACTCCAACATCGGCATGATCGTGGCTATGGCCAAAATCCTCGGCATGGATCTGGGCCCAGCCTGCGGCGGTAAAATTCGCCGGGGCCTTAAGGCTCAGCTGCCCGCTCTGAAGGGTGTGGACATCGGAGGCTTCATCACAAGAGAAGCCGAAGACAGCGACTACTGCCTGGTGCCCTACGTGGAAGGCAGCCTCTTTGAGGAGGTGCCCTGCACCGACGCCCTGATGAATAAGATTAGCGCAGAGCTTGCGGCGGTGGTTAGAAAGTAGATTAAAAAACTAAATCAGCATAGAAGCTGCACCCTCCTGGGTCCTTGGGATTTGGGAGGGTGTGTTTTTTGGGATCAAAAGCTATCACAAAGCAATTAACCCAATCTTAATCCCCGCTAAAATTTCTTGAGAACGCCTAAAAATATTGATATAATATAGGGGAAAGGAGCACCCCTATGGGGAGAGAAGACAGTGTATTAAAACAATTTTTCAAAGATAACAATCGGTTTGCAGACCTATTTAACCAGACACTTTTCAAGGGCAAACCCGTTATCGATCCCAGGAAGCTCACAGACATGGACACTACCCAGGCGGAAATTATTCCGTTAAAGGCAGGGTCCGAAAAAGTAATTCAAAAAAGCAGGGATGTAGCCAAGCTTTATAACAATGAAATCGAACTGGTAATTTTAGGGTTAGAACATCAGCACCAGGTACACTATGCCATGCCCGCAAGGGTTATGTTATACGACGCCCTGACCTATGAAGGTCAGTATAAAGAAATAGCCAAAGAACACCGCAGACAGCGGGATTTAACACCGAAGGAATGGCTCAGTCAGTTTTCGAAAACCGATAAGCTGATACCGGTTGTCACCCTGGTGGTCTACTACGGAAGAGAGCCCTGGGACGGCCCCAGGGCTCTGAGGGATATGTTTGGAATCGCCAGCCCTTTTAGAGATCTGGCGGGAAACTACCCCATGAACCTTATCGAAGTCAATGCCATCAAAGACGTAGAAGCCTACGATGACGACCTCATGGCATTATTTGCCTTTGTCAAGTATCAGAAAGACCGAAAAAGCCTGGAGCAGCTGATCGCTGCCCACAAGCAGTATTTCAGCAGTGTATCCAGAGAAATTTACGCCACCATCAGGAATGTTGTAGATATTTCTGATGTCGATATGTATGTAGAAAATCAAAGTGATGGAGGGAGGATTAATATGTGTGAAGCATTGCAGCAGATAAGAGAAGACGGAGAAAAGCGTGGAATCAAAATCGGAAGAGAAGATGGCATCAGGATCGGTGAAGAGCGCGGAGAAAAACGAGGGATTGCCCTCGGAGAAAAGCGGGGTATTCAAAAGGTAGCAAGAGAACTGCTGAAAAATAATCATCCAATTCCATACATAGCCGAGGTAACCAAATTAAGTGTGATTGAAGTCGAAGAACTCAAACGGAATATGTAAGTTACAGGCAGAGCCCAGACTCTGCCCTTTTCCTTATTGAAGTTGGTGCCATCCAAAACTTGAAGGCCTACGACGACCTCATGGCATTGTTTGCCTTTGTCAAGTATCAGAAAGACCGGAAAAGCCTGGAGCGGCTGGTTTCTGCCCATAAGCAGTATTTCAGTAGTATATCTAGAGAGACCTATGCCACCATTAGAAATGTCGTGGATATTTCTGATGATGTGAATGTGTACGTAGAAAGTCAAAGCAATGAAGGGAGGATTAATATGTGTGAAGCATTGCAGCAGATAAGAGAAGATGGAGAAAAGCGAGGCATCAAAATCGGAAGAGAAGATGGCATCAGGATCGGAGAAAAGCAATATGCGCAAAAGATAGTTAAGCAGCTGTTAAAGAAGCATCAACCTATTCCTTTTATTGCTGAAATTACCGATTTGAGTGCTGAGGAAATCGAAGATATTAAGCGGATGATGTAAATTAAGGGGCAGGGCCTAGGCTCTGCTTTTTTCTTATGGTGGCCCTGGCTGCGCCGTTTTTATACACTAATCGCTGGGCATTCTCATAAAAAACCCATTGCCTTTTGAAAGTTATTGGGATATATTGGACTAAAAGTCAGGGGTGGCTGACAGTGGATTGTTTGAATTCAGAGAGGGAGGCATCGATGAAAAAACCGATCATTGCGATGATGTACGATTTTGATAAAACCCTCTGCACCAAGGACATGCAGGAATACGCCTTTATTCCGAAGCTGGGGATGGATCCGGCAGCTTTCTGGAACGAGGTCAACGCCATGACCGATGCAGAGGAAATGGATAATATTCTGGCTTATATGTATAAGATGGTCGAAAAGGCCAGGGAAAAGAAGGTGCCAGTTACCCGAGATACCTTCCTTAAAATGGGCGCCAAGGTGGAATACTTTAAGGGGGTGGAAACCTGGTTTGACCGTATC
>JAUNGS010000002.1:45123-63839 GCA_030524435.1 Eubacterium sp.
TACGGAGAAAGACTGGGGGTGCAGATCGAGCACTACATTGTTTCTTCGGGCATCAAGGAGATTATTGAGGGAACGGATATCGCCCAGCATTTCAAGAAAATATACGCCTGTGAATTTATGTATGATTACAACGGATTGATTCAATGGCCTAAATTTGCCGTCAACTATACGGCCAAAACCCAGTTTTTATTTCGGATTAACAAGGGGGTTCTGACCATTGACAGCGAAAGCACAAATGCGCTGAACCGGTTTACCCCTGAGGATGAACGGCGCATTCCCTTCCGGAATATGATCTATATCGGAGATGGTCTGACGGATGTGCCCTGCATGAAGCTTGTCAAATCCAATGGCGGTCAGTCCATTGCAGTTTTTGATCAGGGAAAGGGCAAGGATGCCGCCGATGCACTGAAAAGGGCAGAGCGGGTTAATTTTGTGGCGGCCGCTGACTACAGCGCAGGAAGCGATATCGAGGTCATTGTTCAGGCCATTATCAAGAAAATTCAGGCGGTTGAGGAGATGCAGGCGTATGCGTGAATTTGTTTAGCAGACAGCATTTATTTTCCGTGCCACCCCAAGTATTTTATGCTATAATAAACTTTACGCAATTCACAGCATATTATGAAGGGAAAAGCATGACAGAGAAAAAAATACACCTGATTGCGACGGCGGCCTTTGGCATCGAGAGCGTGGTCAAGGATGAGATAAAACGTCTCGGCTATACCGTAGAAAAGGTGGAAAATGGCCGGGTTTATTTTGAGGGAGACCTGGCGGCCATCCCCCGGGCCAATCTGTGGCTGAGATGCGCCGATCGGGTGCTGATCAAGATGGGAGAATTCCACGCCGAGACCTTCGACGAGCTTTTTGAGCGCACCAAGGCCTTGCCCTGGGAGGACTGGATCCCTGTCAAGGGATGCTTTCCGGCGGCAAAAATCACCAGCGTTAAATCGAAGCTGTTCAGCAAATCCGACGGGCAGCGCATCGTCAAAAAGGCGGTGGTGGAGCGCCTGAAAAAGGTCTACGGCGTCGACTGGTTTGAGGAAAGCGAGGGAAAATACCCCATTTACATTCAGATTCTCAAGGACGAGGTGGTATTGTCCATCGACACCAGCGGCTCGGGGCTTCACAAAAGGGGCTACCGCCAGTACGGCAACGATGCGCCTCTAAAGGAAACCATCGCCGCAGCCCTGGTCTATCTGTCCAGATGGCGGCCGGACCGAGTTTTTCTCGATCCCCTCTGCGGCTCGGGAACCATCGTCATCGAGGCGGCCCTCATGGGCAAGAACATGGCGCCGGGGTTAAAAAGAAGCTTTGTCTCCGAGGATTGGCCGGTGGTGGGCAAGGCCCTCTGGCAGCAGGCGCGCCAGGAGGCCGAGGCCGCCATCAACGACCGTGAATTCAGGCTTTTGGGCTCCGATGTAGACCCCAAGGCCCTGAAGCAGGCCCGAATCAACGCGGAGCTGGCCGGGGTCACCAAGGTGGTGGCCTTCCAGAAGCTGCCGGTGCAGTCGGTGGCCAGCAAGCGCCGCTACGGCGTCATCATCACCAACCCGCCCTACGGCGAGCGGCTGGGGGAGGTCGGCGAGGTGCAAAGGCTCTACCGGGATATGGGAAAGGTTTTTGAGAAATTGGAGGACTGGTCTTATTTCATCATCACCGGTTATCCGGACTTCGAGCGCTATTTTGGCAAGAAAGCCACCAAAAACAGAAAGCTCTACAACAGCACTATCAAAACCTATTTTTATCAGTATTTTGGCCCGCTGCCGCCCAGAAAGCCCAGGGCACACCTGGAGGAGGGCGGTCAGCGTCAGGAGGATGCACTCAGAGAGGACTCTGAGCACTAAGCTGCGGAGGATAAAAGCATGGCAGAAAGAAATAGTAAACGTCCGGGGAATGCCCGGGACCATAAAATGAAAAATCGCTACGGCAGACAGAGGGAGGCCCAGGGCGAGCTGGCCGAGGACGCCTTTGTCATCGTCGGGAAAAATCCGGTATTAGAGGCCCTGCGCTCGGATCAGGAGGTCGACAAGGTTTTAATTTTAAAGGACAACAAGGACCACGTCCTCAAGGATGTGGCCGACAAGGCCAGGAAGCAGGGCATCGTGGTCCAGAGCGTCGACAAGGCGAAGCTGGAGGGCTTATCCGAGGGTCAGCCCCACCAGGGGGTGGCGGCTTTGATGGCGCCCTTCCCCTACAAGACTATAGAGGATGTGCTGGCCCTGGCGGCGTCCAAGGGCGAGGATCCCCTGGTGGTGATTTTGGATCATATCACCGACCCCCACAACCTGGGGGCCATCATCCGAAGCGCCAACCTCTGCGGCGCCCACGGCGTCATCATTCCCAAGCGCCGCTCGGCGTCTTTAACGGCTGCCTCGGTGAAGGCCTCCTCGGGGGCCGCGGCCTACACCCCCATCGTCAAGGTGGGCAATCTGGGCCAGTGCATCGACGGCCTCAAGGCCCAGGGCTTCTGGATCATGGCGGCGGACATGGACGGTGCGCCCTATTACAAAAATGATTTCAAGGGCAAGCTGGGGATCATCATCGGCAGCGAGGGCAAGGGCCTAAGTCCCGCCCTGAAAAAGCAGTGTGACTTCACCACCTCCATTCCCCTCTACGGCGACATCGATTCCTTCAACGCCTCGGCGGCGGCGGCGGTGCTGCTCTGTGAGGCGGCCAGACAGCGTCACCAGGGCTGATATTTCCTGTTTAACAAAACTTTGAAAGGAGGAAGGCCATGTTTAAAACCTATCTCATCGTCGACGGCTACAACGTGATTCATCACTGGGCCGAGGGCGAAAAAATTGAGCAGATTCGCCTGGAGGAAGCTCGGGAGGATCTGATCCACGCCTTAAACAGCTACAGCGGCTATATGGACTACGAGACGATTCTGGTTTTTGACGCCTACTCCCAGGAGGATCAGGAGCTTCGGGAGGAGCGAAGGGGGCGGATACGGGTGGTTTTTACCGAGAAGAACAAGACCGCCGACAGCTACATCGAAAAGCTGGTCTACAGCCTGCCCAAGCCCTATACCGTCAAGGTGGTGACCTCGGACTATACCCTCCAGCGGATGGTTTTGGCCGGCGGCGGGGAGCGGATATCCTCCAGAGAATTTTTGGAGGATATCCAGTACTCTAAAAAGCGGATGGCCCGCCACGCCAAAACCCGGGGGGAGATCACCGACAGCAATAAGCTGGAGGACTACATGAGCGATACGGTGCTGCGGAAGATGAAAAAAATGCGGAAGGGGAGTATGGAGGATTGATGGATGCAGAGACGCGCCTGATCGAGGAGGCGCAGCGGGGAGATAAGGACGCCCTGGTGGCGCTGGTTCAGAAATATCGGGGGCTGGTGGCAAAAATCAGCCGAACCTACTTCCTCATCGGCGGGGATCAGGAGGATCTGCTCCAGGAGGGGATGATCGCCCTGATGGGCGCCGTGTGGGATTACAAGGCCGACCGGGGCATGCAGTTTAAGAATTTTGCGGCACTCTGTGTGGAGAACCGCATCAAAACCGTCATCGATGCGGCCAACCGCTTAAAAAACAGCCCCTTGAACCAGTCGGTGTCGCTGTTTCAGCCCGTCTCCGAGGACGATCCCGAAACCACACTGATGGACATGCTCTCCAGCGACGGCGCCGACGATCCCGAGCGTCTGGCCTTGAATCAGGAGATGGTGGACCGCATTGGCCGGGTGGCCAAAGAGGAGCTGTCTGAGCTCGAGAAGCAGGTGCTCTACCACTATCTGCGGGGCGAATCCCACCGGGTCATCGCAGAGAAAATCGGACGGCCCCTCAAGGCGGTGGACAACGCCCTTCAGAGGATAAGAAAAAAGTTTTAAAAAAGTTTGATAAAGCTATTGACATTTAGAGGAAAAGATTGTATTATATAAAAGCTGTCGGGTACGGCAGACACGGGGAGATGCCCGAGTGGCTAAAGGGGGCGGACTGTAAATCCGTTGACTGAGTCTACGATGGTTCGAATCCATCTCTCCCCACCAGTTTAATAAAATGCCCTTGTAGCTCAGCAGGTAGAGCACCACCATGGTAAGGTGGGGGTCACCGGTTCGAATCCGGTCGAGGGCTCCACTAAGATTTAAAACGGCTTACAAGTCGTTTTTTTTTATGGTTTTTGCCATATCATCAGTTTTAGGGCAGTTTTTTGAAATTGCCGTTGACAAATCCTCGGAAAAAGGATATGATTTATAAAAATTTAATATGGTTTGTCTCTAAGTAATGGGAAAAGGGTGAAAATCCCTTGCTGTAATCGCAGCTGTAATGTATCAGGCCGCTTTGAAACCACTGCCGCAGGCGGGAAGGAAAGCCGGATAAGGGTACAGAGCCAGAAGACCGGCTTAGAGATGGGTTCTCAAAGCTCCGATTTAGAGTCGTGGAACAAAAAACAGCGCAGGCATAGTGCAGTTTATCCCGCCCTCTCTGAAATCAGAGAGGGCTTTTTTAATCTGCAGAGGCCTGGGCAGGTGTTTCCCTGGAGCTTAAATTAAAGCAAAGGTGTGAATAACAAATGAATACTGTCAATACGGAAAACAGAAGCAGCATTAGAAAGAGAAGGGGTGCCCTGGGGGGCGCCCATCCCACAGCCCGGGAGCTGGGGATCAGAGAGTGCAAGCTGGCGACGACGGAGAGTCTGGTCTTTTCGCCGGATACCAGACGGTTCTGTGAACAGAACGTCTGCGGACAGCTGGGAAAAACCTGGGCCTGCCCGCCGGCGGTGGGCAGCTACACGGATTGTGTAAAAATTTGTAAATCCTTTAAGAGCATGATGGTTTTTTCCACGGTGACAGACCTCAAGGGGCGCTACAATCCCCAGGGCTGGCACGAGGCCAGGATTGCCCACGAAAGGGCCACGGCGGTCATTGCAGAGGAATTTCGCCGGGACAGATCAGACTGTCTGGTGCTGTCCACCGAGGGCTGTGAGGTCTGCGAGCGCTGCACCTATCCCGAGGGGCCCTGCGTCGATCCTGAACACTGCTATCCCTCGGTGGAGGGCTATGGCATTCTGGTCATGGACGTGGTCAAAAAGCTGGGGATGAAGTACCACTACGGCGGCGAATCCCTGACCTATTTCAGCTTTATTCTGTTTTAAGGTAAAGAGGAGGCTTCGGCCTTCTTTTTTTCTGTTAAAATTAGGGCTTTGGGCTAAATTTTGGCAAAATTTTTGTGTCCGGCGGCGGCACTTATGCTATAATTAAGTTTACGTAAGTTTGAGTTATGAAAGGATTTTACAATGGGTAAAAAACAGAATAATCAGGTTAAGGAAATCACCCCCATGGCGGTGGATTTCTCACAGTGGTATACCGATGTCATTTCAAAAACAGAGCTGGTGGACTACTCGCCGGTCAAGGGCTTTATGGTTATCCGTCCCTATGGCTACGCCATCTGGGAAAACATCCAGAAGGCCTACGACAAGCGCTTTAAGGAAACCGGCCATCAGAATATGTACTTCCCCCTTTTAATCCCGGAAAGCCTGCTTAAAAAGGAAGCAGAGCACGTCGAGGGTTTTGCGCCAGAGGTGGCCTGGGTCACCAAGGGCGGCGACAAGGAGCTGACGGAGCCTCTCTGTGTCCGCCCGACCTCTGAAACCATCATCTGCAGCATGTACGCCAAGTGGCTCCACTCCTACCGGCAGCTGCCCTTCCTCTACAATCAGTGGTGCTCGGTGGTCCGCTGGGAAAAGACCACCCGTCCCTTCCTGAGAACCTCGGAATTCTTATGGCAGGAGGGCCACACCCTCCACGAAACCGCAGAGGAAGCCCAGGAAGAAACCATGCGGATGCTCAATATCTATCGCGAGGTGGCGGAAGATATCATGGCTATTCCCGTGGTGGTTGGTCAGAAAAGCGAAAAGGAAAAATTTGCCGGCGCCTCTGCCACCTACACCATGGAGGCCCTGATGCACGATGGCCAGGCCCTCCAGTCTGGTACCTCCCACAACCTGGGTCAGCACTTCACCGAGGCCTTTGACATCACCTATTTAGACAGAAACAACGAACAGGCCCACCCTTACCACACCTCCTGGGGCGTGTCCACCCGTCTCATCGGCGGCATTATCATGGTCCACGGCGACGACAACGGTCTGGTGCTGCCGCCTAAAATCGCGCCGATTCAGGTGGTCATCATCCCCGTGGCCCAGCACAAGGAGGGTGTTTTAGACAAGGCCTACGAGCTGAAGAAGATCTTAGGTGAGGACTTCAGAATTGAGCTGGACGACAACGACGCCAACTCTCCGGGCTGGAAATTCAACCAGTGGGAAATGAAGGGCGTGCCGATTCGTCTGGAAATCGGCCCCAGAGATATCGAAAACAACCAATGTGTCCTGGCCCGCCGCGACACCGGAGAAAAGATCACCGCATCCTTAGACGATTTAAACACCACTGTAGCCGCCCTGCTGGATGAAATTCAGCAGAACCTCTTCGACCGCGCCTTAAAGATGCGCGAAGAAAAAACCTCCACGGCGGTGGATATGGATGAATTCAAGAAAAATCTCAAGGAAAATCCTGGCTTCATCAAGGCCATGTGGTGTGAGGACCGCGCCTGCGAAGACAAGGTAAAGGAAGAAACCGGCGCCACGGTGCGCTGCGTTCCCTTTGACGACGAGCAGGAGGTCATCGGCGAGGGCAAATGTGTCTGCTGCGGCAAGCCCGCCAAGCGCATGGCCTATTTTGCCAGAGCTTACTAAGATGAGTCGGGTGGAAAAAATCACGGGCATTGAAGCGCTCTTCGATATAGATGCCTTTCTGGAGCGCATCCACGTCCAAAAGGAATCCCGCCGGACGCAAAAAATTCTGGCCATCGTCGAAGCGGCCAGACCCCATATGCGCCCGGTGGCCCTCTACCGCTGTTCGGAGCTTCAGATTGTGGACGATGCGGTTTTCACCGTGGAGGGGGTGCCCTTCAACAGCCAGGAAATTTTAAAGGTTTTAAAGGGGTATTCCCAGGTTTACCCTAATATTGTCTCCTGTGGCATCGAATTGGAGAATTACTGCAAGGCCCGCAGTAATATTCTGGAGCAGTACATCACCATGGAGCTCTGCAATTACGGATGCGAGCTGGCCAGGAAGGCCATGTTCATCCATATGACAGAGGCCTATGGCCTCGAGCATAAAATAGAAATGTTCCCCGGAGAGCAGGAATGGTCCCTCCAGCAGGGCATTCAGATTTTTAAAATCTTTGGGGAGGAGGCCCAGGCCTGCGGCCTCACCATTTCAGACCGGGGCATTCCCACACCCAGCCGCACGGCCTATGGCTTTGTCCTCGGTGACGACAATGAGTGATAAGAATAAAAGGTGGTACAGGCTGGATAACGCCGGGACGATGTACTCATCCATCGCCTCGGCCCGAAGCTCCACCGTCTACCGGATGACCTTCGGCCTTGTGGAGGCCGTGGATCCGGAGGCCCTCCAAAAAGCTCTGGACAACGTGATGGTCAGGTTTCCCTACTTTAACGTCACGCTGCGACGGGGCTTTTTCTGGCATTATTACGAACACTCTGAAAACAGGCCCAGGGTGGAGCGGGAATCCCACTACCCCTGCAAGGCTATCCGTCAGAAAAAGGGGGTATTCCCCTTTAGAATTCTGTACTACGGCCGGTATATTCACCTGGAGATGAGCCACACCATCTGCGACGGCTACGGCGGCATTGCCTTTATGAAGCCTTTAATTGTAGAGTATTTCAAAATTAAGGAGGGCATTGTCTGTGCGCCGGAGCAGGGCTGCATTGCCTTAGACGCCCCGGTGGATCCCCAGGAGTACGAGGACGCCTTCAAGCGCATCTACCAGAAGCGGGTGCCGCCGCCGGCCAAGGGAGAGAAGGCCTACCATTTTCCCTTTGAGCTTTTGGATAAGGGACAGTACCTGCTGGTGACGGGCAAGTCCCCGGCAAAACAGGTGGTGGCCCTGGCCAAGGCCCACAAGTGTACGGTGACCCAGTTTATCACGGCCCTGTACTTCGACAGCATCCAGAGCTATATCCTGGGCCAGAGCAAGAGAAAGCGCTCCAAATACGGGCGCACCCGGGCAAAAATCGCCGTCAACGTGCCGGTGGATCTCAGGGCCTTCTTTCCCTCAAAGACCCTGAGAAACTTCTTTATCAGCTTAAATCCCTGCATCGATCTGGAGCTGGGGGAATACAGCCTCGAGGAGCTCATCACCTTTATCAAGGGGTATATGGAGCTCTACATCAACGACAAAAACATCAGCCGCTACGTGTCCAGAAACGTCAGAAACGAGCAGCTGATGGTGCTTAGGATCATTCCCCTCTGGGTGAAGCGGCTCTTGATGCCTGTGATCTACAAGCGCTACGGCGAGCGGGGCTATACCAGCTCTGTCAGCAACCTGGGGCAGGTGAGGCTCCCCGAGGAAATTGCGGCCAGGGTCGAGAGCTTTGAGGCCTTTCCGCCGCCGTCGCCGGGGAACAAGCTGAAGATCGTCATGGCCTCCTACGGCGAGACCATGAGCATATCCTTCGGCAAGACGGTCCGGGAGACGGATATCGAGAAAATATTTTTCAGAAAACTCAGAGGGCTGGGGGTTCCCGTTAAAATCGAGGGAAACCAGCTGAATTTTTACGATGTTGAAAGGAGGTAGCACCGTGGCCTATTGTCCAAAATGTGGCGTCGAGGTGGACAACGACGTCAAAAATTGTCCTCTCTGCGGCTTTCCAATTCCGGATATCGGCGAGGCGGGCAGCGGCGAGCGCCGCTATCCCCTGGCCGTCAACACCTATCCCGAGGATCACCGCGAGCGCAAGAATAAAATTTTTTACTCCCTGGAGATTCTCTGCCTGGCCATGCTCTGCGTCGGGTTGGTGCTGGAGCTGGTCTTTGGCAATTTCTCCCGGGGGATCAGGATCTTTTTGGCCGCCGATGTGGCCCTGGCCTGCTACCTGCTTTTTGCCTTTGGCTACCTGAGGCCCTGGCTCAATTTCATCGGCTTTTATTTGACGACCCTGGGGCTGGGGTATTTTATCTACCGCAGCGGCGTAAATCCCGTGGACTGGTTCACCTGCTACCTTTTGCCCATCGCCACCCTGGCCTACCTGGATCTCAACCTGTTTTTGTTCATCTACCGGAAAAACCGGAGAAAAAACCAGTTTATCTTCGTGCCGGTGACCATTTTGGGCTTTACGATTTTGCTGACCCTGGGCATCGACGCCACCGTCAGCTATAATCTCTTGGGGCACATCAGCCTCAGGTGGTCCCTGATTGTGCTGGTGTCCTGTATGGCCATCATTGTGGTGCTCATGGGGCTGTACTACGGCGCCCCGGAGAAGACCAAGGCCTATTTAAAGAAAAAGCTTCACGTGTAGGAGGTGAGCTATGGCAATAAGAGAGGAACTGGAGGCGGCCCTCTGCGAGCTGCCCCTGTACGACTACGCCTTTTTTGACACGGCGGACATCGTGTTCACCGAGGCCGTCAGAACCATCTGTGAGGGCAACGACTGCGGCATGTACAATAGCCGCTGGGTCTGCCCGCCGGTCATCGGCACCGTGGAGGAGTGCATCGCCCGGTGTAAAAAGTACAGGCGGGCCTTTCTGTTTTCTACAGTCACGGAGGTGGCCGACAGCTTTGATCTGGCGGCCTGTGTCCAGGCCCGGGGAGACCACGAGGCCATCACCTACGAGGTGGCTCAGCTGTTCAGGCGCCTGACTGAAAATCCTCTGATCTTGTCCACGGGCTGCATTCCCTGCAAGGTCTGCGCCTATCCCGAGGCGCCCTGCCGCCATCCGGAGCGGGCTTTTCCCACCATCGAAAGCCACGGTATCATGATCATGAAGATGGCGGCGGACCAGGGCATCAACTACGACTGCGGCCAGAATATTGTGACCTATTTTTCTCTGGTGCTCTACAACGACTAAAGGGTATATAAAAAAGACACAGTCCCGAAAAAATTTTTCGGGACTGTGTCTTTTTGTATGTCTATTGTCTCTCGATGCCTGCACAGCAGCGAAGAAATTCCAAGAATTCGTCGAGGCTGGTGATGGTCTCGGTGCACACCAGCAGGTACTCGGCCATGTCCATGGCTCTGGACTGCAGGGCACCCAGGGCCTCGCTGCCTTTAATTCTGCGGATATCGCAGGTCTGGGCGGCGTCGGAGGACACCCGGGTGATGGTGCTGATGGCGGCGTAGCGCAGGGTGTCATGGAAGGTATCCTTGAGGACGCTCTCGCAGTCGATGAGCATCAGCAGGTAGCTGTGATCTCTGTGTTCCTGCCACAGGGCCCGCAGGGTTTTGGCGTAGCTCTCAAAGACCTCGGCGATGAGCTCCAGGCAATGGGCCTGCATGGCCATGCGCTTTTCTTTAGGCGCCTCGGTGTACCAGTTCCAGGACAGGTAGTTGATAATAAGGCTGCCGGTGAAGCGGCCCATATCCACTGCCTTGGGGCCGTAGCCGGAAAATTCGGTGTCGATGATCTTGATTTTGCCGCCGCCCACCATGACGTTGGCAGAGTGCAAGTCGTTGTGGATCAGGCATTCGTTTTTGTTGAGGTAAACCTGCTCCATGTCCGCCAGGGTTTTCTTAATCAGCGGGTTGGCCAGAATGCGCTTCTGGGTTTCTCTGGCGCTGGGCTCCAAGGCCTTGTCGGGATTGGTGAGCATGTTGTCGGTGAACAGCAGATCCTGAAGACGCTTGGATTCCTCGTTGTAGAAAAAATGCTTGACGTCGATGTATTTTTTGTCACTCATCAAAAGATCCGAGGTGTAAAAGAACAGCTTGGCCAGAAAGGCACCGATAGTTTTGCCCACCCCGGGGAAGGTTTTGCCGGCGGTCATCTCAAAGCGCAAAAGCTCAAGGTGACTTAGATCTTCCATGACGATCACCCCGGCGGTCTCGTCGAAGAGGAAGATCTCCGGGGTGATGCCCGGGTACAGGGTGCCCATGAAGGTCAGGACGGTGATTTCCGTGCGCAGACGCTCCATGAGCATGGGGCGCACCTCACCCCATTCCAGGGCGGCCCGCATGTAGGGCAGAATGTGCTTGACGACCACCGAGTGCCCGCTGGCATCGTCGGTGACTTTGAAAATTAAATTGACGTAGCCCTCGATATTTTCGGCGGCTTCGTGGAGGTCGATAACGGTGAGGCTGGCATCCGCAGGAAAAATATGCTTCTCGATGAGGTAGGGCTTAATGGTATCTTTATTGAGTATTTCCATAATACGCTCCTAGAGATCAAAGTATTCCGGCGGGCAGTGGAAGGCCAGCACCCTCAGGTAATCGCTGAGATCTGAGATTTTTTTAAATTTATTTGGAGCCTCTAAAAGATCGGAGGCAAGCTTTAGGACAAGCAGGGAGGGGTAGATGCGGTCCTCGGGCTCGAGGCGGGCGATGTCGTGGCAAAGGCCGCGGTCGCTGACTCTGGAGGCCGCATTTAAGGCCGCGTAGCTGACGGCATCCCGAAGGTGCTCAAGGAGATAGGCGTCCACATCTAAGGAGCGAATAGAGTAGCTCTCGCTCTGGTATTTTTGAACCAGGAGACGGAATTCCTCCTCGAAATAATTGAACAGCGCTTCCAGGTTGTCTAGAACCCATCCTCTGAAAACGGCCCGCTCACCCTCGGTGTGCTCGGGGTCAGGGGCAATCCAGGAGATAAAGTTTAGGCATAGGCTGGCCATGAGCCGTCCTAAATCCTGGGCGATGGGGCCGAAGCCGGCAAATTCCGTATCGATGATTTTGACCTTGTCGGCATTGACCATGATATTGGAGGCGTGGAGGTCGGTGTGGATTAAGCACTCCTTGCTCTCGGAAAATTTGCGGTGGAGTGCCTTGACGCGATCTTGAACCCTTTCATTGCCGATGACCTGCTGTCTGAATGCCCAGGTGGCCTGGGGCATGGTGCGCTCGTTGGAGACAATGACGCAGCGCTCAAAGAGAAAGGCCTCTAAGGCGGTGTACTCAGGATTTTCAAAAAAGCTTAAAAGCGCTTTGCGCTTGTAGCTGGTCAGGTGGAGATCCGATGAGAAAAAGAGATTTCGGGCGAAAAAGCGGCCCATCCGTTCGGCGAAGAGATCGTTTTTCTTCATGCGGCAGAGGTCGTAGCGCAGCAGGCTGAGGTCGGTTAAATCCTCCATGACGATGACGTTTTGAGCCTCGTCGAAGAGGTAGATATCGGGACAGATGCCCCGGGCGATGCTGTTCCAGAAGATCAGCACCGAAATTTCCACCCGCATGCGGCCGATGTCCAGGGTCCAGTCGCCGCGGTCCTCGCTTTCCCCGTATTTGGCCTCCTCCTCAGCCCGGCTGCGGGGGAGGTTGACGATCTGCTTTAAGACGACGGACTTGCCGTTTTCGTCTTTGACATGGTAGATCAGGTTGACGAAGCCGTCGATGCTTTCTTTGACGGCGTGGAGATCCCTGACCTCCAAGACGGCATTTTCTTTGAAGATGCCCTTGGATTTGAGATAATCCGCCACCTGGCTGGCGGAGAGGTATTCCTGGGTATTAATCATGATTATTTCTTTCTTTCAATGTAAGAATGGATGGCCTGCTCCAAGGCTTCAATACCCTCGCCGGTGTAGGCACTGACCTCAAAAATCTTCTTTTTATTAACGCCGGCGTAGTTGAGGGCGTTGTAGCTTCTTTTGAGGTTGGCGTCCTCCCGGTCGATTTTCGTGATGACGCCGATGGCCGGCACGTTGAAGGTGTAGACAAAGTTCGGCGGGATGGTGTTCTGGGTGTCGGAGCTGGACACGACGACGATGATGAGCCCGGCGTCGCAGGAGACGTTGATGGCCTGACGACAGAAAAAGGGCATCTCGATGAACTCGCCGGGGGTGTCGATGAAATCCTCGGTGTAGGTGACCATCTGGGTCTTGGCGTAGTGAATTTCCTGTTGGGACAGGCGCTGCATCAGTGTGGTTTTTCCGCTGCCGATTTTACCCACCAATGCCACGCGGTTGCGATTGCTTGCCATGCTTAGGAGTAGGTGATCTTGGGAATATCGAAGCCGAGGGTCGTGTGCAGCATGTTGATGATTTCACGGACAGCGGTTTTAACGTCGCTGACACGCCCGGTGATGACAAGGGAGCCGCTGAAGCGGTCTAAAAAGCCGATTTCCACCGGGGCAGCCTTGGTGCCGGCGTCGGCGGCGATGATGGAGGCCTCGCTGGGGGTGATGGTTAAGATACCGATGGAATCACAGTTTTCATCGTCGAGGCCCAGCTTGACGTAGACGTCGTTTTTGGGTCTGGCGATGATGTGGGCCAGGGTGACCTGCTTTCCGGGAACGTATTCTTGGATGGATCTTGGGGTCTTTTGTTCTTCAGACATAGTATTACTCCTTTATTTTTGCGAAAATCCGCAAAATGAATGGTACTTTCTTTAAATTATGTTTTATTATTATATCATTAATCTGAATACCGTTACAGATTGGGACGGAATTTTGCCGGAAAGAAGCAAAAAATTCCCGTATCGGCGGCAAAAAAATAAAGGGAGTCTTCGGAAAAACTTAACTGGATTATTTAAGGCAGAAGGACTATAATAAAAGACAGTAAATTTAAAACAACGGAGGTATTTCATGACTTGGTTAGAGGTTCAGATCGAGACGACAATGGAGGCAGAGGAAGCGATCGTCAATCTGTTTTATGAAGTTGGCGCCAAGGGCGTTGTGATCGAGTCCACGGAAAATCTGATGATGCTGAAGGAGGACCCCACCGTCAATTACATCGACGAGAGTATTCTCAACATGGATCCCGACGCATCCATCATCCGCGGCTATTTCAACGAGGAACTGGACTGCGACGAGTGCATCCATCAGCTCTTGACGGGGATCAAGAAACTGCCCTCCTACGGGCTGGATCCCGGCAGCTGCGAGCTGTCCATCACCGAGGTTGAGGAGGATGACTGGGCCAATTCATGGAAGAAATACTACAAGCCCACCAAGGTTGGCAAGCGCATTGTCATCAAGCCCACCTGGGAGGAGTACGAGGCCAAGGAAGACGAGATCATCGTCAACATGGACCCGGGGATGGCCTTTGGCACCGGCACCCACGAGACCACCAAGCTCTGTGTCACCAGGCTTGAGGAATACGTGAAGCCTGGGGATCTGGTTTTGGACATCGGCTGCGGCACGGGGATTCTCGCCATGATCGCCGCCGAGCTGGGCTGCAGGAAGGTCATCGGCGTGGATTTGGATCCCGTGGCCGTCAAGGTGGCCCGGGAGAATATTGCCATGAACGGCCTCGACGACAAAATCGAGATCCGGGAGGGCAATCTGGTGGAGGTCATCGCCGAGGACGAAAAGGCCGAGATCATCGTGGCCAATATCCTGGCCGAGGCCATCATCGAGCTGGCGGACATGGTCATCCCCTTCTTAAAGCAGGGGGGCACCTTCATCACCTCGGGGATCATCAACGATCGCCTGGAGGCGGTTTTGGAGAAGCTCAATGCCGTGGGCTTTGAGATTTTAAACATCGAGCAGATGGGCGAGTGGAACGCTGTGTCGGCCCGCCTGGCAGACGAGGTGTAGGCGATGCACCGTTTTTTCGTAAAGCCCCATCAGATCGAGGCAGACAGCATTACCATCGACGGGGAGGATTTTAAGCACATCACCAAGGTTTTAAGGCTCAAAGACCAGGAGGAAATTGAAATCTGCGACGGCGCCGACAAGGACTACATCGCCGTGGTGGATCAGGTGGAGAAGGATTATCTGGTGGCGAAAATCCTCAGGACCCACAATGCCTTTGGTGAAAATCAAAAGATAAAGGTCACTCTGTTCCAGGGGGTGCCCAAGGGCACGAAGATGGAGACCGTCATTCAGAAGTGCGTGGAGACCGGGGTGGTGGAGATCACCCCCTTTACCTCGAAGCGGACGGTGGTCAATTTGAAGGAAAAGGCGGACAAAAAGCTGGCGCGCTGGCAGCGCATAGCCTACGAGGCCGCCAAGCAGTCCAAGCGGGGCATGGTGCCCGTGGTGAGCGAGATGATGACCCTGGCGGAGGTGGCCGACGCCTTAGACAATTACGATCTGGTCATTCTGGCCTACGAGGACGCCAGGGAGCAGAGCCTGAAGGATGTCCTCTCCTCCCTGGAGTACGATCCCCAGACCATCGCGGTGATCGTGGGTCCCGAGGGGGGCTTTGCCCCGGAGGAGGCCGCCATGATCGAGGAGGCCGGGGGCTACGCCGTTACCCTGGGCCACAGAATTTTAAGAACCGAAACCGCCGGCATGGTGGTTTTAAGCCAGCTGAATTTTTTCTACGAGGATTGACCCGCAAAAAAAACACCGTTTTCTCAGATCCTGAGAAAACGGTGTTTTTTTTGGGTGCAAAATGTTAAACCCTGTTGATGGCAGAAACCAATGCGGTGACCGAGGCGACGATGATGTCGTTGTCGATGCCGGCCCCCCAGACGGTGTTGCCGCTGGGCATGGTGATGCCCACGTAGGCGGCGGCCTTGGAGGTGGAGCCCTGTTCCAGGGCGTGTTCCTTGTAAATTAAATCGATGTAGGGCACATCCAGGTATTCCTTGATGGCGTTGCTGACGGCGTCAAAACGGCCGTTGCCCTCGGCGGAGAGGATGGTGGTCTGGCCGTCCTGCTCCAGGGTGACCTCGGCGCGGATACCGCTGCCGCTGATCTGCTCGAAGTGGTATTCCGGCAGGGACAGGGGATAGGTGATGTTGACGTAGGTCTTTAAGAAGATGTCTCTGACCTCCTCGGCGGAGAGCTCCTTGTGCTTGTGGTCGGAGACGTCCTTGACGGTGTAGCCCAGATCCTCCCGCATGCCCTTGGGCAGGTCGTAGCCGTATTTCTGTTCCAGCACGTAGCCGATGCCGCCCTTGCCGGACTGGCTGTTGATGCGGATGACGTCCTTGTCGTACTGGCGGCCCAGGTCCGTGGGGTCGATGGGCAGATAGGGCACGGTCCACTGATCGCAGTGACGTTCCTCACGCCAGTGCATGCCCTTGGCGATGGCATCCTGGTGGGAGCCGGAGAAGGCGGCAAAGACCAGGGCGCCGCTGTAGGGCATTCTCTCGTAGACGTGCATTCTGGTGTTGCGCTCGTAGACCTCGGTGATCTCCGGCAGGTTGCTGAAGTCCAGCTTGGGGTCGACGCCGTGGGTGTACATGTTCAGGGCCAGGGTGATGATGTCGACGTTGCCGGTGCGCTCGCCGTTGCCAAAGAGGGTGCCCTCGATGCGGTCAGCGCCGGCCAAAAGGCCCAGCTCGCTGTCGGCCACGGCACAGCCGCGGTCGTTGTGGGGGTGCAGGGAGACGATGACGTTATCCCTGTACTTTAAGTGCTCGCTCATGTATTCGATCTGGCTGGCGTAAACGTGGGGCATGGACATGGACACGGTCACCGGCAGGTTGATGATGACCTTGTTGTCGGCGGTGGGCTGCCATACGTCCAAAACGGCGTTGCAGATATCCAGGGCGAAATCCACCTCGGTGCCGGTGAAGCTTTCCGGGGAGTACTGGAACTGGAAGTTGCCCTCGGTTTCCTTGGCCAGATCCCGCAGCATGACGGCGCCGTCCACGGCGATTTTGATGATTTCCTCCTTGGATTTTCTGAAGACCTGCTCCCTCTGGGCCACGGAGGTGGAGTTGTAGAGGTGGACGACGGATTTCTTACAGCCCTTTAAGGCATCGAAGGTTTTTTTGATGATGTGCTCCCTGGCCTGGGTCAGCACCTGGATGGTGACGTCGTCGGGAATTAAATCCTGCTCGATGAGGGTTCTAAGGAAGGTGTATTCCGTTTCCGAGGCGGCGGGGAAGCCCACCTCAATTTCCTTGAAGCCTACCTTGACCAGGGTTTTAAAGAATTCGATTTTTTCCTCGAGGCTCATGGGAATAATCAGGGCCTGGTTGCCGTCCCTTAAGTCCACGGAGCACCAGATCGGCGCCTCGGTAATGTATTCCTTGTGAACCCATTTGGTGGATTCCACCGGCGGCATAAAGTAGCCGCGCTGGTATTTCTTGTAATTCATCATGATTTTTGTTCTCCTTTTGAAATCTGTGATATGGGCCTTAGAAAAACAGGGGGTAATAAAAAACGCCTCTATGCCTGGGCATAGAGACGGAAGATAATCTTACGTGGTACCACTCTATTTTTCAACTGAACGTTGTCTCGTTAACAGATACGGGCAAGAGCCTTATATCCTCCCACAATAACGGTTGGGAACCGTCGCCGCCTACTTTTTATTCAGCGGGACACTCCAAGGCCAGTTCGCGGCGTCTGCCCAACTGCTTCGCATCAACCAGCAGCTTTCTGAATGTTAGGACGTCGTTACTACTCCTCTTCGCAGTGCTTAGTTAAAATAATAATCATTTTAATCTGGATTGTCAAGGAAAAGATGGCCAGGGGACGGTTAATTTTTTGATAAGGGCTGAAAATTTTTTGCAAGTCTTTGAAAGGCCTTAATTTACCAGGCCCAGGCTTGCACCTGGATTTATTGTCTGTTATCATAGGTGAAAACCTGCGGGGAAGCCCGCAGCCTAGAAGCAAAGGAGTACAGACTATGGAGATACGACCAGGCAGGAAATGGATCAAGGCGGCGTCCGTCATCATGCTGATTATAGGAATCTGCGGCATCGTCGTCTCGGCGGCGGGCATTGTGGGCTACAGCCAGATGGATGCGAATATGGCGGCGGATATGGAGACCATCGGCATCAGCGTGGCCGCTCAGAAAACGCAGCTCGCCGTCTCGGGGGCGGTGTACCTGGCCCAGCTTGTGGCGGCCGTCATCGGCCTTGCCTCCCTGAATTATCCGGAAAGAGACAGACTTTGCCTCGGGGCGGGGATTGTGATTTTGGCCTGTCATCTCGGCAATTTGATCTACGGCGTCCTTGGGTCAGGCTTTTCTCTGATTGCCCTGGCAGGCTTTGTGCTGGCGGCCGTTTTTCCGGCCATCTACTGCCTGGGCGCCTTTAAGAATTTGAAGGCGGGAGCCGAGGACTAACCCAGGCTTCTCGTCAGAGTGGCATATAAAAAGCGCAGCCATTTAGGGGCTGCGCTTTTTGAGCCTGGGGATTACTCTGCCGGCTCCAGCATATTTTCGCGGATCTTGTCTAAATCCTCGGCGGTGAGGTCGGTTTTATCCAGAAGGTAAGCGTCCACGCTGTCGTAATTGTCCTTGATGTAATCCAGCTGGATTTTGAGCCATTCGGGCTTTACGCCGAAGAAATCCTTGAGCTGATCCTTGGGGACGTTCTTCTGTCTGGCCTGCATGTCGTCGGCCATGATGGTGCCCAGCACCTCAAAGGCCTCGTCGAAGGTCAGGTTGGTTAAGGTGTAGTCGGAGATGATGGTGGTCTCGGGGACGCCGCAGATCAAAAGGATCAGGGCGGTCATGAAGCCGGTGCGGTCCTTGCCGTTGGTGCAGTGGTAGAGGATGGGGTAGGCGTCCTCCTGGGTCATGAGCTTGAGAATTTCCGCGTAGATGGGGGCGCAGTGCTCGACCTGGTAGGCGTAGATGTCCCGCATAAACCGGTCGATGGCGCCGGGCTGGCTGAAGTCGATGTCGTTGTGGCTGAAGGGCATATCTTTAAGCACCGGCAGGTTTTTGTAGTCTGCGGTGTCCGGCAGACGGTCCGGCAGACGTTCGGCCTTGGGGGCGTCTCTGAAATCAAAGACATGCTTTAAGCCGAGCTCCTTGAAGTAGGCCACGTCGTTGTCCGAGAGGTGGGCCAGCTCCTCGCTGCGGATGATTTTGCGCCACTTGGTTTTGCGGCCGTCGAGGCCGGTGTAACCGCCGATATCCCGGA
>JAUNGS010000002.1:63849-71652 GCA_030524435.1 Eubacterium sp.
CAGGTGATCCTCGTCCTTAAAGTCGGTATCCCAGGGATCTCTGGGGGGATAGAGGACAGGCTTTGGCTGATGTGCCTGCTGGGCCTGCTGTCTTTTCTGATTTTTCTTATGGATGAGAAAGGGGATGGCCGCAGCCGCTGTGACCAGGGCCCCGATTCCTACAAATTTTTTCATTTGCGTACTCCTTTTGTTTTTTTCGCTGTGATAAAATATATTGTAACATATTCAAGGAATTTTGTCCCGAGTTGAAAAATTTTTTCGGAGGTGATCCTGTGATCGGACTTTATATCCACGTGCCCTTCTGCAAGCGCAAGTGCCACTACTGCGATTTTCCCTCCTGGGCAGGGCGGGAGGATCAGATAGCGGCCTACTTTGACCGGCTGCTTACAGAAATCAGCGCCTTTGCCCGAGCCTGGGGCCCAAGGTCGGTGGACACCGTCTATTTTGGCGGCGGGACACCGTCTCTGGTGGGGGCGGAGTATATTGCCCGGGTTATGGAGACCATCCACCGGCATTTTACCCTGGCGGATCCCGAGTGTACCCTGGAGCTCAATCCCGCCTCTGTGGATTTAGATAAAATCAAGACCTACAGGGCCTGGGGCATCAACCGGGTCAGCGTGGGCCTCCAGGCCAGCCAGGATGCCCTCTTAAAAACCCTGGGCCGTCTCCACAGCTGGGGGGATTTTGTAAAGACGATGGCAGCCCTGGATAAAGCGGGTATCGACAACATCTCGGCGGATCTGATGCTGGGGCTGCCGGGGCAGACGGTGGCCATGCTCCTTGATTCCGCCCGGGCTCTGGCGGACTTTGCCGGCCTTCGCCACATCTCCTGCTACAGCCTCAAGGTGGAGGAGGGGACGGTGTTCTATAAAAGACAGCTTCAGGGAACCCTTGACCTCCCCGACGAAAAGACAGAGCGGGCGATGCAGCACGCCGTCATCAAGGCCCTGGAGGCGCTGGGCTATAAGCAGTACGAGATCTCCAATTTTGCCAGGCCGGGCTTTGAGAGCCGTCACAACAGCCGCTACTGGGATCTCTCGGAGTACGTGGGCTTTGGTCTGGGGGCCGCCTCCTACTTTGGCGGCAGGCGCTTCACCAACACCTTTGATCTCAAGACCTACATCAGCACGTCGCCGGATCAGCCGGTTGTGCGGGCGGAGGATCACCTGCTGGATGCGGCGGAGGCCCGGGGGGATTTCATGTTTTTGGGCCTCAGACGCATGGCCGGTGTGGCGGAGGCCGAGTACAAAAGGCTGTTTAACCGCAGCTTTTTTGAGGACTACGGCCCGGAGATCGCCGACCTTGAGGCCCGGGGGCTGATCAAAAGGACGGCGGCGGGGATTGCTTTAACGGATTTAGGCCAGGATCTGGCCAATCAGGTCTTCATGGCCTTTGTGTAATCCCCAGAAATTGAAAATAGTCCTTGTCAAGGCCTGCGCTTTGCAGTAAAATAATAAAGATATGGAGAAGATATCTCTGGCGTCGCCATAGATATCTTTTTATCGTTTATGCCCTTTGTGTAAAGGAAAAGCAGATTTTTTGGAATCAGGCAGCTGTGCGCCCCGGAAAATCTTTGAAATTAAATTTAAGAAAGCAGGAATTGTATGAAAGAAGAACAGCCAATCATAAATATTGCCGTTATCGCCCACGTCGACGCCGGAAAGTCGACCCTGGTGGACGCGCTGCTGAGCCAGAGCGGTGTTTTCAGAGAAAACCAGGAGGTTGTGGACTGTATCATGGACAGCAACGATCTCGAGAGAGAGCGCGGCATCACCATCTACTCCAAGAATTGCTCCATCATGCACGACAATATCAAGATCAACATCGTGGACACCCCGGGCCACGCCGACTTCTCCTCGGAGGTTGAGCGTATCTTAAAAACCGTGGACACGGTTATTCTGCTGGTGGATTCCAGCGAGGGCCCCATGCCCCAGACCCGCTTCGTTTTAAACAAATCTCTGGAGCAGGGTCTGCGCCCCATCCTCTTCATCAACAAAATCGACAAGAAGGACCAGCGGGCCGAGGAGGTTGTGGACATGGTCTTCGACCTCTTCGTAGAGCTCAAGGCCACCGATGAGCAGCTGGACTTCCCGATCCTCTACGGCATCGCCAAGCAGGGCATTGCCAAGAGAGAGCTGGACGACGACAGCACGGACTTGACGCCGCTGTTTGAGACCATCATCGAGCACGTGGGCATCCCCGAGGACATGAGCCTGGAGCCTTTGCAGATGCAGGTGTCCACCCTGGCCTACGACGACTACATTGGCCGCCTGGGTATCGGCCGCATCGACAAGGGGACCATCCACACCGGCGATCACCTGGAGGTCTGCAAACGCGACGGCAGCTTTGAAAAGGTCAAAATCGGCCAGATTTTTGTCTATCGTGGTCTGTCCAGGGTCGAGGTCAAGGAGGCCAAGGCCGGCGATATCGTCGTCGTCTCCGGGATCCCCGACATCATGATCGGCGAAACCATCGGCGAGGTGGACCAGGTGCAGCCCATGGAGCTCATCGCAATCGAAGAGCCCACCCTGTCCATGAACTTCTTAGTCAACACCTCACCCTTTGCCGGCAAAACCGGTAAATTCGTCACCACCCGTCACATCAAGGCCCGCCTGGAAAAGGAGCTGGAGGTCAACGTTGGGATGACCGTCGAGCCCTTGGAGGGCACCACCGAGGGCTACAGGGTTTCCGGCCGCGGGGAGCTGCACCTGTCCATCCTTCTGGAAAACATGCGCCGGGAGGGCTACGAGGTGGCCGTATCTAAGCCTGAGGTTATCATGCATAAAGACGAAAACGGCCACAAGGTTGAGCCTGTGGAAAGCGTCATCATCAACGTGCCCGACGAGTACTCCGGCACCGTCATCTCCAAGCTCAACGTCCGCAAGGGCACCATGGTCAGCATGGCCGCCGAGGACGGCTGGACCAAGCTGGAATACCACGTGCCCACCCGGGGTCTTCTGGGCTACCAGAGCGAGTTCATCAACGACACCCACGGCGAGGGCACTCTGGTGCGCCGTTTCAACTCCTTTGAGCCCTACTTTGGCGATATTCCCCAGAGACAGAACGGCGTGCTGATCTCCGGCGTCACCGGTGAAACCATGGCCTACTCGCTGTTTAACTTAAGCGACCGCGGCACCCTGATGGTTTCCGCCGGCACCCCGGTTTACGAGGGCATGATCATCGGCATCAACAACCGCAGCGACGACATGGTGGTCAATCCCATCAAGAACAAGAAGCTGACCAACACCCGTTCCTCCGGTGCCGACGAGGCCTTAAAGCTCATCGATCCCAAGGTCTTTACCCTGGAAGAAGCCCTGGAATTCATCAACGACGACGAGCTGGTGGAAATTACTCCCACGGATATCCGCATCCGAAAGAAAATTCTCTCCGAGCTCGACCGCCGCAGGGACAGAAGAAACTAAATAATCTTGCTTCGAGCCAGTATAATCCGCTGAATTTGTGAAACTTCAGCGGATTTTTCATTATTCAGGCGAAATTTTTTGATATCCTTAAAGAAAATCGTGTATACTATAAGGAACAAAAATGATTTGAGAGGAAAAGTATGTTTAAAAGCAAAAGTTTCATGGAAAAGGTTATGCTGATCGCCTTTGGCGTCATCCTGACCTTTGCCATTTTTAATTTTTCAAAAATTTGGGGCAGCATCAGCTTTTTGCTGGGCATTGCCTCGCCCATATTTACCGGTATCGTCATTGCCTTTATCCTCAACATCCCCATGAACTTTTTCGAGCGCTATATTCTGGTGTTCATGGATAAGGTGAAAAATGAAAGGCTGCGCCGCCGGGGAAAGCGCGCCCTGGCCATTATCATGACCTTTTTGGCCATCGCCCTGGTCATCACGGGCATTGTGACCTTCGTCATTCCCCAGCTCACCACCAGCGTGGAGATGCTGGTGGTTAAATTTCCGGGCTATGTGGAGAGCTTTAACCAGCTGATCAACGATCTGCTGACCCGCTTCAAGCTGCCGGACGTCCTCTGGACAGATATCTCCGGCCAGTGGGAAACCTACGCCCAGAAGCTGACGGGCATTGTCATCAACTCGGTGCCCGAGATCCTCGACACCACGAGAAACATCACCCAGGGCTTTGTCAATTTCATCATGTCCCTGATTCTATCCATCTATATGCTGGCCGACAAGGAGCGGCTTTTAGCCCTCAAGGATAAGCTGATCTACGCCTATATCCCCGATAAGGCAGCTAACTTTATCCGCGAGGTTGGCACCACCGCCAACAGCACCTTCCAGGGCTTCATCGGCGGACAGATCACCGAGGCCTTTATTCTGGGAAGCCTCTGCGCTCTGGGACTGGGGATCTTCAGAATTCCCTATGCCCTGCTCATCGGCGTCTTTGTGGGGATGACCAGCGTCATTCCCGTGTTTGGCGCCTTTTTAGGGGCCCTGCCCGGGGCCTTTATCCTGCTGGTGGTCAACCCGCTGTACTGTCTGTTTTTTGTCATCTTTCTGGTCTGTCTGCAGCAGTTTGAGGGCAACGTCATCTACCCCAAGGTGGTGGGCAGCTCCGTGGGCCTTTCAGGGCTCTGGGTGCTCATCGGCATGCTTTTGGGGGGCAGCCTCTTTGGCTTTACAGGCATGATCGTCGGGATTCCCTGCTTTGCGGTGTTCTATTCCGTATTCAGAACCATCACCAACGATCGGGTGGCCGCCAAGAGAAAAAGAGAGGAAAAGGATCTGCTGGAGCGGTCCTTTGAGGAATAATGCCGGGGAGGTCCTTTGTTTCCCAAGGGATCTCCTGTCTTAAGGAATCGTGAAAAGTCTTAAGAAACTTTGACAAAAGGGATTTTAAGGCGTATACTAAGAGCATATTTAAAAGAATGTTTAATGATGCACATATTTTTGCAAGTTTTTTACCTGCCAAAGTAACGCGTTTGAGGCAGGCAGAGAATTTGCAAAAATATGTGTTTTTTTATGAAGCATCCTTGAATATAATAAAATTCAGGAGGTATCATCAATGAAGAATGGTACAGTAAAATGGTTTAACGGCGATAAGGGTTTTGGTTTTATTTCTAGAGAAGACGGCGACGATGTGTTCGTTCACTTTTCTGAAATCATCGGCAGCGGCTACAAAACCTTAAACGATGGCGACAAGGTAAGCTTTGACATCGAACAGGGCGCCAGAGGCCTTCAGGCTGTCAGAGTTTCTCTGGCTTAAATAAAATGAATGGCCGCAGGGGCAATGCGCCTGCGGCCTCAGGGGGCCGTCGCTTAAACGGAGAGATCTGTTTGGGCGGCGGCTTTTTTTTATGAAATTTTGGGTGATGGCATAAAAAAACCCGGGAAAATCCCGGGTAAAAATACCTTGTATTTTATTATTTGTTCATGGCCTGTTCGATGGCAACGGCAACGGAAACCGTGGCGCCGACCATGGGGTTGTTGCCCATACCGATGAGACCCATCATTTCTACGTGGGCCGGAACGGAGGAGGAGCCTGCGAACTGAGCGTCGGAGTGCATACGTCCCATGGTGTCGGTCATACCGTAGGAGGCAGGACCTGCAGCCATGTTGTCGGGGTGGAGGGTACGGCCTGTACCACCGCCGGAGGCAACGGAGAAGTATTTCTTACCCTGTTCGATGGCTTCTTTCTTGTAGGTGCCGGCAACGGGATGCTGGAAGCGGGTCGGGTTGGTGGAGTTACCGGTGATGGAGACGTTGACGCCTTCGTGGTGCATGATAGCCACACCTTCCTGAACATCGTTGGCACCGTAGCAGTTGACGGCGGCGCGTTCACCGTCGGAGTAGGCGGTTTTAGAAACGATGTTTAACTTGCCGGTGCTGTAGTCGTAGTCGGTTTTGACATAGGTGAAGCCGTTGATACGGGAGATGATTAAGGCGGCGTCCTTGCCGAGACCGTTTAAGATAACCCGCAGGGGTTTTTTACGAACCTTGTTGGCGTTTCTGGCGATACCGATGGCGCCTTCGGCGGCGGCAAAGGATTCGTGGCCAGCTAAGAAGGCGAAGCAGTCGGTTTCTTCCCGGAGCAGCATGGCGGCCAGGTTGCCGTGGCCCAGACCGACCTTGCGCTGTTCGGCGACGGAGCCGGGGATACAGAAGGCCTGGAGACCTTCACCGATGACTTCGGCGGCGTCGGCAGCGGTGGATTTGCCAGCCTTGATGGCCAGTGCAGCGCCTAAGGTGTAAGCCCAGCAGGCATTTTCAAAGCAGATGGGCTGGATGCCCTTGACGATGCCGGCGACATCGATGCCCTTTTCATCGCAGATAGCCTTTGCTTCTTCCAGAGAGGCAATGCCGTTTGCTTTGAGGACTTCGTTGATTTTGTCGATTCTTCTTTCGTAACTTTCAAATAATGGCATTGTTAGACCTCCTATTCGTTTCTCGGATCAATGTACTTGGCAGCGCCGTCAAATTGTCCGTACTGGCCAGAGGCAGCTTCCATGGCTTCCTTGGCGTCCATGCCTTTTTTGATGTTTTCCATCATCTTGCCCAGCTGAACGAAGGAGTAGCCGACGATTTCGTCATTTTCGTTTAAAGCGACCTTTGTGACGTAGCCTTCAGCCATTTCCAGATAACGGGGGCCCTTGGCCAGGGTGCCGTACATGGTACCAACCTGGCTTCTTAAGCCCTTGCCGAGGTCTTCTAAGCCGGCGCCAATGGGCAGGCCGCCTTCGGAGAAGGCTGTCTGGGTTCTGCCGTAAACGATCTGTAAGAACAGCTCGCGCATGGCGGTGTTGATGGCGTCGCATACGAGGTCTGTGTTCAGCGCTTCGAGAATTGTTTTACCGGGCAGGATCTCGGAGGCCATAGCGGCGGAGTGGGTCATACCGGAGCAGCCGATGGTTTCGATCAGCGCTTCCTGGATAATGCCATCCTTGACATTTAAGGTTAACTTACAGGCGCCCTGCTGGGGAGCACACCAGCCGACACCGTGGGTTAAACCGGAGATGTCTGTTGTTTCCTTTGCCTGAACCCACTTACCTTCTTCGGGGATCGGCGCACAGCCATGGTCTGCGTTGCTTTTTACGCAGCACATACTATTAACTTCATGAGAATATTCCATTCCAAAACTCCCTTCAAATTTTTCCTATCGCTATTATAATATTAGTTAATCAAAAAAAATACAGTAATTTTTTGTCATTTCGCATTTTTTGTCCCGCCGGGACAAAACTGCCCGGTGTAAACGGGATTCAGATGAAATCATTTTATAAATCCCCGCCGGAAAAGCCTTAAAAGGAGAGAAAGTTTTGTGAAAAGTTATCATTTAAAGACAAAAAGTTGGGTTGATGTTCGTTTAAATGTGGAGTATTATATATAATAGTGTATTAGCGAAAATAGAAGACTTTGACTATACCATGAAATGAGGTAAAAGGATGGATTATATTCATAAATTTAGTGTTGGTCCAGTGGAGATGGACAAAATGCTTGAAGAGTACCATCAGCTGCGGAAGACGCGTCGGTATTGCGCGGCCTGTCCCAATTACAAAAAGTACTGGTCCTGTCCGGAGTACGGCTTCGACGAGGCACTTTTTTTAAAAAACTTTAAATATATGTATCTCATCGCCCGGGAGTACGAAATTCCCCGGGAGGATAAACAAAAAATCTTTGGCATCCAGCCTGTGGCAGAGTACTGCAAGCAGGCCATGCAGGCCCTTAAGGTGGAGTCCTGGCAGGATCTTTTAATGCTGGAAAAGCAGTTCCCGGGCACCATGGCCCTCATTCCCGGCAATTGCCACGTCTGTGACCTTGCGGGGGAGGGCTGTGCTCGTCCCAAGGGTCAGAAATGCCGCCATCCGGAGCTCATGCGCTTTTCCCTA
>JAUNGS010000002.1:71662-88215 GCA_030524435.1 Eubacterium sp.
CTAGAATCCCTGGGCTTCGACGTGGACGCCATCTGCAAATACGAAATCGGCGTGCTGCTTTTGTGGCCCAAGGAAGGCCATCTGCCCGATAAGCTCTGCGGCATCATGGCCTTAATGACCAATGAAAAAATCCCCATGGACGCCATCAAGGCCCAGTTTCCCGATGCCAAGAAAAACTGGCTGCGCTTCTCCGAAACGGCGCCGGAGGCCAGAAACGAGGTGCGGCCCAGCGTTAAGCGCCAGGAGAGCTGGCTGGACAATATGCACAAGCAGAACCAGGCCAAGGCCGAGGATCCGGCCTACAAGCCGCCCAAAAGCTGGATTGGCTTCAAGAGCTCGGCTTTGGACAGCGGCGATTACGTGAAGTCCCGCCCCTGGGCCGAGGAAGAACCGCCGGCGCCGGAACCGGAGCCCGAGGCAGCTTCCGAGGAAACGGCAGCCGAGGCTGTCGAGGTCGAAACGACAGTGGCTCAGGAGACTTCCCAGGAGGGTATCGAGGTCTTAGATCCTGCGGCTAAAACGGAAGATCCTGCGCCCGCCGAGGAAGAGGACGACGATTCCAAGTACAAGTGGCTGGGCTTTAAGCGCACCGTCGAGGAGGCGGAGGAGGAGCTGAAAAGGCGCCCCATTCCCAAGTTCAACGTGCCGGAGCCCGAGGAGGCTGCAGCAGAAGGCGATGCTGAGGAAGCACCTTCGACACCGGTCCCGGCGGAAGAAACACCGGCGGCAGAGCCAGCAGCTGAAGCAAAAGCCCCCGAAGCGGCGCCAGTGCCAGAGCCTCAGCCTGAGCCCCTTCCGGAAGCCCCGGCCCCGGCGCCCCAGCCGGTCAGCCCGCCGGCGCCAGAACCGGAGCCCGAGGAGGAAATCGAGTACCTCGATCCCTCAAGCATCACCAACGCCCTAAGCGCCGCCATCGACATCGCCAGAGACGTGGTGGGCGACGAGTTTATCCAGGAGCCTGTAAGGCAAACAGCCCCCGCTCAGAGCACGCCGCCTCAGCCAGAGCCCTCTGAAGCAGCGCCAGCCGCCGAGGAGGAGGACGACGACTCCAAGTATAAGTGGCTGGGCTACAAGGCCACCAACTTAGATGATGACGACGGCTTTAAAAAGGGCGGCTGGAAGAAAAACTATTAAAAGCAAAGCCTGTTTAAAAATATAAGGAGAAAAAATGCAGTACTATAAAGCGGACATCGGTGTCATCGGCGGCTCCGGGCTCTACGAGCTCTGCCCCGAGGTCAAAAAAATCGACATCGACACACCCTACGGCAAGCCTTCAGATGCCATCAGCCTGGTGACCATCGGAGACAAAAAAGTCGCCTTCCTGCCGAGGCATGGAAAAAATCACACCCTGAACCCCTCGGAAATCAACTACCGGGCCAACATCGACGCCTTTGCCCAGCTGGGGGTTAAGGCCTTAATCTCACCCTGCTGCGTGGGCTCTTTAAAACCGGAAATTGAGCCCGGAGACTTTGTGGTCACCGACCAGTTCATCAACATGACTTCCGGCCGCAAGGACACCTTCAACGAAAGCCCCAACGTGGTGCATTTAAGCTCTGCGGATCCCTACGATCCCAGGCTGCGCCAGCTGGCCCTGGAGGAAGCCCAGAAGCTCGGCATCAAGGTTCACGACGGCGGCACAGTGGTGGTCATCAACGGCCCCAGATTTTCTACCAGAGCCGAAAGCCGGATGTTTGCCGCAATGGGGGCGGATGTGGTCAATATGACCCAGTACCCCGAGGGTTACCTCTGTCTGGAAAAGGGGATTCCCGTGGTCAACATCGCCTTAATCACAGATTACGATGCGGGCCTTGAGGGGCGTCCGGACATCAAGCCCGTCCAGAACGAGGACGTGGTCAAGGTGCTTCAGGACAACAACGAACGCGTTAAACAGCTGATTTTCAGACTGATTGACAGAATATAAAAAATAGAGGATCCTCCTCCGTTCTGGGGGAGGATTTTTAAAATGGGAGAAAAGTATGAAACCAATTTATTATGAAGATGGCGCCTTAAAAATGCTGGATCAGACCCTGCTGCCAACCCAGGAGGTCATCCACAGCTATACAGATTACAGAGAGATTGCCCAGGCCATTGTGGCCATGATTGTCCGAGGTGCCCCGGCCATCGGCGTGACGGCGGCCTACGGCGTCTATTTTGGCGCTGAGGAATTTAAAAATCAGCCTGCCGAGACATTCTTTAAATCCATGGATACGGTTTGTGAAACCCTGCGGGCCACCAGACCTACGGCGGTCAATCTGTTTTGGGCGGTGGACCGCATGGCCGGGGTGATACGGGCCAATGCGGATAAAAACCCCATCCAGATCACAGCCCTTTTAAAGCAGGAGGCCGATGCCATCTGTGCCGAGGATATTGAAATGTGCCGGACCATGGGAGCCTATGGCGCGGCCCTGATCCACAAAAAAGACACCATTCTAACCCACTGCAACGCCGGGGCCCTGGCCACCGCTGACTACGGCACGGCCCTGGGGGTTGTCCGGGCGGCCTGGGAGGCCGGTAAGGAGATTTCCGTCTACGCCGACGAGACCAGACCCTTCCTCCAGGGGGCCAGGCTGACGGCCTACGAGCTCCACAAGGACGGCATTCCCGTGACGCTGATCACCGACAATATGGCCGGTTGGATGATGAAGCAGGGGAAAATCGACTGCGTGGTGGTGGGAGCCGACCGCATCGCCAGAAACGGCGACGTGGCCAACAAAATCGGCACCTACAGCGTGTCCATATTAGCCAAGGCCCACGGCATTCCCTTCTACGTGGCAGCCCCAACCTCCACCATCGACTTTGACATGTGGTCGGGGGACGATATCGTCATCGAGGAGCGGGACTGCCGGGAGATCAGCCATATCAAGGGTCAGCAGATCGCCCCCGACGGCGTGGCCATGGAAAATCCCGCCTTCGACGTGACGCCCCACCAGAACGTCACGGCCATTATCACGGAAAAGGGCGTCGTCTACCCGCCCTACGACATCAATATTCCGGCCTTACAGGAAAGCTAGGAGGTTTGCCATGAGATACTCAATGTTTTCCTGGTTCGGCTACTTTATGCCCTTTGCCGAGAGAATTCAGTGCATCAAGGATGCGGGTTTCGAGGAGGTTATGATCTCCTGGGAGGACGAGTGCGAGCCCTACGCCCTAAAAAAAGAAAAATTTCCCGATATTGTGCGGAATATGGGCCTGGGCATCACCAATATCCACGCCCCCTTTATCGGCTACAACGATATTTGGGAAAAGACCCTGAAGGAAAATGAGGCGCTGTTAAAGACCTTTGTGAGCTTTGTCTCAGATTGTCATCGCTTCGATATTCCAGCGGTGGTGGTTCACACCTGCGATTTAGATCTTGGGGAGCACCGCTGGGAAAACGGCCTGGCCTTTTTTTCAGAGCTGGCCGAGGCCGGGGAGAAGTACGGCGTGGACATCGCCGTGGAGAATGTGTCCAGACAATATCTCCTCAAGGGGCTTTTGGATCACATTAAGACCCCCCATTTTGGCATGTGCTACGACAGCTCCCACGATTTCATGCTGCCCTGCGGCCGGGGGAGAATCCTCAGGGCCTACGGCGACAGAATCAAGGCCCTGCACATTTCCGACAACGATCTTCACATCGACAGACATTGGATCCCCGGCGAGGGACAGATCCCCTTCGACGAGGTGCTGCCCGAAATTGCCAAGCTCGATTTGGGCTATATCTCCTACGAGGTGCTGGCCAACGACGCGTGGAAGGAAAAAACGCCCCAGGAATTCTGCAATAGGGTCAGACAGTGGGGGTTGGCTAAGGAAATTTTGGAAGCGTGAGGGCATAATCAATAGAGATGAGCGTTGCCATTCATCAATTCGATCAGAAATCCATGGAAACAGAGAAAGTCTGAAGTGTCAAAACCGACCTGCCATCCTTTGGATATTGTGTTAAAAAGCTAAAGCTGTCAAAAAATAAATAAGTGTGCCGAACCCTCGGTATTAGATTTTGAGGGCGGTACACTTTTTTTTATGATCAATTTTAACTGCGCTGCGGCTCTGACAAGAAAATACACAAGGGGATTAAGGTGCGTACATATAGTTTTCTATTCTGGAAAATTTTGCGTTTATGCGCTTATAATTTGCGTTTGCAGCTGGTCTGTTAAAAAAATAATGAATACCTTTACAATATATATATATATATAATAGTTATAAAGGGGTGGTGCTGGGAGATATAAAAATTAAAGCGTTCTTATTTCAAAAGCAGCGTGGATGGTTTAGCTGTTAAGATTATTTTTTAGCGAGTGTTTTGGTATTACAGATTTTTTGTTGGAGGTTGGAAATGAAACAAAGTTATTTAACGATTAAGCTTATCTTAATTCCCTATATTATTTTAGGGGTGGTCATCCTCTGTGATCTGCTGCTGCAAAAGAACGCTGCAACCCTGCAGTATGTGATGCATTACTTTGTGTTGTCTCAGCTGAGCTATATCCTCACAGGTGTTTTGTTGGGGATACTGAATCGGAATTTGGAAAAAATTTATGCATTAAAATCGACAAAAATTATTATTCTTTGCAATCTGTGTCTTATGCTGGTGTTTTACATTGTAGGATACCTGGGGATTTCTTTTTTTATCAATATTAAAAATTTTGTTTTATTCGATTTTATATTGATTGGATATTATGTCTATCTGCTGGTTTGCAGCTTGAAGGCAAAAAAGTAAAAAAGATTTATAAAAGCGGGCTGTACCGCTGGGTTTTTACAAGGAGAGCAAGATGGGAAAGTGTAAATATTGCAGTAAAGAAATTGATAAAGTGTATGGTGATCGGGAGTTTTGCTCCAGTGCGTGCCAAGAAAAGTATACTGGATTTATGGAAATAGTAGACAGGAGAAAGGGACTTTTTCTAGGTGGCATTATTTTTAGCTGTCTCTTATCCATAGCAGGCATTATCGCTAAATCTGTGTGGGCACCTGGGATTATCATCACTTATTTTTCGTCTATTTTGGTAGGATTAACCTTTTTTCTCTGTCCCTTTTGTACGCCGGAGACCGTGAGTGCCGTTGGCGTCAAGCATTCTGTTTTTTTGCTTCGTGTTATCAGCGTTGCGATGATGCTCTGTGGCGTTGTTCTGATCGTTAAGTATTTTGTGGCCTGAGCATAAAAAGATTACGGTTGATTTGCTGCGGCCATTGAAGGCGTGACCTGTTCTCCTGGATGATGTTAAAATAGGCATCAATCCAGGAGGATATTTTTATGCACGAAAAACATCTTCAATGCACACGCTACAAATGTATTTGCATGAAAGCGGAGATTCAGTGTGTCACTTTCCCGGAATATTGTTATTTAAATTTTGCAGGGATACCATAATTGCAAAAGAATTTTCGGATTGATCATAGTGAACAAATCCTCTCCATTTATCTGCAATGGCCGCTATATTTTCTAATCCAAAACCATGATCCAAAGGATTTTTACAGGAAATGATTAAAAACGACAGCGCAGCGTTATAGGAAATCTTGAAATCTATTGTGTAGGCGGTTTCGGAATGCATTGGTTTTGCCTCAATGGCATTGTCTAAAATATTTGCACATTAGAATAGAAAAGTGCAACAAGTTGCAAAAATCTATTCTAAACCTAAAATAGTACTATCTATACATAAGGTGTAGGATTGTTGGGGAGGGATTGGCTTTTACCGGTGCTCGTTGATGGCCTGCATGATCCGCAGGGCACGCTGATGGCGGCGTTTGGTGCGGGAGCTCAGGTTGAACAGGGATCCCGGTTCAGGGGACAGGCTGATGGTGATTTCTGTGCCATCTCGAAGCGTCAGAATCAGATGTTTGCTGCCTTTGTCCTCGTGCATCGACGTGATGTCCTTGAAGAGGATGAGTTCGGATTCGTCCGGGTCGATCTCCAATCCACACACGCCGCAAAGCCATTCGTCTTCCGGATGGTCGGACAGCACCGACGCATCACTTTTCCACAGGTGCAGATCGCTGGCAGTGAATATCGCATCCTCCAACAGCAGGGGGCCTATATCCGACAGAACACGTTTGCCGTTGATGGACACGAGGTCGTCGTCGAGCCATTCTGCGATGCCGTAATCCACCAGCCCTTTTGCACCGCTGTGGCAAGGCCCAGCAAGCCCCGCAGCGATATCCGCCTCGCATTGGCTCACCGGCTTGTACCCGTTGACCACAGCCGTTTCATCTGCCGCTATGGGCCAATACCCAACAATCTTTCCCACTTTCATCGATGATTCTCCTTTATAGTTTTCACTGCGATTCATCTTATTCATCACAGTCTCTCCTGCCATAGAAATGTAGTTGTGCTGATTGTTTGTTATGTTTATATTTTACTATCAATTTTGGGATAGCTATTTTCCGACAGCCCCTAAAGTAAAGATAGTGTATTATCGAATGAGCCAGCTGTAATCCTGTCTGCAGTCTACGACATAATCGGCATAGACGATATCATCGACGATCTGAAAAATAATCATATAACGTTTTTCAAAGAGAATGAAACGATAGGCGTTTCTGGGAATATATTCTCCGGTAAGCCAGGCACATCTCTGAGGCATTATCGTTAATGAATTTGCAGTTTTTTCAAACTCAGCAGTTAAACGCTCTGCTGCCTCCGGACTGACCTGTGCTAAAAAGGCGGCATGGGAAACGAGCATTCGCATTGCACGTTCGGATACAATGACACGGTATTTATTCTGCGGTGTCATAGGGGGCGGCCTCCTGAATGGCACTGCGCATCATTGCAGCAACTTCATCGACGGAATAGCCTTTGCTGCCGCGGAGCCGGTCTTCTTCGACGGCAAGCAGTTCTTCGCGGAGCTTCAGCATTTTTTCCCGGCGGTTATAGGTTTCAATATCCATGACAACCAAATCGCCTTCACCGTTTTTGGTGAGGAAGACTGGCTCTGCTGTTTTTCTGCACAGCTCTGCAATTTCGTTGTAATTTTGGCGGATTGCTGCGGATGGACGAATATTCATGACAGTGCCTCCTTGAATTTATAGTAATATTCTAACTATATTTTATATGTTTTATGCAATATAGTCAATGAATTTGATGAATGCATGGCTAAAGTATGGCGTATTGGTGTGTTGCGGCAAGAGCGAAGCATCTAAAAAAGGATGCAGTCAGCATCCTATCAGTTAGTGGAGTTTAAAAATATTCTGTATATAGATGACAGTTTTATAAAGTTTGAGTGAAAAAGACAGGTATTTAAGGAGATTTAGATAGTTGTCTTTTTTACTTTGACTTAGAATTTATATACGTATCTTTTTCTGTGACAAGGACAAGATCTATTGTGAAAAGATATTTTCAAATAGGGTTGAGTTATTGCTTTTGGTTTTTACATGAGGAAAATGAAATAGAAAAGTGCAGCAAGCTGCAAAAATCTATTCTAAAATCGAAGCCATAGTATAGAGACGATGTATGGCTGGCGTTGTAGGATTAAGCGTTCATTTTTAGATGAATAAAGATCTTTGATTTCCCCCATTCCAGTTGTTAAAATACCTTTCGTCTTCAGATTCTTGATTTCATTACAATATACTGCCGCTGGATAGTACATGCGTATGCTGATCACTTGCGTTCTTTAATATATCTGACAGCTTTGTCGATTTGTCTGTTGATGCCACCCTCAATTTTCTCGATACGGGCAGGCGGCATGTTCGGGTTGCGGCGCAATAGCGTAATCGCTTCATCGGTGAACCCTTCCAGTTTTTCAGGACAGAACCATTTAAAATGCGAGAGCAGCTGCATCTGTCTCTCTGGCGTGAGACCACGGCCGAAGGGTTTTGCGACATATTCAAAATCTCGTGCCGTATCCAAGGACTCGACATTACACCAGAGGCTGTTGCCGGTATCGAAGATAGGTGCTATGCGCGTGTATTTCAGCGTTTCGACGTTTCTGATAACACCGAAGTTTTGATAATGCCTGTCGAAATTACCGAGGATAAAATCGCAGACAAACATCTTTGAGAGAAAGGTCTCGACGTCTTCCAGTCCCAAGTGCTCAAAACATTCGACAAGAAATTGATAGTCGTTTTGAGAGTTTGACTTTCGACGGTTTTGGATGATATGCAGTGCAGGAATAAGCTCCTCATCATCATTCAGCATATTTGGGCAGGCGCAGAAAGTCCGTCTACTCTCTTGATGGAGGGCATAAGGAACGAAATCATCTGCATTGAGGAGCCTGTGATGAAGCATCGTAGCGATAACCTCGTTATAAACCTCTTGATTAGTAAAGCCGGTGCCGCTTTTAACAAGCATTCGTACCCCATCGATAATCGTCCATTTTTTGCTCAAATCTCCACCGACGGTTGAGTTCGGGGACATGAGGTTGGGATTATCCGTTGAGGAGTCTTGCCCCAAGGTGAGGAAACCGAGATCGTCCGTAAAGTCGTTATCAAAGAAGTTGATGTCATCCCACTGCTGAGGATTGTTTGCGTCATTTATCCAGTAGCGGTCAGATAGAGAAAGACCAAAGTTCTTCTCGGCAAGCGCAAGGGTACTGTCGATATTTAACTCGCGCATAAGTTGCTGAATCTGAGCGCGGGATGCGGGGATAGCCCTTCGCTGCCACCAGGCATCGAGGTTCGCCCTAGTGGCCTTTCCTTTGATATCAAAAATATCTGGTGGCGCATAAGGCAATGCATGCGTTTCAAGGATTTTTACGACGCGGTGGGTTTCCATATCGTAAAGGAAGTCGAGAACTGCCCTGTTTTTGTTCATTAACGTGTATTTCATATTGTTCATCACAGTTTCTCCTCCCATAGAAATGTAGTTGTACTGATTGTTTGTTATGCTTATATTTTACTATCAATATTAAGGATAGCTCAACCGTTTTCTGCGCTGTATTTTGTCTTAAATTCATGTGTGCAGGATGATCAGCTGTGATCACCATGGCTTTGTTAGCAAATTTGTCAGCGAAATCAGAGAATTTCAAAGAAGGTTTAGAACAACCCCCAAAAAAGAAAAAACCGCAAAGCCCCTTACAACAAGGCTTTACGGCGTTTCTCAACATGGCACCCCCAGCAGGAATCGAACCTGCAACTAACCCTTAGGAGTTCCCTATGCACCTTGGTAGCGCATGGTTCGATTAGTCCTTACGGGGTCTCTAACCGCATAAATACAACAGAAAGTCTTTCTTGTTAAAAGTCGCTGATACCCTCTTGTATACGCTGATATACCATAGAGTGTTAGCAAGCTGTTAGCAAAAATGGAGATTTTCAACTTTAATGAATCAATCATTTATCACAAGAAAATAAGATACTCGTATGATTTGGACGCTCAGAAATGAGCGTCTATTTTATTACCCTAAAACGAAAGGAGCAAAAAATTATGAATAAGATGTTGAAACGATTCTGCACCGGCATACTTGCCCTTGCGACAATCGTAACGGCTTTACCGAGTACAGCCGTTCATGCCGAGAGTAAACAATACTGGACAGAATCAGATGAACGTGTAGGTATCGTCGAAAAAGTTATGAATGACGGTTCTATCGGTTCTACCTTTAACGAGGGACATATGAAAGTTGAGGGTGAGGACGCATATTGCATTGACATCAATACCGCTTTCAGGAACGGATATAAGACACGCTCTGACGCAAGTTCACGCATGAGTGCTGACCAGATAGCGGATATTGCCTTATCCATTGAGTATGTGAAGCAATACAGTGCAAACCATACTGGATTGAGCAGTCAGCATGGCTACTTGTTACGTCAGCTTGTTGTCTGGCAGAGATTGAGCGTTCATCTGGGCTGGCAGTGCGATAACGTGCGAGCTTCCTATGATGAAATTTCAAAGGCAACGCAGGACGAAGTGTTTGCCGGAGCAAAAGCCTTTGTCGAAGCAAATAAGGGGCGCTATGAATGTGGCGGTTATATCTACTCCGGCGAGGGACAGGAACTGGGTCAGTTCTGGGCGAATCTGAATGTGGGAAATGCCAAACTGCAAAAAATTTCCGGCAATGCCAGCATTACAGACGGTAACGGGAATTATTCCATTGCCGGTGCGACGTATGGTGTCTTTTCCGATAAAGACTGCACCAATCAGCTTGCTACCCTTACAACGGATGAAAGCGGAAATACAGATGTTGTGGAAGTTAAGGCTGGCACAGTTTATATCAAGGAATTATCCGCTCCGGCAGGATATAAAGTGGATAACACTGTCTATCCATTGACAATCAAAGCTGGAGAAACAGCAACCTTGAACGTATCCGATACGCCAAAAGTAACGGACACGTTGATTGAGCTTTTTAAGATTGATATGGAAACACAGAAAGCTGACCCACAGGGGAACGCTTCCTTAGAGGGTGCAGAGTTTACATGGAAATATTATGCAGGCTTCTACAACAAAGATAATCTCCCTGCCGAAGCAACCCGTACATGGGTGACAAAAACAATCGCTGAAACAGACAGCGACGGCACAACCCACTACATCACCAGATTAGCAGACACATACAAGGTTTCCGGCGACAGCTTCTATATGCAAGACGGCAAAGCGGTACTTCCGCTGGGGACGCTGACCGTTGAGGAAACAAACTCTCCGACTGGTTATTTACTGGACGGTGCATATATGCAGGCAAACGGCAGTGAAGAACAGATAAAAGGCGTATACCTTACACAGATTACCGAGGACGGCGACCTTGCCGTACTATCTGGAAGCAATCAGTTCTCCGTATCAGACAAGGTTATCCGTGGCGGTGTGAAAATTCAGAAGCGAGATTTGGAAACTGGCGATACGAAAGCACAAGGCAGTGCTACCTTGAAAGATACCGCTTTTGACATCATTTCCTTAAATGATAATAAAGTGCTTGTTGAGGGGAAACTTTACAAGAAAAACGAAGTGGTAAAAACTATCTATACAGATATTGAGGGGGTCGCTTCTACTTCCGCTGATTTACTACCATATGGAACATACAAACTGACCGAGCAGACACCGCCGACTGGTTATTTAACGGACGGTGCAAAGGACGTGGAGTTTACGATTACAGCAAACGGAAAAATCGTAGATTTAACCGACGAAGCCCATTCTATCTACAATCAGGTAAAACGTGGAGATATTGAGGGCGTGAAAATCGGTGCAGGAACACACAAGCGTCTTGCGGATGTTCCATTCAGGATCACAAGCAAGACCACAGGGGAAAGTCATATCGTGGTAACAGATGATAACGGACAGTTCTCCACTTCTTCTGACTGGGCTTCCCATAAGCATAATACCAACGCTGGCAAGACCAGTGAGGACGGTGTATGGTTTGGAACATCTGAGCCGGACGACAGCAAAGGCGCATTGCTTTATGATACCTACACGATTGAAGAAGTACGCTGTGACAGCAACAAAGGTTTTGAGCTTATCCCACCGTTTGAAATCGTGGTATCAAGAAACAACCTTGTCATTGACTTAGGAACGCTGACTGATGAATACGAAAAAGAAATCTCTATCCATACCACAGCCACCGGTAAGGACGGCGAAAAGACTATCCTTGCAGGAAAAGAAGTGACGATTGTTGACACCGTGAAGCTGGACGGTCTGGAAAAAGGCACAACGTATCAGCTCAAAGGCTGGCAGATGTTAAAGGAAGAAAATGCCGAACTGTTCATTGACGGAAAACGTATAGAAAGTGATTATACTTTTACCGCTGATGATGAAGAAATGAAAGTAGAAGTTTCCTACACATTCAATGGCTCTGCATTAGGTGGCAAGAACCTTGTAACCTTTGAAGAATTGTATGATTTGAGCAATCCAGACGAACCCGTGAAAGTTGCGGAACACAAAGACATTGAGGACGACGGACAGACTGTCTTAATCACAGAGCGTATCATCAAGATACATACCACCGCTACCGATAAGGACGGCAACAAAGAGCTTGAAGCTGGAAAAGAGGTTACAATCGTGGATACCGTAACCTTAGAGGGCTTGGAAGTCGGCATACAGTATCAGCTCAAGGGCTGGCAGATGTTGAAAGAAGAAAATGCTGAACTTCTCATTGACGGCAAACGTGTGGAAAGTGATGATACCTTTACCGCCGATAATGAAAAGATGGAAGTTACGGTTTCCTTTACCTTTGATGCTTCCGACCTTGCAGGAAAGCAGATAGTGACCTTTGAAGAATTGTACGATTTAAGCAATCCTGACGAGCCAAAGAAAGTGACCGAGCATAAGGACATTGAGGACGAGGGACAGACGATTACCTTTCAAGAAAAACCAGAAGTCCCAGAAGAACCGAACCAGCCGGAAACACCGCAGACGCCGAGCCGTTCCAAGAACAGCCCGAAAACCGGCGACAGTACAAACCTTATGGCATTTATCGTCATGCTTCTTGCTTCTGGCGGTGGACTGGCAGGAACATATCTTTACAAACGCCGTAGAATGAAAAAATCATAAGGCGGTGACGGTATGAAGAAAGATAACGCCCGTTCTCCGCCGATACTACTGTTTCTTTTTCGTCAATCCAGATAAGGAATGACGGAAAAGAACAGTCCACTAGGGGCTTGGGGAGTGTAGCTCCCCTAATGATTTATAAAACAAGAAAGAAATGAGGTAAAACACAATGGAATTAAAATATGTTGTGCCGAACATGGCGCAGACTTTTGGAAACTTAGAATTTGCCGGCGAAAATAAAGTAGACCAGCAACGTATCAACGGACGCTATACGCCTGTATCAAGAAGCTACAACCTGTATTCAGACGTACAAAGAGCAGATGATGTGATTGTCACCATTCCTGCCAAAGCTGGGGAGAAACACTTTAAGCCGGAACAGCGTGTGAAGCTGGTGAACCCACGCATTACCGCCGAGGGCTACAGCATTCGTGGACGTGGCTTTACAAACTATATTTTACTGGCGGATGATATGTTGCCGGTGGAAAGTAAATAAGGGGGTATTTATTATGAGATTAGCAAATGGAATTGTATTGGACAAAGAAAAGACCTTTGGTGTCTTGAAGTTCTCAGCACTGAGACATGAAGTGCGTATGGAGAATGAGGACGGCTCGACCAGTGAAGAAATCAAACGCAGAACCTATGATTTGAAATGCAGTGTGCAGGAGCGCATGATACAGGTGTCTATCCCTGCCGAGATTGCGTTGAAAGACTTCCCTTACAATGCAGAGGTCGAGCTTATCAATCCGATTGCCGATACCGTGGCAAATGCCAACTATCGAGGGGCTGATGTGGACTGGTATGTAAGAGCGGATGATATTGTTTTGAAGAACAAAAATAATCAGAACACAGGCAGTCCACAGAATAACAATCCGCAGGGACAGCCGAAAAAATAGTTTGAAAAGGAGACCGGATGAATTTATTGAAATATAAAGGACACCGTATCAGAGCCAGCGACAAATACCTTGTATACCGCTTCTATGTAAGTACGCTTCTGTTTGTGTTCGTGGCGGTTCTACTGTTACTGAATCTAAAACAGCTCATGCGTACTGATTGGGAGCATTTCAGCCTGTTAGAGAACGGGCTGACGCTTTCCCCCTACAACTTCATAACGATTTTGATAGCGACTGGTGTTTGTACATTGGTCGCTTTTCTGTATTACCGCTTTTGTTATGACAGCTTCAAGAAGCTCCTGCACCGTCAAAAGCTGGCAAGAATGATATTGGAAAACAAGTGGTATGAAGCGGACACCCGACAGGACAGCGGTTTTTTCACTGACCTGCAGAGCAGATCAAGGGAGAAAATCGTCTGGTTTCCGAAAATCTATTATCAAATGGAACGGGGCTTACTCCATATCCGCTGTGAAATCTCTTTGGGAAAGTATCAAGACCAGCTTCTGCGTCTGGAAGATAAGCTGGAAAGCGGTTTGTACTGCGAGCTGACCGATAAGACCCTGCATGACGGCTATATTGAATACACCCTGCTTTATGACATGATAGCGAACCGTATCACGATTGATGAAGTACAGGCAGAAAGGGGCTGTTTAAAGCTGATGAAAAATCTTGTGTGGGAATATGACGCACTCCCGCACGCTCTGATTGCCGGTGGCACAGGTGGCGGTAAAACGTACTTTTTACTGACGCTCATTGAAGCTCTGCTTCATACCAATGCACAGCTTTTTATCCTTGACCCGAAGAACGCTGACCTTGCGGACTTGGGGACAGTCATGGGAAATGTCTATCACGAAAAAGACGATATGATAGCGTGCGTCAATGCCTTTTATGAGGGCATGGTACAGCGAAGCGAAGAAATGAAACGACACCCGAACTATAAGACAGGCGAAAACTACGCTTATCTGGGACTATCACCTTGCTTTCTTATCTTTGATGAATATGTGGCGTTTTTTGAAATGTTGGGGACAAAGGAAAGTATCGCCCTGCTCAGTCAGTTGAAAAAGATTGTCATGCTGGGGCGACAGGCTGGATATTTCCTTATCGTTGCCTGCCAGCGTCCCGACGCAAAGTATTTCAGTGATGGTATCAGGGATAACTTCAACTTCCGTGTAGGTCTGGGGCGTATCAGTGAGCTTGGCTATGGTATGCTCTTTGGAAGCGACGTAAAAAAGCAGTTTTTCCAGAAGCGTATCAAGGGACGTGGTTATTGTGATGTGGGAACAAACGTAATTAGTGAATTTTATACGCCCTTAGTTCCCAAAGGACATGATTTCTTACAGACTATCGGCTCTCTTGCATATGCAAGGCAGGACGGGACGGCGACGGGCGAAGCGAAAGACGACGGCTCGGACTAGCCGTGGCTGGTGTGGCGTAAGCCACGCCAGCACGATTTAAGCCCCTCATTATCTAACAGAGGGGCACAATTACGCTGGAAACTGGTTCAAAACCATGCGAAAGTCCGCATAGGATAAGGGGTTCTGGACAATTCAGCCGATTGTGACATTTGCGTTAAAATATCACAATGTCACAAAAAACAATGATTGGGGGTATGACAACTGCAAGAAACTGATTTTTTAACGGTCTTGAAAGCGAAACGTTCTTCTTACGGAGTATCGCAGACAAGACTTGCAATCATGGCTGGTATCAGCCGTGAACATTTAAGCCGTATCGAAGCAGGAAAGGTGACGCTGACCGAGGATAGAAAAAATGCGTTGTTAGAAGCCGTAGAGAAATTCAATCCCGAAGCTCCCATGTTCCTGCTTTTCGATTATGTGCGTATCCGCTTTCCCACGCTGGATATCCAGCACATCATCAAGGACATCTTAAAACTCAATATCAGCTATATGCTCCATGAAGATTTCGGGCATTACAAGTATACGGAGCATTACCATATCGGAGATGTGGTCGTGTATACGTCTCCTGATGAGGAAAAAGGTGTCCTGCTGGAACTAAAAGGCAAAGGCTGTCGCCAGTTTGAAAGCTATCTGCTGGCACAGGAGCGGAGCTGGTATGGCTTCTTTATGGACGCACTGGTTGAGGGCGGTGTGATGAAACGTCTGGACTTGGCAATCAATGACAGAACGGGTTTGCTGGATATACCGGAGCTGATACAGAAATGCGAAAATGAGGAATGTATTTCTAAATTTCGTTCATTCAAAAACTACGGTTCTGGGGAGCTGGTGAAACATCACGAAGCGGACAAAGGCGGTATGGGACACACCTTATATATCGGTTCGTTTTCCAGTGAAGTGTACTTCTGCTGTTATGAAAAGAATTATGAGCAGTACGCAAAGCTTGGAATACCAATAGAGGAAGTTCCCATAAAAAACAGATTTGAGATACGTTTGAAAAATGAGCGTGCCTATTATGCCGTTCGGGAACTGCTGACCCACTATGACGCAGAACTGACGGCATTTTCCATTATCAATCAATATATCCGTTTTGCAGATAAAGAGCCGGACAAGCGGAAAAGCGACTGGAAAACCAACGCCCGTTGGTCTTGGTTTATTGGCGAGGGGCGACCGCCTGTAAAGCTGACGACAAAGCCAGAGCCGTATACACTGCAACGGACGCTGAACTGGTTGCAAAGACAGGTTGCTCCGACCCTGAAAATGCTGAAAAGGATTGACGCTGACAATCAGACAGAATATCTGGACACCATAGAGCAACAGGCAAAGCTGACAGAACGGCATTTCCAGATAATCAAACAACAGACTGCTTCCGTAGAGGAATTGATAGAAAAGGAGTGATTTCTGATGTGGGAATTAGCAAAAGACTTACTGCTGGTATCTTTTGGAATGGGTATCGGTGTAAGTTTGATATGCATAATGACAGTCGGAAAAGAAACCGACCGTGAAATAAAAAGATTCAATGAAAGAGAGGACAAATAACATGAATTTCGGACAAAATTTATACACTTGGTTTTTAAGCAACGCCCAGAGCTTGGTACTGATGGCGATCGTGGTAATCGGTATCTACTTAGGGTTCAAGCGTGAGTTTTCAAAGCTCATTGGCTTCTTGGTAGTTGCTTTAATTGCTGTCGGCTTGGTATTCAATGCCGGCGGTGTGAAAGATGTACTGTTAGAGCTGTTCAATAAGATTATCGGTGCATAAAATTTTATTGTGGTGCTGATATGCGAATGGTATTATATGGATATGAAGAAAGCAACAAATTTGAATTGAGAGGAGCTATAATTGATGAAAAAATTTAAGCCTTTCATTATTCCTATATTGTTATTGGTAAT
>JAUNGS010000038.1 GCA_030524435.1 Eubacterium sp.
ATGCAAAAATGGTGCTGGAGATTACCTCCAACACCATTTTTGTCTACAGTTTGAATCCGTGCCTAATGGGCACGGATTTTAGTTTGCAAACACTTACTTTTTGTCGGCTAAAATTCGTGCCTACCAGGCACGAAATGGCCAACACCCCTAAAATAGACCGGTTGACACTGTTCCGTCTTCGTGGTAAAAAGGAGCTAACTAAGTTAGTTTTTTCTAAAAAACGACAAGGTTATAAAGTAAAGAAGTGGAGGAGCGAAATGGAAAAACGATGGTCCAAGGGCATGGAACGTGTGATTGCCCTGCTGCTGACCCTGGCCATGCTCCTGAGCCTTGCCCCCCCCCGCGGGGGTCCTGGCTGAGGAAAAGACGGTATGGGATCAGATTAACGAAAATGCAAGTAGCCAAGAGGAAACTATCTATACTAAGGTCAATGCTTTATTGGCTAAGATAGAGGCTTTAGATCCCAATGATTGGGAAGAGGAATCTTACAAGGCGCTCATGAGTCAATATAATAGTATTAGCATGAAGCCGATTCCCGAGACAGTTCCCGAATCTATTGCGCAAATGGCATATGATATGTTGGAGCCTTTGTATAATGCTCTGCAGCCTCGACAGACAGAGACAATTTATACCAAACTGGAAGCGCTCTTTGCAAAAATTGAGGCCCTTGATCCCAACGACTGGGAGGAGGAGTCCTACAATGCGCTTATGAGTCAATATAACAGCATTATCAAGCCAATTGATCCTGAGGTAACGCCTGAGTATATTGCGCAAATGGCGTATGATATGCTGGAGGGTTTATACAACAACCTGCAGCCCAAAGCTGATGTCTTTGCCCAGCTGGAGGCCAAGCTGGTGGAAGCCGAGGCCATGGACAAGACAGCCTACACCGAGGAAAGCTGGGCGGCGGTTCAGGACATCATCGACTCCCTGGAGAGACCTGTCAGCAAGGACAATATCACCGAAAAGTTGGCCACAAAAATGCTGGCTGACCTAGAAAAAGCCATTGCAGCCTTAGAGGTGGCGCCGGATCCCACCATCACCCTGGAAGACGGCACCTATATGGTAACGACAAATAATTATGGCAGACCAGTGGCTTCGACGATTGGTGAAAGTGCAAAAATTACTGCTAAAGATGGGGTTTACACCCTGACCTTCTACTGGTCACCGGAGCGCTACCGCTATACCGGCGGGGCCTACAACGACGGCGAGGGCTACGGTGACATCATCTCGTCGGCCGAAGACTACACCCCCTACCTGGTGGCGGTGATGAAGCAGGACGCCGACGAATCCATGAAAAACGGCATTCCCGCCAAAAGCGCGCTGCCGGGCAAGGATATCCAGGCCGCCGGTTTCAGCGACGCAGTTAAGGCGGCGGTGTCCGACAGCTACAACGACGCCTACATGGACGTCCGCCAGGAAACCCTGGCCGACGGCACCCTGGCCTACTCGGTGGATGTGACGGATCTGAGTACCCCCATCTACTTAAAGGCCCTTTATCAGCGGGATGAACACCGCAATTACGGCAGCAATGCCGGGGACAAGAGCAGCTTCTTAATGTCTTGGGGAACTTTCAGTCTCAACGCCGACCAGGCGGTGGCCCTGCCCAGCTTCCCGCTGACAGAGGTCGACAGCAACGTCAGCTTCGACTTTGGGGCTGCCGGAGCCGGTTTTAATGACCCGGCGGCGGTGGCTGCGGTGGAAGACGGCAAGCTCAAGGTGACCTACAAGGTCAGCCCGGCAGGCTTAATGACGAGATATGAAAATTCTCAGGAAGCCTGGCTGTTAAATGACGATGACCAGATTATGGCCCTGGGGGATGACGGCAGCTTTACCCTGACCTACGCCAGTGTGGACGACCTTGTCAAGGGGGTTAAGGTTCAAAGTCGTGTGTATCACAAGGATGCATATAAAGGCAACATCAATGATTATAGTGAAATCACTCTGAGACCGGATTTAAATTCTAAGGCGGTAACCATTACCGATGCGGCCACGGGTATCCAGCTGCTGTCCAACACCCACTACCTGTCGGAGAGCGCCACCCTGACGGCCACGGCGGTGGAAAATACAGGCAGCACCGACGCCCAGAAGGACGCCTACGCCAACATGGAAAACTACGTCGGCGGCGTTATGAATCAGATGTACTTCTACACCCTAAGCCTCCAGGACGGCGGCAAAACCGTCACCGACCTGGGCACCTCGGCAATTTTAAGATTCCCCATTGCCGAAGGGATGAACAAAAATGCCTTGAGAATGTTCTGGAATTATGCTGAAAATCAGGGATATGGTTATGGATGGCTGACAAATTATGGCGCCATCGACGGCAATTATTATACGTTAAACTTTAAAGATTGGTCTGGCAAAGACGAAATCGTCGGCAACTTTGGCTTCTACGATGAAAAGAACACTGCTGCCACCGGCGAGGGCCTGGCCGACGGGACCTACAAGGTGCCCATCACCACCTTCAACGCCAGCGCCCCCAGCCAGACCTCCATGTCGGCCACCTGTATCGGCAGCGAGGCCACCCTGGTGGTCAAGGACGGTGTCAAGCGTCTGGAATTGAATTTCAGTCCGGTGGATATGGATCAGCTCCAGGGCTATCTGATCCAGATGTGGTACACCGACACCCAGGGCCAGGAGCATGAGCTGACCTACACCTCCTACTACAGAAATGAGGACGGCAGCCTTTTCGAGGATGAACTGAACGCCGGTACCGGGAACTACTATCCCAAAACCGCCTGGTTTATCCTGCCCAGCGACGAAGCCCAGTTCATGACCCGCTTTAGAGTGTCGGCCATGGACGCCATTATGCCGGGCCAGGACGCCACCCGGGAGGCCATCTTTACCATTTACTACGATCAGGCTGAAAAGATCTCCGACGAAACCCCCGACGCCAAGCCCGGCGAGGTTTTAAACCCTGAGGTCAACAAGACAGCCCTGGCGGCCAAGCTTGAGGAAGCCAAGGGATTGGTCACTCAGACCGAAACCTACACCGCTGAAAGCCTGGCGGCCCTGCAGACGGCCATCGACGCCGCCCAGGAAATTGTGGACAAGGCCGACGCCACCCAGGCGGAAGCCGACGCCCAGACCGAAGCCCTCCAGGCAGCCATCGACACCCTGGTTAAAAACAGCGGCGGCGCCACCCTGGATAAGGACAACCTGGCCGACGGCAAGTACACCGTGGACATCCGCATGTGGCACACCAACAGAAATCAGTACTCCATGTCTGATGCGGCGGTGAACCACACCATCGATTTGGAGGTTGTGGATGGTGTGTACTACGCTACCCTGGACTTCCAAGGTATGGAAATTACAAGTCTCTATGGTTATCTTAAAGAGCTTTCCTACTACGCCGACGGCTATACCTATAGCGATTTCGGTGGCGCGCCCGTGGGTGAAAGAATAGATGCCGAGGTCTTATCTACCCAGAAGGATGCCGACGGCAAGGATGTGGTTGACTATTACAACGATGACAATAAAGACGGTGTGGCGGATTACCTCTACCCTGATCTTTTGAAGATTCAGATTGTACCTACGGCCATTAAGGATCCTGACGGCTATGTACCACTGCACGTTTTCGTGCCGATTATGGATAAGATTCTTTCTGGCTCCGGCGATCAGGACGCCCTGATGAAGGTCGATTGGTCTACCTTAAAGGCGGCGGAAGCCGACAAGGCAGCCCTGAGCATCAAGCTGGAAGCGGCTAAGGCACTGGTTTCCCAGACGGATAAGTACACTGCCGAAAGCCTGGCGGCCCTGCAGACGGCCATCAACGCGGCCCAGGCTGTGGCCGACGACGCCGCAGCCACCCAGGAAGCGGTGGACGCCCAGGTGAAGGCCCTCCAGGATGCGGTGGACGCCCTGGCTGAAAAGCCCACGGAACCCACCGTTGACAAGGAAGCGCTGGACACCCAGGTTGAAGCCGGACAGGAATATCTGGCCCAGACCGGAGCCTACACCGCCGAAAGCTTAAAGGCCTTACAGGCAGCCATCGACGCAGCCCAGGCCGTGGCCAGCAATGAAAAGGCCACCCAGGCGGAAATCGATGCGGCGGCCCAGGCCGTGGCCCAGGCCATCGCAGGCCTCGTGAAAATCGAGGAACCGGCGGGGGTTGACAAGACGGGCTTGGCCAACGCAGTCACCGCAGCCAAGGCACTGGCAGCTCAGACCGATGTCTACACCGCTGAAAGCTTAAAGGCATTACAGGCGGCCATCGACGCAGCCCAGGCCATTCTGGACAAGGCCGACGCCACCCAGGATGAAGTGGACGCCCAGTCCGAAGCCTTAACCCAGGCCGTGGCGGCCCTGGTGAAGGCCGAAGATCCTGCCGCACCGAACACAGGTGACAACGCAGGCACCGGCACCCTCGGCGGCAACAAGCTGCCGGGTCAGAACAGCCTGAGCAAGAACAACAGCCTGAACAAGTCAGGCAACGTCGGCACCGGCATCGACGGTGAAGGCGCGGCGGCAGTGACTGCTGGTCTGCTGATTGTTCTGGCGGCGGGTCTTGGCGCCTACAGAAGAAAACAGCGCTAAGCTGTCAAAAAAATCAATAGGATAATGTAAAACCGGAAAGCCCCCTGGGCTTTCCGGATTTATGAGTTTATAAGAGAAATTTTTTAAAAGAGGAGAGAACCATGAAAAAGTCACTCAAAAGAAAGCTGACGGGAGCCATGTCGGCGGCCCTGGTGGTGTCCATGACATTGCCGGCGGCGGCCTCGGCCCAGGGGCTGACCAACAAGGCGGGCATCAAGCCCATCACAGAGCTCATTGCAATGCTGACCACAGGAAGTCAGCTGGACAAGGACAACCTTGAGGACGGCAAGTACACCGTAGACATCAGCATGAAGCATACCAATAGGAACCAGCCCTCTATGTCCGATGCGGCAGTGGAGCACACCGTCAATTTGGAAGTTAAAGACGGCAAGTACTATGCGACCTTGGACTTCAAGGGCCTGAAAATCGGCAGCTCCTTTGGCTATCTCAAGGAGCTCTCCTACTACGCCGACGGCTACACCTATAACAAATACGGCATGCCCGAGGGTGAAAGAATAGCGGCGGAGGTTTTATCCACCCAGAAAAATGCCGACGGCAGCGATGTAGTTGATTACTACAACGACGAAAACAACGATGGTGTGGCAGACTACCTTTACCCCGATCTCTTAAGAATTCAGATTGTACCCACGGCCATTGCTGACTCCGACGGCTACGCTGCCCTGCACGTCTACGTGCCGATTATGGGCGCCCTGGGCTCCGGAGATCAGGATGCCCTGATGCAAATCGACTGGTCCACCTTAAAGGCCGTGGACGACGGCGGCCAGGAGGAAACGACGGTCAACAAGGCGGCCCTGGCAGCCAAGCTGGCCGAAGCCAAGGCTTTGACGGCGGACAAGTACACCGAGGATTCCTACAATAAGCTTCAGAGCGCCATCACCGCAGCCCAGGCGGTTTACGACAGCGAAGGGGCTGAGCAGGCCATGGTGGACGCCCAGGTGACGGCCTTAACCCAGGCCATTTCTGCCCTGGTGGAAAGGGAACCCGAGGTGGTGGCTGCCGACAAGACAGCCCTGAGCACCGAGCTCAAGGAAGCCCAGGCCATTGCCGCCGGCGATTACACCGAGGCTTCTTATAAAAATCTTCAGAACGCCATCGCCGCGGCCCAGGCCGTGATGGACAAGGCCGACGCCACCCAGGCCGAGGTCGACGCCCAGCTTCAGGCGGTTCAGGCAGCGGTGGACGCCCTGGTAGAAGCCCAGAAGGAGCTGGATATCAAGAATCTGGCCGACGGCGTCTACAAGCTCAACGGCGACATGGTGAAGGTGGACAGAACCAGCGCTTCCATGTCGGACAACGCCATTAACCACAATATAAAGCTGACGGTTAAGGACGGCAAGTATACCGTCACCATGGACTTCAAGGGCTTGACCATCAGCAATCAGCTGGGTTATCTGGGCACCATGAGCTACTACAAAACAGGCTACACCTTAGATACGTACGGCAACCCTGTTGGGGAAACGGCGCCGGTCACCGTGGAATCCTATCAGCTGGATGAAAGCGGCAACAAGATCAGCGACAGCTTTGGCACCGACTACCCCGATGTGGTCAGCTTTGAATTGATTCCCGAGGCCGTGGAAGACGGCGGCTGGGTGCCCCTGCGGGTTTACGTGCCGATTATGGCTTCCATCTCTGAAGCCACAGGCACCCAGAACGTGTTCTTAAAGCTGGACTGGAGCACCATCACCAAGACCACCGACGAGGATCAGGGCTTTGTGGATGACAACACCCCGGGCACCGGCAGTACCAGCGGCGGCGGCTCCACCCTGGGCACGGGCTCTTTGGGTACCGGCAGCCTCAAGAGCGGCAGCAGCTTAAAGAGCGGCAGTGCCAGCAGCCTGGCCAGCAATAAAAACGCGGCCACCGGCATCATGGGCGAGCACTCCCAGGCGGCAGCGGCAGGTTTAGCGGCGGCAGCCCTGGCGGGCTGCGGTGTTCTGGCCGTTAAGAAGAAAAAAGAAACAGACGCAGAATAGAAGAATTCGGAGGACAGCATGAAAGGATTGAAAAAATTAAAGGGACTGATGACAGGTCTTTTGGTGCTGGTGTTCACCCTGGTGGGCGCTGGCATCGGCGCCATGCCGGCCCAGGCCGCCAGCGGCACCGTCTACACGGCGGTGATTCACCCCTGCTACGCCCACCCGGTCACCGGGGTCATTGAGGACTCCGGCGGGGAGGCTTCCTACGCCACGGGCCAGGGGATGGTGGAAGGCGCCATCTACACCACCGGGATTTTGGAGGTGACGGACTCCGGCGAGTACTACCTCACCATCCGCATGAGCCTGATGGACTACACCTCGGGCCACAGCTTTTCGGTACAGAACGTCGGGGATTCGGGATGGTCGGCCACCTCGGCCAATATCACCGGCAACGGCTCTGACAGCAACGGCACCACGGCGGACATTTGCATGCAGGTGCCCAGTGAGAACTGTGTCGTCCGGGGAACCATGTACGTCAACCCCATGGGCAGGGACGTTATTTTTTACCTGTATCCCAGCGACTACAGCCAGGGCAATAACACGGACATGAACGCCACCATTGTGACGGAATCCTCGGCGGCCTCCAACGGGGGTGGCGCTGCTGCCACCAGCGGCACTGCCGGGGGAACCACCGGCGGCACCAACAGCGGCAGTCTGGGGAGCAACGCCACCTCAGGCCAGACCACCGGCAATAGTCTCCAGAGCAGCATCTCCCAGGCAGCCCAGCCCACGGCGGGCACCGACGGGACTGCCACCACCGACAGCGAGGGCTTGAACTCCGCGGCGGGTTTAAGCCTGTCCACGGCGGTGGAGGAGGCCATCAACGGCGAGGGCGTCTTTGGCACCGTGTCCAGCTGGATTGTCATTCGCTACGTCTGCATCACCATCTCCGGGCTGATTTTAATCGGCGCCGTGGCATTGGTGGTGTACTTCTTCAGAAAAAATTGGTACCGCTGGGGCGGTGGAGGCTACGATGATGACGATGAATGGGAGCTTCGCTAAGGGCCTTAGGCGCCTGGGGGCGCTGCTTCTGGTGCTCTTGATGATGGTGTCCTTAACGGCCTGCGTGGATCAGAGCGCCGGCGACGACACAGACGCCGACAGCAGCCAGGCCACCGACGACGTCACCACCATGCTGGAGATCAGTGATCCCCAGGAAAAGGCGGCGGTGGAGGCGGCCAAGAAAAAGGTGCTGTCCCAGGGGTCTTCCCCCAGGATCATCGCCACCTCCCCGGCCACGGCGGACATCTGCGATAAACTGAACTTAGATCTGGTGGGGGTCTGCACCAGCACCATCTCCACCATTCCCGAGCGCTACAAGGACGCCACCCCGGTGGGTACGGCCATGAGCCCGGACATGGAGGTGGTGGCTTCGCTGGATCCCGACTGGATCTTGAGCCCGGCCTCCCTCCAGAGCGACCTGGAGCCCAAATACGAGGCCATCGACACCGACTGGGCCTTTTTGAACCTGCGCAGCGTGCCGGGGATGTACCGCTCCATCCAGGAGCTGGGTGAAATCTTCGACCGACAGGAGGAGGCCCAGGCCCTGGTGGACGAGTTCACCAGTTTCTACAACGAGTACAAGGAAAAGAACAAGGATAAGGAAAAGCCCAAGGTCATGATCCTGATGGGTCTGCCCGGGAGCTATATCATCGCCACGGAGAATTCCTACGTGGGGAGCCTTGTGGAGCTGGCAGGGGGCGAGAACGTCTACGCCGGCACCGATCAGGAATTTTTAACGGTCAACACCGAGGACATGAAAACCAAGGAGCCGGACATCATTTTAAGGGCGGCCCACGCCCTGCCGGATCAGGTGGTGGAAATGTTCAACAAGGATTTTGAGACCAACGATATCTGGAAGCATTTCAAGGCGGTCCAGGAGGGAAGGGTCTACGATCTGCCCTACTCCCAGTTCGGCATGAGCGCCACCTTCGCCTACCCCGACGCCTTGGAAACCCTGCAGCCCATGCTGTATCCGGAAAGTGACGCCGACGCGGCCAAGGCCAAGGAAAACAGCGATGCGGCGGCACAGTCGGCGGAGGATTCCAACGCCACAGAAAAGAGCGAGGCCGCCGGAATATCCGGCGGGACAGGAGGTAACTAATGGACAATGAGACAATGGAAAAGGACGTCGTGAAGATGCCTGATCCGGCGGTGCAGGACGGCCGCAGAAAGATGAGCAAGCGGGTGCGGGCCATCCTCTCCTTCGTGATCATGGCGGCGCTGCTTCTGGCGCTGTTCTTTGCGGCCATCAATATCGGGAGCTTAAAGGTCAGCTTTGGCCAACTGATGTCGGGGCTCTTCATCGAGCGCAGTGACGACGTGGCCACCATCTACGACCTGCGGTTCCCCAGAATCATCATCTCCATGGTGGCGGGGGCGGCCATCGCCGTCTCCGGGGTGCTGTTCCAGGCGGTGTTAAAGAATCCCCTGGCGGACCCGGGGATCATCGGGATCTCCAGCGGTGCCAGCTTCGCCGCGGTGCTGATCACGGCCTTTGCCCCGGCGCTGTTCTTTATGACGCCCTTTGTGGCCTTCCTGGGCGGGGTTATCGCCTTCTTCCTGGTGTACACCCTGTCCTGGAAGGGGGGGCTGAGTCCCCTTAGAATCATCCTCGTGGGTGTGGCCGTCAACGCGCTGTTTACAGGCCTCTCCAGCGGTCTCAACGCCATGAGCGGCGGCAACACCTCCGGGGTGGCGGCCATCGTCAACGGCAACATCACCATGAAAACCTGGGACGACGTCTGGACCCTGATTCCCTACGCCATCATCGGCCTGATTCTGGCCCAGATTTTCTCGGGCAAGTGCAACCTCATGACCTTGGAGGATAAAACCGCCCGAAGCCTGGGGGTCAACGTCAACACCATGCGTATCGTCATCTCCCTGGTGGCCGTGCTTTTGGCTGGCATCTCCACGGCGGTGGCGGGCATCATCAGCTTTTTGGGCCTCATCGTGCCCCACATCGGAAGGATACTGGTGGGCAGCAACCACAAGGTGCTGATTCCCTTCTCCATGCTTTTTGGCGCCTTTACCTTCCTTCTGGCGGACACCATCGGCAGGACCATTGCGGCGCCCTACGAAATTTCGGCCTCCATCATCATGAGCGTTGTCGGCGGGCCCTTCTTCATCATTCTCCTGAGGAGGTCTAAGAAGTATGCAAACTGAGCACATTGAAACAATCCAGGAAGAACAGCAGGAGGCAAAGCGCGAGCGCCCGGCCATGGAGGTCCGGGGGCTGTCCTTCGCCTACGGCAAAAACCGGGTGTTGAGGGACGTGTCCTTTAAAATCGAGGAGGGTAAAATCACCACCTTCATGGGGGCCAACGGCTGCGGCAAGTCCACCCTGTTCTCCCTGATGACCAAAAATTTAGATCCCAGACGGGGAAAAATCTTCCTGCGGGGCAAGAATATCTATCACCTGAGCCTCAAGGAATTTGCCCGTCAGGTGTCCATCGTTCACCAGTACAACACTGCCAGCGACGACATCACCGTGGAGCGGCTGGTATCCTACGGCCGTATTCCCCACATGAAGATGATGCAGGGCAAACGCGAGGTGGACGATCAGATGATCGAGTGGGCCTTAGAGGTCACCCACCTTCTGCCCTACAGAGACCGGGAGGTCAGCCGCCTCTCCGGCGGGCAGCGCCAGCGGGTGTGGATCGCCATGGCCCTGGCCCAGAACACGAAGATTCTGTTTTTGGATGAGCCCACCACCTACCTGGATATCCGTTACCAGATCGAGATTTTAGAGCTGGTCAAGGAATTGAACCGGGATTACGGCATCACCATCGTCATGGTACTCCACGACATCAACCAGGCCATCGCCTTCTCCGACGAGATCATCGGCCTTAAGGACGGCGTGGTGGCGGTTTCCGGCGATCCCGGGGAGGTGATCTCCACCGAGAGCATCGAAACCCTCTACGGCATCCGCCTGGGGGTTACGGAGATCCAGGGACAGAAGTTCGTCCTGACGGTTTAGGAGGCATAGATGAAAAATCCAATGCGCGTTCTGTGGATCATTTTGGGCTTTGTGGCCCTGGGGCTGGGCTGTGTGGGCACGGTGCTGCCCATTCTGCCCACGGTGCCCTTTCTGCTTTTGGCCCTGTTTTGCTTTGCCAAGGGCTCTGAGCGGCTGCACACCTGGTTTCTGGGCACCAAGCTGTACAAGAAGCACCTGGCGACCTACGTGAAAAAGGAGGGGATGACCCTCAAGACCAAGCTGGGGATCATCATCCCGGTGACCATCGTCATGGGCATCGGCTTTGCCCTCATGGGCAGGGTGCCTGTGGGGAGAATTATTCTGGCCATCGTCTGGGTGGCCCACATCATCTATTTCATGTTTGTGGTCAAGACCATTCCGGAAAAAAAGGAAATGGAATAATATTTGCAATCTTTCATGCTGTCAATACTATAAGGAAAAGCGTTCTGCACCCCGGGTGCAGGGCGCTTTTTTTACATCCACAGACAATGTTCGGAAAAAAATACAAAAAATTTTAACCTCAAAAAAACTCAAAATCCGTGCCTTAAAGGCGCGTTGAATTTGGCTAAACTATTAGTTTTAACTAACGCTAAATTGGTTCCTTGCAGGCACGAAAGTGCTTTTTTGCCCAAAATGGGGGTGTTGACATTCATTTACAAGTCATTTATAAATATTAAGGGCCAACGAGTTAGATATATCTAATTGAAAATAGCTGCGGGGAAATCCCTGGCAGCATGTGAGATAAGGAGAAGATACAGTGGAATTGCATAAGATTTTCAAGCGCGGGATGACCGCGGTTTTAACGGCGTCAATGCTGGCGCCGACAGCTGTGGGAACCCTGGGTACGGTTGCCGCCGAGGAGAAGGCAGCCGGTGGTGAGACAGCGGTGGCAGATGCCACAGCCGCTGCCGCAGCCCACGATGACGGCAGTCCGTCGGGAGCCTACAACCCGGAATACGAAAATGTTCCGGAGACAGCCAAGCGCCCGACCCAGAGCATTGACTTCAGCCAGTACGCACCGGATTATTACTACACGGTTTTAGAGGTACCGGTTTACCTCTACAACTCAGAGTACGACGACACCTACTCCATGGGCAACGGCGCCTTAACCCACACCGCCTACATTATGGTGGACAACAAGGGTGAAGCCACCGTCAAGCTTCAGTTCCACGGCATGGACTACATGGGACAGTACGGACACCTCCAGCGGATGACCTACTTCAACACCACCCAGGAGATGTACGACTGGCAGGCCAAGAAGCCGGGCTACGAAAGCCTGCCCCAGCAGGTTGAGGTGGAAAGAAAGAGCGGCAACAACTACGAGCAGGTTTCCTTCAAGCTTTCCTCCGGCGACGCCCTGGTGGGCATCAGCCCCTACGTGGACATGATGGGCACCGTGGTCACCGCCCTGGTGGGCTTTGACTACAGCCAGGTCAAGGTCTTAAACGGTGAAGTTAACAACATGAACGGCACCGAGGTGACAGAATGGCTGCTGGAACAGTTTGATAACAACGTCAACTGGCAGCGCTACTCTGACAAATATGCGGATGTCTTTGACAAGGAAGTGATGGACGCCCGCAATTACCTCGACTACGGCGTGGTTCCAGATAACGGCAGTCTCGAATGGATTAACAAACTTTTATTCAGTGATTATATGAGCAGACAATACTATCTGCGCAAGGATGCACTGGTCAAAGCTCTGACCAACTACCAGTCCTACGAGCAGGGCGACTACACCGATGAAAGCTGGAGTGCGCTTACGGATTGCATAGGTTATCTGGATTTTATCAACTCCGCAGACTGCAGCGACGCTGACGTGGTGGAAATCGAAAACGAGTGGAATGCAGCCTTGGCGGGCCTGACCCGCAAAGATGGCGCCGAGTCCTACAGAGATCAGCTGATGAAGGTTGTTGAGGAATGCGAGGCCATGACCAACGACGACGGCAAATATCTCTCCGGTTCCTGGAGCGCCTTCCAGAGAAAGGTGGCCAGCGGCAGAACCATCGCCGAAACTGGCAGCGACGTCCAGTGCCGCAGCCGACTGGAGGAAGCGGCCACCTGGAAGGATATCCTGACAGAAAAACGAGTGGTTGTCGAAGATGGTATTTACGAAGTGTCTGTAACCCCCAAGGTTAAGGATGAAAATGGCAATCTGACCGACACCACAGCCTTGGATGGCCTTGTAGATTTCTCCAAGAAAATGAAGGTTGAGGTTTACAATGGCAAGGCGACACTGACGATTTCAGCCATTGACAAGGACGGCTTCCCCTATCTCCAGTGTGTATCCGGCAACGGTCAAAGTGTCGGTGACAGTGACAGCTACTGGGTATCTGGCAGCAACACCAAGGATGTCACCCTGGCCGACGGCTCTTCAAAGAACGTATACTTAGATATCACACTTAAGCTGCCCTCCCAGGCAGACGCAGCAAACACCAGCTTTGGCTACTGGATTATGAATGAGCAGGGTAAATCCGTAGACGATAGTTACAATCATCCAATTTATCTGGATGTGGACTACGCCAACGCCACAAAGACCGGGGATATTCAGGCAGATAAGAGCGCACTTCAGGAGCTCTTGGAAAACTGCAGAACCGCCGGAAGAGATGACTATAACGGCATGTTAGCAGTTTACACCGAAGAAACTGCCCAGGCCATGGTGGACGCCTACAATGCAGCCGTCAAGGTCAACAGAAACACCAAGGCCACCCAGTACGACATCGACGCGGCCATTGCTGCCATCTACGCCGCTGATGATGCCCTGGAAAGCTACAGCGATATCTTCAAGGATGTGGCCCAGGAAGTGGGACAGGCTTTAAATAATCCCTTTGTCTTAGAAAAACACAGCGATGACGCTGTGGCAGCCTTAAAGGCAGCCTACGATGACACCTTCGGTCTGGTGATGAGCGGCAGCGCCACCAACGCTCAGATCAAGGAAGCCACCGAAAAGCTCCAGGCAGCCTACGACACCTTCAACGGCAATGGCGGCGGTGAAACGGAACAGGCCGACAAGACAGCCCTGAATGCTGAAATTGCCAAGGCAGAAGCCAACATCGCCAAGAATATCTACACACCGGGTACCGTAAGCAAGCTGAATAAGGCTCTGACAGCGGCCAAGGCTGTGGCAGAAAAAGCCGACGCCACCCAGGCTGAGGTAGACGCCCAGACCAAGGCCCTGCAGGCAGCCAACAACGGCTTGATCGATGGCGGTGCCATGACCATGTACCTGGAAAACGCCAAGGCCATCACCGATTCCAGCAAGTACACCGAAGACAGCTGGAAGACCCTCCAGGATGCCATTGCGGCAGCTGAGGCAGCCTTAAATGACGAAAATCTGACCCAGGACGCCTATTACACCGCCAGCGACAACCTCCAGGCCGCCATCGACGGACTGGTTGAAAACACCGAAACCGGTGTCCTCAAGGACGGCGTTTACGCCATCCCGGTAAGCCTGATGCACGCCTCCATGGTGGGCCAGGAATCCATGGGCAACAACGCCATCAAGGATCACAGCGGAACCCTGACGGTTAAGGACGGCAAGGCCACCCTTCGTCTGGAAATGGTGCCCCTGCCCATCGCCAACCTCAACGGTTACCTGCTGGCCATGGAAGTGGCAGATCCCGACAACATGGTTATGACCCAGACCAATATCCTCGACTGGCAGAAATCTGGATTCTTAGAAACCAACTACGTAGAATACTACGATGTGGTAGATGACTTCAACAAGCCCGATGGCGCAGCTGACCCCAACGCCGCTGGCAAGATGTATCCCAAGACCTTAGAGCTTTCTGTAACCTTAGGTCAGGAAGAAACCTGGGTACACGTCTACGTACCGGCCATGGGTACTCTGGCTGCCGGTGACCAGGTGGCAAGACTGACCCTGGATTACGACAACGCGACGCTGGTTGAAGCTCCGGTGGATAAGACAGCCCTCGCCGCCAAGGTAGAAGAAGCCAAGGGACTGGTTTCCCAGACTGACAAATACACTGAAGACAGCTTAAAGGCTCTCCAGGCGGCCATCGACGCAGCCCAGGAGGTGGTCGATCAGGCCGACGCTGAACAGGCTGCGGTGGATGCCCAGATGACAGCCCTCCAGGCGGCCATCGATGGACTGACAGAAATCACCCAGCCCGAAGCTGCCGATAAGACAGCCTTAAGCGGCAAGCTGGAAGAAGCCAAGGGACTGGTTTCCCAGACTGACAAATACACCGAAGACAGCTTAAAGGCCCTCCAGGCCGCCATCGACGCAGCCCAGGCTGTCGCCGACAAGGAAGACGCAGCCCAGGCCGACGTGGACGCCCAGGCAGAAGCCTTGGATGCAGCCATCAAGGCGCTGGTGGAAAAGGACAACGGCGGTGACAACACTGGCGGCAACGACAACACTGGCGATAACACCGGTGACAACAACGGCGGCTCCGCTGACAAGAACACTGCGGGCAGCGCCCAGAACAACACCAACGCTGGCAGCACTGGCAGCGCCGCCAAGACCAACGTCGGCACTGGCATCACCAGCGATCAGAGCGTGATTGCCTCTGTGGCAGCCCTGACCCTGGCCGCAGGCGCCTTAACCGGCGGCATGGCCATCAGACGGAAAAGAGCAGCCAAGAAATAGGTAAAGACCCAACACCTAAAACCACTAAAATACCAGGGTCAAAAAGTCTTTTGACCCTGGCCTCTATACTGTGAAATTCAAAAAGAGACAGATCCTTGAGCTTCAGCCTTTTATTGGCTGGGGCTTCAGGGGTCTGTCTCTTTTTTTGCCCCTGCTTCAGGGTAAAGCCTTCTCTGACCGGAACTTTGAAGGAGGGGGCAGTTTATCATTAAAAAATGCAGTTCATCAAATTTGGTTATAAAGTGCAGTTAATTGGCATGAATATCACACATAAAGCTTTTCAAAACGTTTTAAATCCGGCGGCAAAATGGTATAATGAAAGTATTCTTGTATTAAAGGAGAAGAGAAGTGAAAAAAAGGATTTTAGCCCTTGTTTTAAGTCTGGCGCTGATCCTGTCCGCCGTGCCGGCTTCGGCTTTGGCCCAGGAAGAGGATGCGGCCGCCAGCCTCGGCACCCCCGGCGTAGATTACGTTCCAGGGGAGGCCGTTGCCTATGTCACCGGCGGTGCGGCGGCCCTCAATACGACTAACAGTCTTGGCCGAAGCGCCGCCCCGGCCTACGAGACTCAGGAGCTGATGGTCGTGGAGGAGGGAACCGCCCTTGCAGATGAAGGCAGCAGCCTTCTGCGCCGTCAGGCGGCGAATACGGACAAGAGCCTGGTGTTGGTCAAGAGTGATCAGGACACCGAAAGCCTCATTGCAGCTTTGGAAAGCAATCCCAATGTGGCCTTTGCAGAGCCCAACTATTACCTGAAGGCCTACGGTGTGGAAGCGCCTTCCGATGAAGGCTACAGCTACCAGTGGTCTTTGGACAATCAGATGAACAGCGGCGCGGAGGACCAGTCGGCTGCCAACCCTGCGGTGGACATCGATGCAGGGGCGGCCTGGGAGGCCTACACCCCCGCCAGCGATAAGCCCGTCGTCGCGGTGCTGGACACTGGCGTGGATTACAACCATCCGGATTTAAAGGAAATCATGTGGGACGATGGGCTGAAGTACGATACCCTTACAGCCATGGGCGGCGGCCAGTACGGCTACAATGTGCCGGGCAATATCTCTGGTGAAAAGGGCACAAACGACCCCATGGACACCGATGTTGGCCACGGTACCCATTGTGCGGGCATCATTGCGGCCCAGTGGAACAATGACGAGGGCGTTGCCGGCGTCAGCCCCAATGCCGAGATCATGGCCGTGCGGTTTATGAACCAAAATGGAGACTCGACCAACGCCAGCTCAATTCAGGGCTACGCCTATATCCAGGCCGCTGCGGCAGCCGGTGTCAACGTGGTGGCGATCAACAATTCCTGGGGACCGAATGACTTTGACGGCGCACAGCTGCACTCGGTTTCCATTGCCGCCACGGCCATTGGCCAGGAATACGGCGTGGTCTCCTGCTTTGCGGCGGGCAACACCACCAGCGATAACGACCACAATACCGGTGGTTTTGTGGACAGCCCCTATGCGGTCAAGGTGGGCGCCGTGGACAGCCAGGGCTATCGCAGCTATTTTTCCTGCTGGGGCCGGGAATCCGTGGACGTCTTTTCCCCGGGAAGTCAGATTTTATCCACGGTGACCACCTATGTGGATGAAGCTCACTCCGTTGATTCCCATGATATGCCCCTCCAGTATCTGCCGCAGCTCCAGGATGACGCTGACGATTACTTCTATGAGGATTTTGAAGGGGATACGCCCAAGGTGGGCCTGCGCCTTCTGGACGCCGAGGGCAAAGTGGTGGAGACTGCCAAGGCCTTCACAGCGCTGGGCTACAGCAGCGCCAAAAGCCTTGCCCTGCCCCTGGACAGCATCGAAAACGGACAGGGCTTTGCCATCGAGCTCACCTTTGACCGGGAGGATATCGAAAGGATTGCGGCAGACCAGCGGTTTCACATCGCCTTTCAGGGCGGGTGTGACAATGCGCTCTACGGCAAGTCTTTATTGATTCAGTACCAGAATGCCCAGGGCCAGTGGGTTGGCGTCAATTCCACCCAGATTATTGGCCAGGACGCCAGCGGCAGCCCCACCTATATGCCGGGCCGCCTGCGCCTGAGCGACCATAGCTGGGTACAGTCTGCCCAGGAGGTCGAACTGCCGGATTTTGGACAGTATATCAACGACAGTGATCCGAATACCGTGGCCCTGCGTCTGGTGCCCAGCCAGGGCGTCATGGGCGAAAAAACAGGGGGAACGGCCACCTTCCGCCTGGATGATTTTGGCTTTGGCAAAGCAGCCTCCGACTATTATTATTCAGACGGGACCTCCATGGCCGCCCCGGTGGTCACCGGCCTGGCCGCGCTGCTGTCAGAAACCTTTGATGATCAGGCAACCAAAGTCGAGCACGCGGCAGAGGTCTGTGCCCGGATCAAGGGCGGGGTCAACCGAGATGAACAAAAGGATCTGGCGGAGGCATCGGTGTCCGGCGGCTTTATTGACGCCGGGGCCGCCTTTGATGACAGCCGATGTGTGCCTGTCCTCAACGATCTGACAATCGATGAAAATGGCCAGGCCACCCTGGAGGGCTACTTCTTTGGCACCCAGGGCACCCTTGCCGTAGGCGGCCAGGCAGCCGAGGTCACCAGCTGGGACGAGCACACCATCACCTTTGCGATGCCCGAGGGCGTAAGCGGCAAGCAGGAGGTTGTGGTGACCCCCGAGGGTAAGGACTACGGCCGCAACTTCTTTTCGGTGGGCCTGGCGGAAAAGGGCTATACCAGCCTGAGCGCACCGGCCCTGAGCTTTGGAGAATACGAGGGCTACCCCATCACCTCGGCCGATTTAGACCCCATGGTCATGGGCGCCACCGACAGCCATCTGGCCTATATCGGCGGCCAGATGGACAACGACGACAATTTGGTAACCGTTCATTTCTCGGTTTACAATATAAAAACCGATACCTGGAGCAAGGCGGAGCTGCCCGAGAATATCTTGAATAACATGCCAAGGATATCAGATGCTTTTTATTCGCTGACGGGCGGGAAGACTAAGTTTTATCTGCTGTACAATGAATTGGGTGCGGATGGCGACGAAATGACGCCCAAAATTGGAATCTACGACCCGGTGCAGGACAGCTGGACGGTTGTGGTCCCCGAGGACTTTAGCGGTACCGAGCGGCTGGTGGTCTATCAGGATCAGCTTCTGGCTGTAGGCGGCGACGATATGCTTGTGGATGATACCGGCGCGGCCAGGATCAGCGCACGGGCGTCTGTAAAAATTATCGATCCCAGCACAGGCAAGACCACAGGCCGACTGACGGATATGCCCGAGGGGCGCAGCGGGGGAATCGTCAGCGCCTCTGGCAGCACCCTGATGGTGACCGGCGGCAGAGGCGATTCTGGGGCTTACACCAATACCCTGAGCTACGACGGTACCGGATGGACAGTCCATAATGACAACCTTTTGGGCACCGAAGGCTTGGATTCAATGCAGACCCTGGAGACAGCCTACACCGCAGTCAATGGCGGGATGATGGCCGTGGGCCCTGTGGCAGATCTGGATAAGGACACGATGCGGGATACCTGGAGCCTTAACCTTGGAAATGACCTCTGGCAAGGCGACGACAGCCGGCTGTACAGCCAGTCCAAGGTCACCCGCGTCATCGGTGCGGCCAGCAGCGGTAAGTTCTATGTCCTGGGCTACACCGGAAAGCTTAAGGAACCCCTGATCTTCCGGGCCACCGACGCAGACTATACCGGCCCCACCGCCGATCCGGGCAGTGACAGCGCCGTGACACCGACCCCAAAACCACAGCCCAGCGTCAATCCGACCACACAGCCTGCTGATACAGGGGCCACCACCACAGTCAAGGCTCAGAATGCGGCCACCGGTATCTTTGAAAACAGTGCCGGCCAAACCCTCGCTGTGGTGTCGGCCCTTGTGCTCGCAGCCCTCGGCGGCTTCGTGTGCTTTAAAAAATGGAGAGATGGGCAGACCCTGTAAATCACAGGGGGCAGAGGAAACTTTCCCCTACACTTATGTATTGATACAAATATTTTATAAAGGAGAAAATAGTGAAAAAAAGGATTTTAGCGATTGCTTTAAGCTTAGCGCTGATGCTGTCCGCCGTGCCGTCTTCGGCCCTGGCCCAGGAAGACAATGTGCCAGCCAATTTCGGCACCCCCGGCGTGGATTATGTAACCGGGGAGGCCGTGGTCTGCGTCACCGGCGGTGCGGCTGCCCTCAATCGCACTGGCGGTCTTGCCCGCAGAGCCGCCCCGGCCTACGAGACCCAGGAGCTGATGGTCGTGGAGGAGGGGGCCTCTGTTTCAGATGAAACCAGTGTTCTCCTGCGCAGCGCAGCGGCGGATACGGACAAGAGCCTGGTGCTGGTCAAGAGTGATCAGGACACCGAGAGCCTTATTGCCGAGCTGGAGGACAATCCTAACGTGGCCTTTGCAGAGCCCAACTATTACCTAAAGCCCTGCGGTGTGGAAGCGCCGACGGATGAAGGCTATCCCTACCAATGGGCCCTGGAGAATCGGCTGAACAGCGGCGCCGCAGACCCGTCGACCGCGCTTAACCCAGCGGTGGACATCAACGCCGAGGAGGCCTGGGAGGCCTATACCCCCGCCAGTGATAAGCCCGTGGTGGCTGTGATGGACACCGGTGTGGACTACGAGCATCCGGACTTGAAGAATATTATGTGGGATGATGGGCTGAAGTATGATACGCTTACGGCCATGGGCGGCGGCCAGTACGGCTATAACGTACTGGGTAATGTCGAGGGCGAAAAGGGTACAGACGATCCCATGGACACCGATATTGGACACGGCACCCACTGTGCGGGCATCATTGCAGCCCAGTGGAACAATGACGAGGGCATTGCCGGTGTCAGCCCCAATGCAGAGATCATGGCCGTGCGGTTTATGAATCAAAATGGGGGCGCTACCAATGCCAGCGCTATTCAGGGCTACGCCTACATCCAGGCCGCTGCGAAGGCCGGCGTCAACCTGGTGGCGATCAACAATTCCTGGGGAGTGGGGAATTATGATGGAAAGCAGCTGCATTCAATTTCTACCGCCGTCACGGCCCTTGGTCAGGAATACGGTGTGGTCTCCTGCTTTGGGGCAGGCAACAACGAAGCCAATAACGACCGCAATACCGGCGGTGTTGTGGACAGTCCCTATGCGGTAAAAGTGGGCGCCATGGACAGTCAGGGATATCGCAGCTATTTTTCCTGCTGGGGTCAGGAAACGGTGGATGTTTTTGCCCCTGGAAGCCAGATTTTATCTGCGGTTACTACCTATGAGGATGAAGCCTATCCCACGCATACGCATAATATGCCCCGCCAGTACCTGCCGCAGATCCAGGATGACGCTGACGATTATTTTTATGAGGATTTTGAAGGTGACGCGCCGAAGACAGGTCTGCGCCTTTTGGATGCCGAGGGCAAGGTGGTGGAGAACGCCAAGGCAGCCACAGCCCTGGGGTATGACAGCGCCAAAAGCCTCTCCCTGCCTTTGGACAGCATTGAAGAGGGCCAGAGCTTTGCCATCGAGCTCACCTTTGACCGGCAGGATATCGAAGACATCGCAGCAGATGAGCGCTTTTACATCGCCTTCCAGGGCGGGTGTGACAATGCCATGTATGGGCAGACCTTTTTAATCCAGTACCAGAATGCCGACGGGCAGTGGGTCAATATCGACGCTACCCAGATCACCGGCCAGGATGCAAATGGCAATCCCACCTACATGCCGGCTCGTTTGCGCCTGTACGACCACAGCTGGGATCAGTCCTCTCAGGAGGTTAATCTGGCGGATTTTGGACAATATATCAATGACAGCGATCCAGATACCGTAGCTCTGCGTCTGGTACCCAGCCAGGGCGTCATGAGCGGAAAAACAGGAGATACAGCTGCCTTCCGCCTGGATGATTTTGGCTTTGGCAGACAGGCCTCTAACTATTTTTATTCAGATGGAACCTCCATGGCCACCCCGGTAGTCACCGGATTGGCGGCATTGCTGTCAGAAACTTTTAATGATCAGGAAACTAAAGCTGAGCACGCAGCGGAGATCTGTGCCCGGATCAAGGGCGGGGTTAACCGCGATGACGCGCAGCAGAATCTGACGGGTGCGTCGATGTCCGACGGCTTTATTGACGCCGGGGCGGCCTTTGACGACAGCCAGTGCGTGCCCGTCCTCAACGATCTGACCATCGATGAAAAGGGTCAGGCCACCCTGAAGGGCTACTTCTTTGGCAGCCCGGGAAGTCTTACCGTGGGCGGCAAGGCGGCCAATATCGTCAGCTGGGATGAGCATACCATCACCTTCGACCTGCCCGAGGGCGTAAACGGCAAGCAGGAGATTGTGGTGATTCCCGAGGGTAAGGATTATGGCCGCAATTTCTTCTCGGTGGGCCTGGCGGCCAAAGCGTACGACAGCCTGAGCGCGCCGGCCCTTGACTTGGGCGAATACGAGGGTTATCCCATCACCTCGGCCGATTTGTTCCCCGTTGCCATGGGCGCCACCGACAGCTATCTGGCCTATGCAGGCTGTCAGCTGGAGACTGACGACGTTTGGGCAACTGTCCATTTTTCAGTTTACAATATAGCGACTGACACCTGGAGCAGCGTGAATCTGCCCGAGGGGGATATCTTAGGTATAGCGTCTAGTACCTACTATTCGCTGACTGGCGGGAAGACTAAGTTTTATCTGCTGTACAATAAATTGAACGAGGATGACACTGAGATGACGGCAAAAATTGGAACCTACGACCCGGTGGCAGACAGCTGGACCGTCGTGGATGCAGAAGGTTTGAGCGGTACCGAGGGACTGGTTGTCTATCAGGATCAGCTTCTGGCTATAGGGGGTGACGATGAGTTTATAGATGAAACCAGTGGTGCCGTGACCACCAGGGCACGGTCATCCGTAAAAATTGTTGACCCCAGCACGGGCAAGACCACCGGCAGACTTCCGGATATGCCCCAAGGGCGCAGCGGCGCCATTGTCAGCGCCTCCGGCGGCACGCTTACGGTGACCGGCGGCACCGACGGTGTCTACAAGGCCGATGCTGTGACTTATACCAATACCCTGAGCTACGACGGCACTGCATGGACAGTCCATAATGACAACCTTTTAGCCACCGAAAGCCTGGATTCAATGCAGACCTTAGACACCGCCTACACGGCGGTCAACGGCGGCATGATGGCCGTGGGCCCCGTGGCAGATTTGGGCAAGGACATCATGCGGGATACCTGGAGCCTGAGCCTGGAGGACGATCTCTGGAGCGCCGACGAAAACCGCCTTTACAGCCAGTCCAAGATCACCCGCAACACCGGTGCGGCCAGCGGCGGTAAATTCTATGTCCTTGGCTACACCGGAAAGACAGAGGAGCCCTTAATCTTCCGGGCCACCGATGTGGATTACACCGGCCCCACCGCCGATCCGGGCAGCGACAGTGCCGTGACACCGACGCCGGAACCACAGCCCGAGACCAACCCGACGACACCGACCGGTGACACCGATGTTGCCACCGCGGTGAACGCCAAAAACACGAATACCGGCATCTTTGAAAATAGCGCCGGTCAAACCCTCGTTGTGGTGTCAGCCCTTGTGCTCGCAGCCCTTGGCGGCTTTGTGTGCTTTAAGAAGCGGAGAAACGGGTAGAACACCGTAGTGGTATGAGTACAACTGTAGTATTTAAGTAGTATAATTAAAAAACCAACCTCCAGCAATGATGCTGGAGGTTGGTTTTTTGGGGCTTGAATTTACAATCTAAGTGCAACAAATAAATAATGACCCATAGTTCTAGT
>JAUNGS010000039.1 GCA_030524435.1 Eubacterium sp.
TGGAGCTGACCAGTACTAATCGGCCGAGGTCTTGATCCAATCAAGACGTTTGAAAGAACTTTGATTTTGTGCTGTTTTGAAAGACTAGCTTTTGTTTAATATTAATAAAATAGTTTATATTGATCTCGTGATAATGGCGAAGGGGAAACACCTGTTAACATACCGAACACAGAAGTAAAGTCCTTCAGCGCTGAAAGTACTTGGTGGGTGACTGCCTGGGAGGATAAGACATCGCGGGGTCATTTTTCATTTAGCTTGTAGCTGTGCAAAAAATAAAACCGAGCCATGGACTCTTAAATTTATTTAAAAGAGTCCATGGCTCGGTTTTATTTTTTATAGAGCGGAGCTCGTGACCGGAGCGCCCAAAGGGCGCGAAGGTGCACGGCTACATGCCCAGGCGGTCTTGCTCAGAACATTTAAAGTGGATCGTTCAAGTTTACTTGAAACGAGCCAGTGCTGTGTTTTTATTTTTATAGGGCGAAGCCCGCGACCGAAGCGCCCAAAGGGCGCGAAGGTGCACGGCTGCATGCCCAGGCGGTCCCGCTCAGAATATTTAAAGTTGTGATCACCAGGGTTAGTGGTGTATAATTGATTTATCGAAAAATTTGAAATCGGTGCGCAAACTTTGGCGAGCCGCTTTGAAGGGATATAAAAATGACTATAAAAATCGCAGTGATCGCAGTATCGGCACCGGCTTTGGGGCAATTGGGCAGGTTTGCCGCAGAATTCAATCAAACCTACGGGCAGGATAAGCTTAAATTCACCTTTTTCAACGCTGCCGATGCAGAGGGCCGGCTTTTGGGAATGAAGGATCAGGTCATCTCGGCACTGACAGAGGCAGATCTTGTGGTGGCAGACATTATGGGGGCCTCCCAGGCCCTCCAGCAGATGGTAGCCAAAGGACTGGAGGGCTGCAGCGGACAGCGGATCGTCATCGGCAATTGCTGCAGGGAATACATCCGCCTGGGCAGCTTTTCCATGTCCGCGGCAAAAAAACGGCCGGAGTCCCCTGGAGAGGCCCAGGAAAAATCAGGGAAAAATGCGGCGAAAATGATGCACACCATGCGGCGGATGGCGCTGATGATGGGCAGTATCGCCCCCTTTGGCGCCATGAAGGATATGAAAAACGTCTTTCTATTGATGGATTATTGGCAGCAGGCGGAAGCCGAGGATATCCGTTCCTTTATGCATCTGATTCTTCGCCGGTATTTTGGTATGAAGATGCTGCCCAAGGAGAAGCCCTGCAGCCTGCGTTACGGCATTTATCTGAAGCATCCGGAGACTGGGGAGTGCTATGAAAGCGTAAAGGCCTACAGTCTTGATCATCCCTTTGACAGCGCCAGGCCCACTGCTGCACTGCTTTTTTACGGCCACAGCTATCCCAACGATTTCCTGCCGGTGGTTTTAGCCTTGTACAAAAGGCTGAGCCAAAGGGCTAACGTTTTGCCCATTGCCTTTTCCCAGAACGAGGACAAGGATTTAAAAAAGCTGGAGGAATACCTTTGCGGACAGGAGATACAGCCGGCGGCGGTGGTGAATCTGATGCCCTTCAGGCTGGGGGCGGGGCCTATGGGCGGCGACGCCGAGGGCGCGGTGCGTATTTTAGAAAAATGCGGTGTGCCCTATTTCAAGCCCTTTTGTCTGACCAAGGTGGATTTTGACCAGTGGCAGCACGCCCGGGCGGTGAATCCCGGGGAGTTTCTCATCAGTATCATGCTGCCGGAGCTGGACGGCGGCATCCACACCTATCCCGTGGGGATCATCCAAAAAAGTACAGAGTACTACGGCACTGGCGTCGAGATCACCGAGATTGTGCCCATGGCAGAGCGGATTGACGCTTTGTGCCGGCGGATCGAGGGCTTTGTAAATTTACAGAAAAAGCCAAATGCTCAGAAAAAGCTCGCCCTGATCTGCTACAACTATCCGGCGGGGGAGGCCGACGTCTTTGGCGGCGCCTTCCTGGACACCTTTGCCTCGGTGGCAAAGGTCCTTGGGGGCCTGAAGGCTGCGGGATATCAGACCGAGGCGGTCTCTGCCGAGACGTTGAAAAAAATTTTCTGCGAGGAGGGCATGGGCAATGAACCCCAGTGGGGCATGGATGCAAAGGCAGCGCAGTTTAAAGGCGGAGACGGCGTCGTTTATCCCATCAAGGGGATTTACAGCGGCAATGTCTTTATCGGAGTTCAGCCGGTCAGAGCCGAGGCTGAGGCAGAGGCCCATTATCACGACAGGGAGCTGCCGCCCTCGGGGGAATACCTGGCCTTTTACCGCTGGCTTCAGGAGGTGTATCAGGCGGATGCGATTCTCCACGTGGGTACCCACGGCACCCTGGAATTTCTTCCCGGCAAGGAGAGCGGCATGACGGCAGACTGCTGGCCGGACAGACTGATTTCGGCGACACCGCATTTTTATTACTACTATATCGGCAATCCCTCGGAGGCCATGGTGGCCAAAAGGCGAAGTCATGCGGTCCTGCTGGGTTACTCTGGGCCGGAGCTTTTACAGGGCGGACTCTACGGCGGCTACCAGGAGCTTCGGGAAATGATTGCCGAGTACAGAGAAAGCCGTCAGAGTGCCGCAGAGCGCTGTGGGGATATCCTCGAAAATATCGAAGCTATAGCAGAAGAATTAAAGCTTTTGAGGCAGGAGGATCTTGCGGATTTGCCCGGGGACACCGAGGCTTTTTTGGATCTTTTAGAGGAACGGCTTTATCAGTACGAGACTGCGCTGATTCCCGATGGTCTCCACGTCATTGGCCAGGATGAGGACTGGGAGATCCCTGCGCTGATTCGTGCCCTTGGGGGAGCATATATCCCGGCAGTGCCGGCTGGCGGCTCTGGAAAGGCGGCCCAGGCTCCGGCGTCGGGGAAGAACCTGGTACAATTCGATCCCCGGCTGGTGCCCACCCGGACGGCCTTTGAGCGGGGCGTAAAAATTGCGGAGGAAACCGCAGCGCGCTACCACAGGCAGTACAGCAAAGACCTGGAGACGGCGGCGGTGGTTTTGTGGGGGCTGGAGACCACCAGGTCCCAGGGAGAAACCCTGGGACAGATCTTTGGCTATCTGGGGGTGCGTCTCAAGGAGACGAGAAGCCCCTACGATTTTCGTTTTGAAATTATCCCGAGGGAAGCGCTGGGGCGCCCCCGGACGGATGTGGTCATCCATATCTGCGGCTTCTTCAGGGATATGTTTCCAGGCCTCATCGACGATCTCAACGTGATCTTTGAGCGGCTGGCTCAGCTGAAGGAGGCCGACAGTTTTTTCGTGAAGCATACCGAAGAAAACCTGAAAAAGCTTATCGGCGAGGGGATGCCCCTGGAGCAGGCCGAGGTGCTGGCCCGCAGCCGCATCTTTGGCCCCAAGGAAGGGGAGTACGGCACAAGGCTCACCGAGACGGTGAGGAAGGGCCTCTGGGAGGATTCGGAGCTTTTGGGCAACATGTTTTTGGAGGATCTCTCCTACGTCTACAGCAGCACAGACCGGGGCACAGGTCACCGCGGCGTCTTGGATATGAATTATCAGTCGGTGTCAGTGGTCTCCCAGGTCAGAAACATGGCGGAGTACGAGCTGGTGGATCTGGATCACTACTACGAATTTTACGGGGGACTGGCCAAGGCTGTGGAAAATACGACGGGAAGACAGGCGGCGCTCTATATCGCTGACACGGCGGATGGGGATCCCGAGGTCATGGATTTTACCGATTCCTTTGAAAAGGGTGTGCGCACCAGGCTTTTGAATCCTAAGTGGATCGACGGCATGCTGCGCCACGGCTACCACGGTGCCAGACAGATTGAAAAGCGCTTTGAGAATGTTTTGGGCTTTGCGGCATCCACGAATCAGGTGGATCCCCAGATTTTTTCAGATTTGGAGGCCTGCTACGTCAAGGACGAAAATCGCCGGCAGCAGCTGCAGGCCCAGAATCAATGGGCCTACACAAAAATGCTGGAGCGTCTGGGTGAGGCCGCAGAAAGAGACTACTGGGCGCCGGATGAGGAGACCATGGACAGAATTCGCAGGGCCTATCTGGAGACAGAGGGCAGCATGGAAGTGTGAGGACATAGAAAAGAGGAAGGGACATTAGTATGACACAGAAAAAAGGATTTCCGTTTACGGCCATCGTGGGTCAGGAAAGCATGAAGGAGGCGCTGATTTTAAATCTCATCGATCCGAGTCTGGGGGGCGTTTTGATCAGAGGGCAGAAGGGGACGGCAAAAACCACTGCCGTCAGGGCTTTGGCCGAGGTGCTGCCCTCGGTGCGGGTGGTGGAGCTGCCCATCAACGCCACCGAGGATCGGGTGACCGGGACTTTGGATATGGAGCACGCCCTAAAAACCGGGGAGAAAAAATTCGAGCCGGGGCTTTTGGCCGAGGCCGATAAAAATATACTCTACGTGGACGAGGTGAATCTTCTGGAGGATCACCTGGTGGACATTCTATTGGATGCGGCGGCCACCGGGGTCAATACGGTAGAACGGGAGGGCCTTTCCTACGCCCATCCCGCCCGCTTTGCCCTGGTGGGAACCATGAACCCCGAGGAGGGCAATCTCAGGCCTCAGCTTTTGGACCGCTTTGGCCTGGTCGTCGACGTGGCCGGGGAGCAGGATCCGGTGTGCAGAGCTCGGATCATAGAAAATCGTTTGGCCTACGAGGCCGATGCAGCAAAATTCAGGCGGGGCTATGCCGCCGGCCAGAAGGCCCTGGCCCAGAGCATCCGGCAGGCCAAAAAGCTTTTGCCCGAGGTGACGGTGGATGCCGAAATCATCCTTTTGGCCGCTAAAATCGGCATTGAATACGGCACCGAGGGTCACCGGGCAGACATCAGCATGATCAAAACCGCCAGGGCCATTGCAGCCCTGAGGGGCAGCCAGACGGTGGCACCGGAGGATTTAAAGCAGGCCGCCCTCTACACCCTGCCCCACCGCATGCGCAAGGGGGCCATGGACAAGGGCCAGTTTGATCCCCAGAAGCTCAGCCAGCTGACTGAGAACGCAAAGCCGCCTGCGGCCGGGCAGAAGGAAGCTGGAAAAAAGAAACCCCGGGAGGCCTCGGTCAGCCCGGAGGGCGGTTAGGCCAGGGAAGTGATCAAAATCCACCGGCGGCGCCGGTGCTGCTGCCGATTTTGGAGCCACAGCAGGAGATGCTTTTAAAGGCCCTTTTGCCAGATACCCCAGGCCGGGGCCGGGGAAAGCATAAGGATCGCAGAGCAAAGCAAAGGCAGCGTCTCGATGTGGTAAAAACCCTGGGGGCGGCGGCCCTGCGCCAGGGGGCAGAGCAGAAGAAGGGCCCTTTGGAGACGGACCTGGCCCTTGAGGTCCGTCGGGCAGATCTCAGGTTTAAATGCCCGCAGGTCAGGGGAAAGCTGGCGGTGCTTTTTCTTTTGGATGTGAGCCGATCCCAGGGCGTGGAAAAGCGCCTGGGCTTTGTGAAGGGGGCGGTGCTGTCCCTTTTGTCCCAGACCTATACCAGCCGGGACAAAGCCGGGGTCGTTGTCTTTGGGGATGGCCGGGCAGAGCTTTTGCTGCCCTTAACCCGAAGCGTCGAGTACGCCAGGGACAGGCTCGAGGGGCTGTGGGCCCGGGGAAACACCCCCCTGGCCCTGGGCATTGAAAAAGCCCTAGAGGTTTTAAAAATCGAAGCGCAGAAAAAGGATGGCGCCGCCCCGGTTCTGGTTCTCGTCACCGACGGCAAGGCCACCTACGATCCCCGGGAGGGGGATCCCTTTGGGCGGGCCCTTGAAGCCGCCGGACAGGTGGCCCGCAGAGAAATTCCTGCGGTGGTCATCGACACGGATCAGAGCCGATTTTCCCTGGGCTTTGCCAAAAAAATTGCCGAAGCCATGGCCGCAGAATGGCGGCGGCTGTAGAGATAAGCTGTCGATGACGGCGTATAGGTTAAAAATTTAATGGATTGGCTGCTCGAAGCAGAAAATTAAATATCAGGATAGAAGCCATAAAAAAACACAGGCCAGAAAATCCCCGGGGAAGGATTTCCTGGCCTGATTTGCGTGTTTTGACGGTTTTAAAGCGCTTGAATTTTCGTCTCGCGAATACGTTTGAGGAATCCCAGGGCGATGGCCGCAGACAAGCCCTCGGCAATCAGGAAGGTGATCCAGACGATCCAGACTGGGGTGTCTGGATTGCCGAGAACCAGGGCGGTCAGCAGCCAGGCCACGGGCACCACAAAGAGAAACTGTCTGCACACCGAGATGATCAGCGAGGGTAGACCGCTGTCCAAGGCCTGGAAGACACCCTGGAGGGCGATGTTGATGCCCGCAAAGACGTAGCTGAGGGAGATGATGCGGATGGCGCTGATGCACAGGCTTTCGGTGTCCCCGGAGAGGCCAAAGAGGGCTGCGAGGGGATGAGCCAAGAGTTCCAAAAGCACACAGCCCGCAGCCATGATAATCAGGGTGTAGGTGATGCCCCAGCGCACGCCGTCGGAGACCCGCTTTTTATCCCGCTTGCCGTGGTTGAAGGAAATCACCGGTGTGATGGCGTCCCTGAGGCCAAAGGCGGCAAAGAGGATGAACTGCTGAATTTTATAATAGAGGCCGTAGGCGGTGACCACATTTTCACCGATGTGCACAAAGATGATGTTGAGGAGGTAGGTCATCACCGACATCAGGGCCTGGGCGATGATCGCCGGGAATCCGATGGCGTAGATGCCCTTGATGATGTGGCCCGAGGGCTTCAGATAGGACAGCTTGTTTTCCAATTCCCGATTGTACTTCAGATGGGCCCACAGCGCCACCAGGAAGGATACGATCTGGCCGATGACGGTGGCGTAGGCGGCACCCCGCACTCCGGTGGCCGGCAGACCAAAGAGGCCGTAGATCAAAATGGGGTCCAGGATGACGTTGACGATGGCCCCGGAGATTTGGGCCGCCGTGGAAAACATGGAGCGCCCGGTGGACTGAAGAATTTTTTCAAAGCCCGAAAAAAACACGATGCCAAAGGAGTAGACACAGCAGATTCTGAGGTAATCTGAGGCCATGGCGGTGATCAGCGGATTTTCAGATTGGGTGGCAATGTAGAAATCCGTGCCGAAAATCCCGAACAAAAGAAAGACGACATAGATGACCATCGCCAGGAAAATCGTGTTCCCGGTGGTGTGGCTGGCACGCCTGCGGTCGTCGGCCCCCAGGCTTTTGGAGATCAAAGCCCCGGCGCCAACGCCGGTTCCGATGCCGATGGCCACCATCAGCATCTGGACGGGAAAGGCCAGGGTCAGGGCGTTTAAGGCCGCCTCGCCGTTTTCGGGCATGTTGGCCACAAAGGCGCTGTCGACGATGTTGTACACCGCCTGGAGCATCATGGAGAGCATCATGGGAATCCCCATGTTTAAAAGCAGCTTGCCTACGGGCATCACCGCCATTTTATTGGATGTCATCGGCGCCTCCTGCGGCACAGAGAATAATCTCTGTGGCTTTGTCAATACCGAGATAGCCGCTGTCCAGACAGAGGTGGTAATTGTCGGTTTTGCCCCACTCCTGATCCGTAAAATACTTGTAGTTTAAGGCACGCTTGCGGTCCTTTTCCTCCAGGCGCTTTTGGGGTTTGACGGCGGTTTCGCCGTATTGCTGGACGATGCGGCGGGCTCGGAAATCTTTAGGGGCGTGGATGAATACGTTGAGACAGTCCTCCCGATCCCTGAGCAGATAGTCCGCACAGCGGCCCACGATGACGCAGGGGCCCTGCGCTGCCAGGGAGAGAATTACCCGGCGCTCTGCAAACCAGATGCGGTCGGCGTTGGAGAGCCCCTCGACGTCCCGGCCTAAAAAAGAATAGGCAAAGCCGCCAATATTGGGGGCGTACTCCGAGGCTTCGGTGATATAATCCTCGGAAAAACCCGTTTCGCCGGCGATTTTCTCAACCAGGGCCTTGTCGTAACAGGGAATGCCGAGACGCTCGGCAATCCTTTTTCCAATGGTTCGGCCGCCGCTTCCAAATTGGCGGCTGATGGTGATAATTTTGGTCATAGCTTCCTCCTTTGATGCAGTGCAGATCCAGCAGGGATTTTGGTCAATAAAAAAGCGCGCAGTCCCAAAAGACTACACGCATAAATTGCTGGATTTACATCTGCTTATTTTTTTGTTCCAAGGGGATTATAGCAAAAAAATGGCGTCGATGTAAGAAAAATTTTTATTTTATAGCACAAAAAAATAAAACCATTGAAAATTTCCGCCCATTTGGGCTGTAATGTTCAATGGGAATTTGAAAAAATGCGCACACAATAAATGGAGCGATAATTAAGCTTATATTGGCGAAATACTTAATGAAAATGGGATTTTAAACATCGGTCTCATCGACTTTCTTTTGGATAAAACGCTGGTTTAGAAAAAGCCATTGAAAATTTCCGCCCATTTGGGCTGTAATGTTCAATGAAAAGGGGCCCCGAGCCCCCGGTTGTGCGCCGAGGAAAAGTGCCGTATAATAGTAAGAGAGAAGTGTGTAAAGACACATGCGGCACAGGTATAAAGCAGAAGGGCAGAAATATCAGCGCCTTGGCCAGACAGTGCAAAAAGATAAAAACATAGTTGTTTATGTTGTGACCTTGGGAGGATCAGCCTTCAAGGTCTTTTTTTGTAAACTGTTTGAAGTCTTCAGACTGCAGTGTACTGTCAGCTGTCTCCGGTATCTGTGCTTGAAGGCCAAGGTGCCTTTCAATCCAATTGATGATGGAGGATGAAGGATGAAAATACAGACGATTCATATGGATGGATTTTATCAGGCAATGAGAAAAGAAGAAAAGGCCGAGGCCACGGCCAAGAAATACCTGAGGGATGTCAGAGAGCTTTGGGCTTACCTCAAAGGGGAGCCTCCCACCAAGGAAAACCTGATTGCCTACAGGGAGTGGCTGATGCACAAAAATCAGGTTCAGACCGTCAATGGAAAGCTGTCGGCCATCAATCACTTTTTAGATTACCTTGGCCTGAAAAATCTGCGGTTAAAGCTGTTTCGTATCCAGAGAAAAGCCTTCAGAGAGGAAAAGAGGATGCTGACGGAGGCGGAATATAGGCGTCTTTTGGATACCGCAAGGCTCAAAAATAACGAGCGGCTCTACCATATTATGCTGACCATCGCAGGAACAGGTATCAGAGTCAGTGAGCTGAGCTTTATCACGGTGGAAGCCGTGAAGAAGGGTCAGGCTGAGATCCACTTAAAGGGAAAGGATCGGATTATTCTGCTGCCCAAGGCGCTGCGCAAGCGTCTGAGGGACTATGCTAAAAAAATGAGGATCGAGGCAGGGTATATCTTTAAAACCAGAAATGGCAATCCCCTGGATCGCTCAAATATTTGTCACGACATGAAAAAATTGTGTGCGGCTGCGGCGGTGGCCTCGGACAAGGTTTTTCCCCACAATTTCAGACATTTATTTGCGAGAACCTTTTTTGCCATTGAAAAGAATATCGCCCATCTGGCTGATATTCTGGGGCACAGCAGCGTGGAGACAACGCGTATTTATTTGGCCGCCAGCGCCGGGGAGTATCAGAAAATTTTAGGAAAAATGCGTCTGATTATATAAAAACCACAGAATTCTTATTTTGTGGTATTCCGGTTTTTGTACAAATACTTTATGGGACCTCCCTCTCCCCAGGCCCTATAAAAAAGAAAAACCCAAACAAGACTTGCAGAACACAGATACGCTGCAGGTCTTTTTTGGGTGTTTTAAATTAAAAAATATAAAATGTTATGTTGAATTTATATTGAATTAATATTATAATAAGTTAAACACATATAGATGTCCTTGATTAACTTTCGTTTATTACCACAGAATAAGAATTTTGTGGTATTCCGGCCTTTTGCATTTGATTGACACAAAAAGGGGTATGGCATGGCAAAAAACAATTTACATAAAATGCGCCGAAAGGATCTGATTGAAATTATCTACGCCCTGCAGCAGGAGGAAGAGGCAGAGAAAGATGTGGAAATAGAATTGCCAACCCGGGAGGCCGTGGCGGCGGAACGCGCCAGACTGAACTATCGCGGAAAATACGGCTGGGTGTTTAGTATCAGCTGCTGGTGGCGGCGGCGGTATCGGCGCTTTTGTCGATGCTGTGTTCACCTGTACCTACGGCGGACAGACCCGCATGACGGTGCGCTGTGACAGAACATTGCAATAAGGGAGAAAGGGGGGATTGAGATGCCAAAAATTTTAGATTTAAAGGATAAACGTTTTGGCAGACTGGTGGCTGTGGAGCGCACTGATCAGAAAGAGAAGGGTTATTTTCTGTGGCGCTGTCTGTGCGACTGTGGCGGAGAGGTGCTGGTGAGCAGCAAGCGGCTGGCCCGGGGGACGGTTGCCGACTGCGGCTGTGTGCCGCCGAAAAATGCCCGGCGGGGGAGTATCGCCGAGGATTTGACGGGGCGGCAGTTTGGGGAGTGGACGGTGCTGCGCCGGGCCCCCAACCGCCGGGGACGGGTGCACTGGCTTTGCCGCTGCTCCTGCGGTACCCAGCGGGAGATTTCCGCTAAGGCCCTCAAAAGTGGACGAACCACCATGTGCAAAAGCAGCAGGCACACGACACTGCGCAGTCACTGTGATCTTGCGGGCAGGCGCTTTGGCAAGCTGATGGCCCTGCACATGACGGACGGCCGATCTCCAAAAGGTTCGGTGATGTGGTGCTGTCTGTGCGACTGCGGCCGGATGGCCGATGTGTCCGCCGACGATCTGGTTTGGGGCAACACCAAAAGCTGCGGCTGTCTAAAACAGCAGGTTCAGGCCAACATCAGCAATACGCTGCACCATGTCGACGGCACCTGTGTGGAGCTTTTGGAACGGCGCAAATACCGCAGTGACAACACCAGCGGTTTCAGAGGAGTAATCTGCCTGAAAAACGGCCGATTCCGGGCGTCCATTGGTTTTAAAGGACAGCGCTATTATATCGGAACCTACACTACCATGGAAGCGGCTGTTCAGGCGCGTATGGAGGCGGAGGAGACTATTCATAACGGATTCCTTAAGGCTTACCACAAATGGCAGAGTCTGGCTGAGGGATCGCCAGAATGGGCCAGAGAGAATCCGCTGATCTACGAGGTGGAGAAGGTCAATGGGGATTTTAGAGTTATAAGCTCCATGGCCCCAGATCTTCCGGGACAGCGGGCAGTCGGATCCAAATAAAAAATTCAGGAGATTTCCATTCCGGGAATCTCTTTTTTTCATCCCCCTTTTGTGGTATAGTGGAGTGACTAATTTTAAGAGGATAAGAGAATGAGTGAAAATATAAATGTATATCAGCCCGCCGTGGCCTTTTTGACCCTGGGCTGCAAGGTCAACAGCTACGACTCCGAGGCCATGATGGAGATCTTCGAGGGGGCGGGCTACCAGGTGGTGGACTTCGCCGACTTTGCCGACGTCTACGTCATCAACACCTGCACCGTCACCCATCTGGGGGACAGAAAATCCAGGCAGATGATGCGCAAGGCCAGAAGGAGAAACCCCGAGGCCATCATCGTGGCCACGGGCTGCTACGCCCAGGTGGCCCCGGAGGAGGTCATGGCCATCGAGGAGGTGGATCTGATTTTAGGCACCCAGAAGCGCCGTCAGATCCTGGATTTCATCGAGGCCCACAGGCAGGATCAAAGCCGCAGCAATTTCGTGTCGGACATCATGGCGGGCCGGGATTACGAGGATTTAACCATCACCGAGAACAAGGGAAAAACCCGGGCCTTTTTAAAGGTTCAGGAGGGCTGCAACCGCTTCTGCACCTATTGCATTATCCCCTACGCCAGGGGCCCCATTCGAAGCCGTGCCATAGCTTCGGTGGTCCAGGAGGTCAAGCGCCTGGTGGACAACGGCTTTAAGGAGATGGTCCTCACGGGGATTCACATCGCCTCCTACGGCGTGGACATGGCGGAGGATGTGGATCTCATGGACCTCATCGCGGCGGTGGACGGGGTTCCCGGGGTGGAGCGCATAAGACTGGGCTCCCTGGAGCCCTTGCTTTTAACCGAGGACTTTGTGAAAAGACTGGCGGCCATTCCCTCCCTCTGTCCCCATTTCCATCTGTCTCTGCAAAGCGGCTGTGACACGGTGCTTGCGCGCATGGGACGCCGCTACACCACGGATCAGTACGCCGAGATTGTGGACAGGGTCAGACGCTATTTCGACCGCCCGGCCATCACCACCGACATCATGGTGGGCTTCCCCGGCGAAACCGAGGCGGAATTTCAGACGACCCTGGACTTTGTGAAAAAAATCGGCTTCTACCAGGTTCACGCCTTTAAGTATTCCAGGCGCAAGGGCACCAAGGCGGCGGATTTTCCAGATCAGGTGGATGAGCAGATCAAAAATCAACGGGCCCAGGCTCTGGCCCAGGCGGCCCTGGCCTGTGAGACGGCCTTCCTTAAGGCCAACGACGGCACTGTGGCCGAGGTGCTTTTTGAGCGGCACCACAAGGATGGCTTTTATGAGGGACACACCAGAAATTATATTCCGGTGATTCTTAAGACTGATGAAAAAATTGATGGTAAAATTCTCAAAATTGGAGTATTATATAATAAATCCGAGCTTCACATGACAGGAAAGCTTGAATAAGAAGGGAGGGGACATTATGCCAGACAGCGACTGCATTTTTTGCAAGATCGTCAAGGGCGAAATCCCATCGACAATCGTGTACGAGGACGACCAGGTCATTGCCTTCAACGACATCGACCCCCAGGCGCCCATCCACGTTGTCATTATTCCCAAGGAGCACTTTGAGTCGATTCTCTCGGTGCCTGCGGGCAATGAAATCATCAGCCACATTCACACGGTGGCCAATCGTATCGTATTAAAGCTCGGCATCGCCGACAAGGGATTCCGGCTTGTGAATAACTGCGGCGTCGACGGCGGACAGACCGTGCCGCATCTGCACTACCATTTGCTGGGCGGAAGGACCATGGAGTGGCCGCCGGGCTGATTTAGAAAATGAGCATTAAAAGTCGTGGCTAAGCTGCGGCTTTTTTATTTTATGCGATTTTGAATGTCTTCGACAGAAGGCAGCTGCTTTTCTAGATCATCTGGAAGATGACTTGTGATTTTATACTCACTTACACCGATAGGCTTGGAAATATCTTTTAAAGAATACTCTGCGACCAAAGCGTTTTTACTTTTACAGAGCAGCAAACCGATTGACGGATTGTCCATATCATTTTTTAAAAGCTCATCCACTGCGGAAAGATAAAAATTCAGCTGGCCTGCGTATTCTGGTTTGAATTCGCCTGTTTTCAGCTCAATTACTACATAACAGCGGAGATTCAGATTATAAAACAGTAAGTCTAAGTAAAAATCATCACCGCCTACTTTAAGGTGATATTGATTTCCAAGAAAAGCAAAACCTGTTCCCAATTCCAAAAGCAGTTTTGTCACATCGTGCACTAAAGCCTGTTCTATATCGCGTTCCACCATATCTTCACGAAGCTGAATAAAATCAAAAATGTATGGATCCTTTATTGTCTGAATGGCCAGCTCGCTTTGTGGAGATGGCAAACGATGCCCAAAGTTGGATGTTTTGTTTGCCAGTACTTGTCTCTGGTAGAGATTGCTTTCGATTTGATGAATTAATACGTTTCTTGACCAACCATTTTCGGCTGTTTTGTGAATATACCATATGCGTACTTCTGGATTGGATATTTTATCTAAGAGCACAATATGGTGTCCCCATGGAATTTGTGCAACAATCTGTTGCACAAATTCCCGATCTGGATATGTCAGCGCAAACTTTGCCATATATTTTAGGTTTCGGGAAGAATAGCCTTTGCTATCTGGGAATGTTAATCGAAGATCTGATGAAAGATTGTCAATAAATTTGTTGCCCCATGATTTGTGTTTGTTGATAATACGGCCGATTTCATAGTAAAGCATCAACAGATTTGTATTAGCATGCTGCATTGTTTTATATTGAACGGTTTTGATCTCTTGCTTAATACTTTCTACAATTGAAAGATACTCCTTTGTGTTTATCAACATTGCTTAAAGCTCCTTTATTTTATTGTGGTATTAGCGTTTTATTAATCATTTTCAGTTTACCATAATCTTAAAGTGTTTTCTATGTTTCCTCCAAAGATTAAGATAATTTGCTGGGTTAAAGATTCGCTTTTCTGCGCAACGATTGCAGGCCCCCTGCCATTGTGTTTTTTCTGAATCTGGGTTACAATAAATACTTATGATTAGAAAGGAAATTACATGAAATTTAACGAACTAGAAATTAGAGAAGAAGTATCCCGGGCCATCGAGGCCATGGGCTTTGAAGATATGACGGAGATTCAGGAGCGGGCCATCCCCAGGCTCATGACCGGCGTCGATCTCATCGGGAAATCCCAGACGGGGACGGGGAAGACCATGGCCTTTGCCATCCCGGCCATTGAGAGAATTATCCCCGAGGTCAGAAAGCCCCAGGTGCTGGTGCTTCTGCCCACCAGAGAGCTGGCCCTGCAGGTGGCCGAGGAATTCCGCAAGGTCCTAAAATTCAGCCACGGTATCAAGGTCTGCGCCGTCTTTGGCGGCGCCTCCATGGAGCAGCAGATCAGAGAGCTCAAGGGCGGCGCCCAGATCATCGTGGGCACCCCGGGGCGCATCATGGACCATATGCGAAGAAAAACCTTGAAATTTGCCAATTTGACCATGGTGGTGCTGGACGAGGCCGACGAGATGCTCAACATGGGCTTCAGGGAGGATATCGAGCTGATTTTGGAGGCGGTGGATCACGAGATCCAGACGGTGCTCTTTTCCGCCACCATGCCGGCCCCGATTTTAAAGATTGCCGAAACCTACCAGAAAAATCCGGAGAAGGTGGAGGTCTCCCCCAAGAACATGGTGGCCCCCAGCATCGAGCAGAAGTATTTCAACATCGCCGACCAGAACAAGTTTGAGGCCTTGACCCGTCTTCTGGACGTTTACAAGCCCCAGCGCTCCCTGATTTTCTGCAACACCAAGCACTACGTTGACGAGATCACCGAAAATCTCCAGGAGCTGGGTTACTCTGTGGACAAGATCCACGGGGACATGCGCCAGATCTCAAGGCTCAACGTGTTGAAGCGCTTCAGCAGCGGCAGACTGAAGATTCTGGTGGCCACCGACGTGGCGGCCCGGGGCATCGACGTGGACGACGTGGACATCGTCTTTAACTACGACGTGCCGGACAACGAGGAGTACTACGTCCACAGAATCGGCCGAACCGGCCGGGCTGGCAAACGGGGCCTGTCCTTAACCCTGGCCCGCTCCAGGGATCAGTTCAAGCTCAGAAAGATCACCGACTACACCAAAAAGAGCATCGAGAGGGATCTGATTCCCACCAGCGAGGTCATCAACGACATCAAGATCGCCCATTTTAAGGAGCGCTTTAAAATGCGGGCTGAAAAGGGGGATCTGGATCGCTACATGGAAATCGTCCGGGAGCTGGAGGACAAGGGCTATGCGCCGGAATTCATCGCTGCAGTGCTGCTCCAGGCTCAGCTGCCTCTGTCCGACGCCGAGGATCTCAACGCTGAGTTTAGCCGCAAGCGAAACCGCAGAGAGAGCAAGGTAGAGCGCAAGGCCAGCCGCAAGAAAGGTAAGAAGAAATTCGGGCCGGAAAAGACGAAGCGTTTGTTCATCAACATCGGCGAAAAGGATCGGGTACAGAAGCGAGACGTCCTGGGGGCCATCTGCGGCGAGTGCAATATCTCCTCCTCAGATGTGGGCAGCATCGACATGTACAAAAAGTTCACCCTGGTGGACGTCGACGAGAACGTCGCCAAGAAGGTGGAAAAGAAGCTCAACGGCAAGTACATCAAGGATCACAGGGTCAAGGTGGAAATAACCAAGAAACGCAAATAAATTTTAAATAAGGGGGAAGATTCTATGGAAGACATGCGGACACAGCATGAAAATAAAATGGGCACCAGACCTATTCCAGGGCTGCTTTTGTCCATGGCCCTGCCGGCCATCATCTCCATGTTTGTCCAGGCCATGTACAACGTGGTGGACAGCGTCTTTGTGGCCCAGGTGGGGGAAAATGCGCTGACGGCGGTATCTCTGGCCTTCCCGGTTCAGATGCTCATCGTCTCCTGCTTTGTGGGCATGGGCGTGGGGATCAATTCGGGCATTTCCCGAAAGCTTGGGGAAAAGCGGCACCGGGATGCGGAGCGGGTGGCGGAGCACGGCTTTCTGGTGGCGTTTATCATTGCCATCGCCGCGGCGCTCATCGGCATCCTTTTCTCCGAAAGCTTTGCCAAGATGTTCACGGACAATGGGGAGATCGTCGAGGGCTGTGCCAGCTATCTCTTCGTGGTGACGGTGTTCAGCTTCGGCAGCATCATCACCCAGGCGGGCTTCAGCACCCTCCAGGGCTCCGGCGATATGATTCAGCCCATGATCGGCCAGCTCATCGGGGCGATCGTCAATATCGTTTTGGATCCCATCATGATCTTTGGCCTTTTGGGCTTTCCGGCCATGGGGGTCACCGGCGCCGCCATCGCCACCGTCACTGGGCAGATTCTGGCCATGGTCTACATCGTGTGCATCGTGCTCTTTAGAAAGAAGAACCTGCTGCGCCTGAATCTAAGGGATTTTAAATTTTCCGGGGAGATGATTAAGGAAATTGCCGTGGTGGGGCTGCCCTCGGCGGTGATGCAGGGCATCGGCTCCTTTATGGTCACGGGCTACAACCTGATTCTGGCGGGCTACGGCATGACGGCGGTGGCCGTCTTCGGGGTCTACTTTAAGGTTCAGTCCTTTATCTTCATGCCCATCTTCGGCCTGGGCCAGGGGGCCATGCCGATTTTCGGCTACAACTACGGCGCCAAAAACGCCGCCCGCTTCAAGGAAACCCTTAAGGTGGGGATTCTGACAGCCCTGGCCATTATGATCGTGGGGGTTCTGATCTTCCAGTTCTGCCCGGCTTTGATCTTCGAGAAGATGTTCAACGCCTCGGCGGAGATGACGGCTATGGGGGTGCGCTGCTTCAAGGCCATCAGCATCGCCTTCCCCGTCGCCGGCGGCTCCATCATGCTCAGCACCTCCTTCCAGGCCATGGGAAAATCCTACCTCAGCATGATCTCATCCTTCCTGAGACAGATGATCTTTCTGCTGCCCTTCTCCTACCTGTTCTCCCTGGTGGGGGGACTGGATATGGTGTGGTACGGCTTCATCGTCTCAGAGCTGGCCTGCCTGACCTTTGAGATCATCGTCTACAGACACTTTAAGAAAAAGACCTTTGATGTCTGGGAGCAGCAGTTGGGATAAACAGCCTTGCAGCTAAAGGCATACCAAATAAAAAATGCGTTCCGAAAAAATCGGAACGCATTTTTTTTAAAATTAAACAGTTGCCATCCACAGGCCGTGGAGGTTACAATATTCGTAAGCGGCAACGGCTTCGTCTCCTTCAGTCAGAGCGAAAACAGCCTTGGGTTCTTCACCAGCGGCAAGACATTTGCGCTGGCCGCCCTGCTTGGTTTCAAGGTAGATCCAGGCAATGTGGTGTTCTTCTAACATCGGGTGGGCGACGCTGCCGACCTCAACGGTGACGGTATTGCCGTCAACGGTGATGACGGGAACGTGTTTTTCCTTGGCGGCGTCAACGGTGTTGGCCTTTAATTCAGTCATTTTTTCGCCGCAGCATACAGGGGTTACGCCGGCATCGTGAACGGTGCCGAAAATATTGCCGCAGTGTTCGCACTTATAAAATTTGGGTGTTTTGCACATGATTAATTCCTCCTATGGATACTAAAGATTTGTGAGCTCAAGCTCAGTATTTATAGTATACCATAGTCAGAAAAAATCAAGCATGAAATACAGATAAAATTTTGTATAGGAACCATCAAATATCAGGAAGGAATGAGTACAAACTATGGAAGAAAAGTGGCTGAGCTGGGCCAAACAGCTCCAGGCGATTGCCCAGGCAGGGCTGGCCTACTCCAAGGATAAATACGACAGAGAACGCTTTGAGCAGATTCGCAGCCTGTCTGTGGAAATTATGGCGCATTACACCGAGGCCGGGGAGGAGAAGATCCGAGATCTCTTCTGTGGTGAGACGGGGTACCAGACCCCCAAGGTGGACGTCAGAGCGGCGATTTTTAAGGACGATGAAATTTTATTGGTGAAGGAAAGCATCGACGGCCGCTGGTCCATGCCCGGGGGCTGGGCCGACATCGGGCTGTCCATCAAGGAAAACATTGCCAAGGAGGCCTTTGAGGAGGCCGGCCTCAGGGTTGTGCCGAGGCAGCTGGTGGGGATCTACGACTGGGTTAAAAATACAGAAAAGCCCAACCCCTTTGCCATCTACAAGGCCGTCATGGTCTGCGACGTGGAGGGGGGCGCCTTTACCCCCAATATCGAGACCGAGGATGCCGGTTATTTTGCCTTAGACAAGCTGCCGCCCCTCTCCTCTGGCCGCACTACAGAGGCACTGATTCGCCAATGCCTGACAGTCTTTAAAAATCCTGAAATTCCGCCGATTGTGGACTAATTAATTTCAAAATCCCCTTGACAATCCGGGGTCAAATTGTTATATTATAATCGTTCTAAATTAAGGAACGAAGAAACTATAAAAACAAGAGAGGTTATTGAAATGGAATTAAAAGGTTCAAAAACAGAAGCAAACTTAATGACAGCATTTGCTGGTGAATCTCAGGCGCGCAACAAATACACCTATTACGCTGAAAAAGCCAGAGAAGAAGGTTATGAACAGATCGCTGATCTCTTTGAAGAAACGGCAGTCAACGAAAAGGAACACGCTAAATTATGGTTCAAGATCGTTCACGGCGACGAAATCCCGGATACTGCCACAAACTTAAAGGACGCTGCTGCCGGTGAAAACTACGAATGGACCGACATGTACGCTAACTTCGCCAAGGAAGCCAGAGAAGAAGGCTTTGACAAAATTGCTTTCTTATTTGACGCCGTTGCCAAAATCGAAAACCGTCACGAACAGCGTTACTTAAAATTATTATCCAACGTTGAAGAAAACACCGTTTTCGAAAAGGGTGAAAAAGTTTTATGGCAGTGCATGAAGTGCGGTTACGTCTACGAAGGCACCAAGGCCTTAAAGATGTGCCCGGTTTGCAAAGCCAGCGAAGCCAACTTCCAGATTTTAGCTGAAAACTACTAAAAAATTCATAATCCTGCTCTAAAGGGCCCGCAGTTGTGCAGCGGGCTTTTTTTTTATGATAAATTCGAGGAAAATACGGTGCTGCCTGCGGGGCCCTGTGCTATAATGGAAAAGGATAAAAGTTTGGAGGTGCGCATGTACGAAAGTGAGATGAAATCCCTGTTTTTGGATGTGGTCAGCCTGTTGTCCTTAAACCGGGAGGTGACCCGGGAAACGGTGACGGGCCAGGTTTTGGAGTACGGTATGGTGCTGGACGAACATCTTTACCTTACCTACCGGGAGATGGACAAGACCCTGCATTTTTACAGGGATGATCTGGAAATTTTAAGGCTGACGGAAAATAGTCCCGTGATCTGGATGATCCGGGAGCTTTTGGGAGAGCTGGAGTACACCGACCCCAGGGAGCTGTCCCTGGCGAGGATGAAGCGCATTAAATAAGAGGGCTGATGCCTGGAATTGCGGTGCAGATGGCGCATTCTGGGCATCGGCCCTTTTGCATCCTGAAGGGCAGAGCTGTTTTCGTAAACAAATTAATTTAACTTTTTTATAATGCTGTTTTTGGTTCTAAGACCTCCCTTTTTTTTAGCAGTGTTGTTTTATTATTTTGAGGATTACACCTGAAGTCCTTGAGTTAAAGGTTTTCATTGACTTTCGTAAAATATCGTGATACCATAAAAATAATAAAACCTGTTGCAGCAGGAAAACGGGAGGGAAATATGAACGATGCGATGAAACAGCAGACATTGGCCAACAATAAGATTTTTGAGGATGTTTTTGACGGTAAAATACCCTCCAGGGTTCCAATTCTCGTCAATATGGACAACGCCTTCTGCCTGGAATACGCGGGCTATAATCTCCATAACGAACAGTACAGCATTGAAAAAACGCTGGAAGCTGTCGACATCACCACCAGAGATTTCGCCGCCGACACCACGCTGGGGATTACCATCCGTTTGCCGCAGCTTTATAAAATTTTGGGAGCGAAGAACTTTAAGATGGGCGCCGACGGCTTTCTGCAGCACCCCGAGGTCCGGGGGATGGAGGTCGAGGACTACGATGATTTCATTAAAGATCCCATGAAAACCCTGTGGGATACCATCCTGCCCAGAATTTATGAGAATCTGAAGCTTCCAGGCTTTGCAGGCCAAAAGGTATTGGCCCAGGCCTTTTTCACCTTTGCCTCCAATATGGGAGCCATCAGGGAGGGCGGCAAAAGAATTGCTGAAAAATACGGCCTCAGCACCTACACCATGGCTTCGGCAGCCTCGGCGGAGCCCTTGGACACGCTTTCGGATCAGCTGCGTTCCTTCTCAGGGATCAGCAAGGATATCAGACGCTGTCCGGATAAGGTTATCGCGGCCTGTGAGGCACTGCTGCCCCTGTGCCTGAAGGCTGGCCTCTCACCGAACTCCAGCCACTATAACCGCACCTTTATTCCGCTGCACATGGCACCCTACATGCGTCAGAAGGATTTTGAAAAATTCTACTGGCCCACCTTCAAGGCCTATGTGGAAGGTCTCTATGCGGCGGGGGCAGCCTCCAATCTCTTCGTAGAGCAGGATTGGATGCGTTATCTGGATTACCTCTATGATCTGCCTGAGCAGACCCTGATGTGCTTTGAATACGGCGATCCCAGAGCGATCAAAGAAAAGCTGGGGGACAAGCACATCATCAACGGCCTTTATCCTATCAGCTTGCTGAAATCCGGCACTGAGCAGGAGTGTACAGACAAGGCCAAGGAGCTTATGGATATTTTGGCGCCGGGCGGCGGCTTTATCTTTGGCTTCGATAAAGCGATCCTTCGTCTGAGGGACATCAATCCCGACAATCTCAAGGCAGTTTTCAAATGCGTCCACGAATACGGCGTATATTAATCAGGAGGGCGAGACAATGACGATGAAATCTGAATACTATACCGATTTAGAAGAGACCATGGAAAAATACGAGATCCCCGAGGGGGCGGTGCCCTTTGCGGCGGAAACCCTCCAGTCGGTGGAGGAATTATTCTACGGCTTTACCATTTTTCTGATCAGCTAAGGGCTTTCTGAAGCCTTGTAATCGGGCACCTTTGTGAGCATTTCACAGAGGTGCTTTTTGCGGTTGGTCTGTATAAAAAATATGGGAATTTCCAGAAGAAATCGGCGGATTTTCCTTGACATAAAATTTTAAATATAATAGAATATAGCGTGGACATTATTGTATCACCAGCCCCGATACATTGATAAACGCAGTCTGGTAATCCCCACTTTTACCGGAGAAATGCGATATATCGAACACAACGAATATAAGATCAAGGAGGAGCTTGAGATGAACGCAAATGCCACAAAAATGGCCAAGTCTCATGAAATAGATCGTAAATGGTATGTAATTGACGCCGAGGGCAAGGTTCTCGGTCGTTTAGCAACTGAGGTTGCCAATATTTTAAGAGGAAAGAACAAAACCTTTTTCTCTCCCCACGTTGACTGCGGTGACTTCGTCATCATCGTCAATGCTGACAAGGTTGTCTTAACAGGTAACAAGCTGGATCAGAAGTTATACAAAACCTATTCTGGACATCCGGGCGGACTGAAGGAAATGACCTACAAGAAATTCTTAGCAGAAAAACCGGAATTACTGGTGACTAAAGCGGTTAAGGGTATGGTTCCCAAGAATAAGCTGGGCAGCCAGATCATGACCAAGTTGAAAGTTTACGCTGGCAGCGAACATCCGCACGCCGCTCAGAAGCCAGAAGCTTTGGAAATCTAACGCTGAGAAGGGAGATAGAATAGAATGTCAAAAGTACAGTATTTTGGAACAGGTAGAAGAAAAACCTCTGTAGCCAGAGTTCGTTTATTACCCGGCGAAGGTAAATTCGTCATCAACGGCAGAGATATCGACGATTACTTCGGTCTGGAAACCTTAAAGGTTGTTGCAAAGCAGCCCTTAACCTTAACAGGCACCGTCAATACCTTTGACGTCATCGTCAACGTCTACGGCGGCGGTTTCACCGGCCAGGCGGGCGCTATCCGTCACGGTGTTGCCAGAGCTTTACTGGAAGCAGACGCCAACTTAAGACCGGAACTGAAGCGTGCCGGTTACTTAACACGTGACCCGCGTATGACTGAAAGAAAGAAATACGGTCTCAAAAAAGCCCGTCGTGCACCGCAGTTCTCTAAGAGATAATTACCCCACGACAACTCAATGCGATTTATACAAACTCCCCAGGAT
>JAUNGS010000040.1 GCA_030524435.1 Eubacterium sp.
AATACCGACCTCCAATCGTTAGATTTTTGGTCTAACTTTTGGGGGTCGGTACAGTGCGCTCTTTTTTATTGGCCGGATTATTCCGCCCAATTCTCAATTTTTAACTTGGGAACACGTTTAAATTCCCGGATATTGTTGGTTACCAAGACCAAATCCTTTGCCCGTGCATGTGCTGCAATCAGCATATCCATGGTTCCTATAGGTGTTCCCTGGCGCTGGAGCCAGGCACAGATGGCTCCGTATTCTACAGCAGCGCTATCATCAAAGGGCAGGATATCCAAAATTGCAAGAAACTGCAGCAGGGCAGTTCTGTTTTTTTCGGGACAGGCGCTTTTTTCAACACCGTGCTCCAGCTCTGCAAGGGTAATGGCAGAGATGCAGAGTCCTTTGTTTAGATTGTTTTTTAATCGGGTTAAAACCTGTGCCGGTTTGTTTTTTATGGCATAGATGCAGATATTTGTATCCAACATATAGGTCATAGGGTTTCCCTCGCTGTGGAAATCTCGGGATCACGGCCGTCTTCAAAAAAATCTTCGGTAAAGCCGTTTAAGCCATTTAAAAAGGTTTCCCAGGCAGCTTCCTTGGGCAGCAGAATAATCGTTTTGCCCACCCTCTGAATAAAAACCTCATCACTTTCAAATCGAAATTTTTTTGGCAGCCGAACGGCCTGGCTTCTTCCATTTTCAAAAATCTTTGCAGTATCCATAACGGTCACCTCCTAAATAATATATAACATGATATATACCCTTTTGTCAACGGAAGATTTACAAGGATGAGAGCTGCAATAAAAAAATTCCATACCTTTAAGGTATGGAATTTTTTTATTGCTCGTAATTCCCCAAAAAATGGAAGCTCTCGGTTTCGGAGATGACCTCCTCCATGACGGTGTCCAGCTTGGCGTCCTCGATGTCGCCGATGAAGTCGATGAAGAAGCGGTACTCCCAGTTGTGGCCGGGGATGGGGCGGGACTCAATTTTGCATAGGTTCAAATTGTGGCGCTCGAAGATGCCCAGCACCCTGTACAGAGAGCCTGCCACGTGGGGCAGGTGGAAGGCGATGCTGATCTTGTCCCTGGCCGCCGAGAGCTCCAGGGCGTTGGAGACCACCACAAAGCGGGTCACGTTGGTGGCAGAGTAGTTGATGTTCTCTGCCAGAATATCCAGGTGGTGAATCTGGGCGGCCCGGCGGCTGGCGATGGCCGCCAGGGAGGGATCCTGGGACTTGGCCACATGCTCGGCGGCCACGGCAGTATTGTAGTAGTTTAAAAGCTTCCACTGGGGATGGCCGGCCAGAAATTCCTTGGACTGGGAAAAGCCCTGGCCGTGGGAGAGGACCTCTTTAATGCTGTCCAGGGTGGCACCGGGGATGGCCAGGAGGCAGTGCTCCACCTTGATCTGGGTCTCGCCGACGATGCAGCAGCGGTAGCGGGACAGCAGGTCGTAGACGGCTAAAATAGAGCCGGTGGTGCTGTTCTCAATGGGCAGAACGCCGTAGTCGGCGCTGCCCTCGGAGACCTCCCGGAATATGGCCTCGGAGTCCTTGTGGGCCACGTAGATGCCCTGATTTTTGAAATACTGCAGGGCCGCCTGCTCGGTGTAGGAGCCGGCGGTGCCGAAGAAGGCGACCCGGGGATTTTTCAGAGGCCTGCGGATTTCCCGACGCTGTTTTTTGTAGAAATTGAGGCAGGCCTGCTGGTTTTCGTTCAGCGCTTTCATAGAAGCTTAGGCACCCAGCTTTTTGCCTAAAAGCTCGGTCATGGGGCGCAGGCGGGTGTCCATTAAGGTGTCGAACTGGTCCGGTGTCAGGGACTGGGGACCGTCGCAGAGGGCGTTGGCCGGGTCGTTGTGGACCTCGATGATCAGACCGTCGGCACCGGCGGCCAGGGCGGCCATGGACATGGGCTCTACCAGCTCGGCCTTGCCGCAGCCGTGGCTGGGATCGACGATGACGGGCAGGTGGGTCAGCTTTTTAAGCACCGGCACCGCAGAGATGTCCAGGGTGTTTCTGGTGGCGGTTTCAAAGGTTCGGATACCGCGCTCACAGAGGATGATATTGTCGTTGCCGCCGGCCATGATGTACTCGGCGCTCATGAGCAGCTCCTCGATGGTGTTGGCCAGGCCGCGCTTTAAAAGCACCGGCTTTTTGCTGTGGCCCAGGGCCTTGAGCAGATCGAAGTTCTGCATGTTGCGGGCGCCGACCTGGAGGATGTCCACGTCGGCGAAGAGGTCGATGAGAGCGATGTTCATGATCTCAGAGACGATGGGCAGCCCGGTGACCTTCTTGGCCTTTAAAAGCAGCTCGATGCCGTCGGCGGCCATGCCCTGGAAGGCGTAGGGAGAGGTTCTGGGCTTGAAGGCGCCGCCTCTGAGGACGGTGGCTCCGGCGGCCTTAACCCGGGTGGCTACCTCGATGATCTGCTCCTCGCTTTCGATGGAGCAGGGGCCGGAGAATACGTGGAAATTGCCCTCGCCGATGTGGCGTCCATCCACCTCGATGATGCTGTCCTCGGCCTTGTACTTGCGGTTGGCCTTCTTGTAGGGCTCCTTGATTTTCATTAATGCTTCCATTTCGGGATCGTTGAAGGGTGTCATGCGCTTATACCTCGCTTTGTATGAATTTGAATTAAAAAAAAGACCTGTCCGCCACTGCCGGGATACAGGTCTTCATTGCATCAGTGATGATTTCAATGTCAGAGTGCTCCGCCATGACGACAACTTTTTTCTGAACCACAAAAGAAGCTAAAGCTAAAAAAGCCAAAGCCCTGAAAAAATCGATTCAGTTTTGTGGATAAAGCTGTGTACATGTCAGTCTCCTAAAACTAAAATTCTGTTTTATTTTAACGTGGAAGTTTTTGGCTGTCAAGTTTATTTTTAAATACGTGGCCTGAATCAATTTGTGGTATAATTAAATAAAGAATAACACGACCAAGGAGGCAGCGCAATGGAAGACGTATTTACACCGGCCTATAAGGGGATTATTTTTGATCTCGACGGCACGCTGATTAATTCTCTGGAGGATTTGACCGACGCCCTGAATCAGGTGATGAAGCGCTACGGCTGTCCTTTAAAAACCTATGAGGAGGGAAGACGTCTCATCGGGCGGGGGTTGAAAAACCTGGTGTTTCGGGCCCTGGGGGCACCCTTGAATCAAGATGAAGCCCTGGTGGAGGAGGCCCTGGCGCTTATGAAGGCGGAGTACGCCAAGCGCTACGTCTACAAAACCCAGCCCTACGAGGGCATCAGGGATCTTTTAAGGTATCTCCACGTCCACCGCATCCCCTTTGCCGTCTGCACCAACAAGCCCGACGCGGCGGCTAAGAAAATTGTAGAAACTTTGTTTGAGGATGATACATTTGTGGCGGTGGTGGGCCAGAACGAGGGCAAGCCCCGAAAACCCGATCCCACCCAGACCCTGGAGGTGGCTGCCAAAATGGGGGTGGCTCCCGGGGAATGTATTTACATGGGCGACAGCATGGTGGATTACGAGACCGCTAAAAATGCAGGGATGCTGCCGGTGCTCTGCACCTGGGGCTTTGAGGATCAGGAAAAGCTTCTGGCCTGCGGCGACGCCATCTGGATTAAAAATCCCCTGCGGGCGGCGGACGCCTTAAAATACGGCCACAAGATGTACGAGATTTTCAACGAAAAAAAGGAAAGTCAGCTTAAACAGCAGGACTAGAGGATTTGCAGAAAGGGCCGCCTTTGTTCAGGGCGGCCTTTTTTGCGGATATCGCCCGGGTTCCTGGGCTTTTCTGGAAGGACTTGGGTAAAAATATTTATTTTTCTGTTGCTTTTACATCGGTTTTCAGATGGCGTCGGGACATAAAAATGAATGATTTTCATAATGCTGATATTGTATGGTTTTAAGTACAGAAATTGGCGTTTTATGGCGGTTTTCGGGCAAAAAGCTTAAGAAAAATGGCTTGTCTGTAAACGAAAAGCATTTTGAAAACAAATTTTACATTTTCATATTGACATCACTAATTAAGACTGCTATAATAACTATTTACTTTTTGTAGAAAAGATGTTATACTGTATTACGATAGAACTACAGAGAGGTGAATTACATGCAGCAGCAAAAAGCGACGATTATGGATGTAAAGCGCGAAGTAGAGAACTATCGTGGAAAAAGAATCCGTTTGGAAGCCCACAAGAGCAAGAAAAAATTGTACCAAAAAGAAGGTGTGATTGAAGGGACTTATCCAAGTATTTTCACCGTCAGTGTCAAAGAAGACAGACGTCCGGTACAGCGTTTATCTTTTTCCTACTCCGATGTTCTCACCAAAAGCGTGAAAATTGCATTGGTTGATGATGTGGAAGGCGCCTTTAGCTATTAGGGGCAAAACCGACAAACGATGTCGATACACGCTTCGGGCGTGTGATCAGGCTTATTTGCTTAGCGAACGTAATGAAGAGCCGCTTAAAGAACCGGACACGGTCTTTGGGGGCTCTTTTTTATTTCCAAAATTCCGGGACTTTTCAAATCCTCGGTCCTGGGGTACAATGATTAAAGCTGTAAAAAATCAAGGTGAAGGATGATAGGATGAATGAGGTTTTAAGCCTCCGCCCTGGGGATTTTGTCAACCTGGCGGAGTATATTCCGACAATTGAGACGGAGGTGCGGTATTTTACCGAAAATAATTTTACCGGCGCCCCGGTGAGCGGCTACGGCGCGCCCCTGGTGCTTTTAACCGAAGCTGCGGCCAAGGCCCTGAAGCGGGCCCAGGAGAGCATTTTGCCCCGGGGGTATACCCTGAGGGTCTACGACGGCTACAGGCCCCGGAGGGCAGATCTGTGCTTTAGCAGGTGGTGTGTCCTGCCCGAGGACGCCGCCGCCAAGGCCAGGTATTATCCGATGTGCGGCAAGCGCGAAATTTTTGAACGGGGCTATCTGCAGCTGCCCTCGGACAACAGCCGGGGCAGCGCCGTGGATTTGACCCTGGTGGACTGCGCCACCGGCCGGCCCCTGGATATGGGCAGTACCTTCAACTACTTCGAGGAGGCCTCGGAAAATGACTTTGAGGATCTCTTGCCGGAGCAGGGGAAAAATCGGATGATGCTCAAGTACCTGATGATGTCCTGTGGCTTTGTCCCCCACAAAAAGGCCTGGTGGCATTACAGGCTGCGCTATGAGCCCTATCCGGATACCTATTTTGATTTTGAGATAATTTAGGAGGGGTTATGGAGAATAAAACGAATGCGGCGCTGGGGACGATGCCCGTGGGCAGGCTTTTGTTTAAGCTGGCGCTGCCGGCCATTCTGGCCCAGATGATCAACGCCCTGTACAATATTGTGGACAGAATGTACATCGGTCACATTCCGGAGATCGGCCACACCGCCCTCACCGGCGTGGGCCTGACCTTCCCGGTGATCATGCTGATCTCGGCCTTTGCGGCCCTGATCGGCATGGGCGGCGCCCCCCTGGCGGCCATCAAGCTGGGGGAGCGGGACAGAGACGGCGCCGAGGGGATTTTAGGCAATGCCGCGGCGCTGGTGGTGATTTTTGCGGCGGTGCTGACGGTCTTTTTTCTGATACTTCAGCGGCCGCTGCTTCTGGTCTTTGGGGCCAGCGCCCAGACCATCGATTACGCCCTTCAATACCTGACCATCTACCTCTGGGGCACCATCTGTGTCATGATAACCCTGGGCCTCAACGCCTTTATCAACACCCAGGGCTTTGCCGCCACAGGGATGCTGACGGTGGTTATCGGTGCGGTGCTCAATATTGTTTTGGATCCAGTGCTGATCTTTGGCTTTAATTTAGGTGTCCGGGGGGCGGCCATCGCCACGGTTTTTTCCCAGGCGGTGTCGGCCCTCTGGGTTTTGAGCTTCCTGCGGGGAAAGCGGACGGGCATCAAAATTAGGCTCTCGAGCATGCGGCTGCGGTTCGCCTGGGTGGGCAGCATCCTTGCCCTGGGGATATCGCCCTTTATCATGCAGTCCACCGAAAGTCTGCTGAATCTGGCCCTCAACACCTCCCTGCAGCACTACGGCGGCGATGTGGCCGTGGGGGCCATCACCATCATCAGCAGCGTCTCCCAGCTGGGGATGATGCCGCTTTTGGGACTGTGCCAGGGGGGACAGCCCATCATTTCCTACAACTACGGCGCCAAAAACTACCATCGGGTGCGCCAGGCCTACAGGCTGATGATTTTGTCGGGCTTTGTTTTGGCCTCCTTGATCTGGGCGGTGGTGGAGCTCTTTCCGGGGCTGGTGGTGTCTATTTTCACCACCGACGCTGAGCTCACGGCCCTGACGGTCTGGGCCATCCGGATCTTCATGCTCTGCACAGGCCTCATGGGTCTTCAAATTGGCTGTCAGCAGAGCTTTGTGGCCCTGGGACAGGCCAAGGTGTCCATGCTTTTGGCCATGCTCAGAAAGCTGATCCTTCTGATCCCTCTGATCATCATTCTCCCCAGGGCCTTTGGCCTCGGCATGACAGGGGTTTTCATCGCCCAGCCCATCGCCGATTTTCTGGCGGTGGCGGCGACGGCGTCGGTGTTTTTCTGGCGGATTAAAAAAATTGTGCCCGCCGACAAAGACCTTTCCTCGCAAAATGTCACATAGGTTACAGACTTTGGCCTGAAAACAGCGTATCATAGAGACAGCTAAGGCGACAGACTACCTAAAAAGAAGGAGTATAGAGATGTTAAGACGAATTGTAAAGATAGATGAAGAAAAATGCAATGGCTGCGGGTTGTGCGCCGCAGCCTGCCACGAGGGGGCCATCCACATGGTTGAGGGCAAGGCCAGACTCATGCGGGACGACTACTGCGATGGATTGGGAGATTGTCTGCCGGCCTGCCCCACCGGGGCCATCTCCTTTGAGATGCGGGAGGCTCTGCCCTACGACGAGGCGGCGGTACAGGCGGCCATGGCGGCTAAAAAGCAGTCTGCGGCGCCTGTGGGCTGTCCGGGCATGCAGCAAAAAACTAGGGTTCCTGTGGAAGCTGCCGAGGGCGGCGCCGTGGAGAGCCAGCTCTCCCAGTGGCCGGTTCAGATTAAGCTGGTGTCCCCCATGGCGCCCTTTTTAAGGGACTGCGATTTGCTGGTGGCGGCGGATTGTACGGCCTACGCCTATGGCGATTTCCACCGGGAATTCATTAAGGGGCGGATCACCTTAATCGGCTGTCCCAAGCTGGACGAAGGGGACTACACAGAGCGCCTGACGGAGGTTCTAAGCCACAACACCATCCGAAGCATTGTGGTGACGCGGATGCAGGTGCCCTGCTGCGGCGGCCTGGAGCGGGCGGTGCGCCAGGCGGTAAAAAACAGCGGCAAGGCTATTTCCCTGGAGGTGGTGACCATCTCCGCCGAGGGAAAAATCTTATCCAGAGAGGCTTAAGCCAGAAAACACGCCGAGATCCAGAAAAAGGATTCCGGCGTGTTTTGTTTTTTTGAAAGGGTAAGGCGGCGCCAAAGCCGGAACAGAGGGGCGGGGACAGCCGTGTTTAAGGCAAGGCTAAAGAAAGCATAAAGATTTTTGGGAAAAGGTTTTCTGTGCTATAATAGAAGGTAATTCCTAAGGATTGAAGATGAGGAGAGCGATGAAGAAAAAGAGCAGAAAATTTGTCTTTGGGGTTGGGGCAGCCCTTGTGGTGGTCCTGGGCCTCGGTTTTGCACTGAATCATTTTTACATTGATTACCTGTGGTTCAGCGAGGTGGGCTACACCAATATTTTTTTCAAGGAGCTGGTGACCAAGCTTACCATCGGCATCCCAATTTTTCTATTGATGCTGGTGCTGATATTTTTTTATTTGCGGTTTTTATCGAGGCTTTCCACCCGCTATCTGGGGGCGGTTAAGGTCTCCGGGGGAAAGCTGGAGGGGCGCATTGCCCTGGTGATTGCGGCGGCAGCCGCATTGATCATTGCCCTGAGCGTCGTCGATAATCTGTGGATGGATATCCTCCAGTTTGTCAACCGCGGCGAATTTGGAGAGACGGATGCCTTGTTTAACATGGATCTGTCCTTCTACTTCTTTACCCTGCCCCTCTTAAAGGGGGCCCTGGGGGTGGTGATCAGCTGCTTTTTTGGCATGGTGCTTCTGACTTTGGCCTACACCGCCTACAGGCTGTATCGGGAAAAGGATTTTAGAGTTCAGACCCAGGCCGGCATGAAGGATGCCCGGGAGGACCTTAAAGCCTTGGGCAAGGCCTTCCTGGATTTGGCCTCCCGGCAGATCGGCCTCTTTTTGGCGGTGTTTTTCCTGCTTCTGGCTCTTGGCGCCTTTATCGAGCGCTACGGCATGGTCTACGGCGGAACGGGGATGGTCTACGGCGCCGGTGCCTCGGATACGGTCATCGGCCTCAAGGTCATCTACATCAAAATTGCCCTCTGTGCGGTGCTGGCCGTCACCTCGCTGATTGCGGGCATTAAGAAGAACTACAAAATGATGATCGGCGGCCCTGTATGTCTCATCGCCCTGGTTATCCTGGGGAGCCTGGGACAGCTGGCCTATGAATACGCCGTGGTGGTGCCCAACCAGTATACCAAGGAGGCCCCCTATATCGAGAAGAATATCGCCAGCACCCAGAAGGCCTACGGCCTGGACAAGGTGGAGATCAAGGAGTTCTCACCCACCCAGGAAATCACCCCCAGGGATATTTCTGAGAATCAGGTGACCATCGACAATATCTCCATCAATGACCAGAGCCCCACCAAAGATATGTACAACTCCCTCCAGGGCATCAGAAACTATTACAAGTTCTATGATGTGGATGTGGATCGCTACTACTTGGACGGCACCTACACCCAGGTGTTTTTGGGAACCCGGGAGATGGACAACGCGTCTCTGCCCGAGGACGCCCGCACCTGGGTCAATCAGCATCTGAAGTACACCCATGGTTTCGGCATCGCCATGTCGCCGGTCAACAAGACCAACGCCGTGGGGCAGCCGGAGCTGGCCGTCAAGGATATTCCGCCTAAGACCGGCTTCACAAGCCTGGAAATCGATGAGCCCCGGATCTACTACGGCGAGGGGAACTACGAATACGCCATCACCGGCGCCCAGACGCCGGAGTTTGACTACCCCGAGGGGGAAAACAACAAGGAGGTCTACTATAAGGGCACCGGAGGCATAGCCTTAACGCCCTTGAACCGCCTGGCCTTCGCCCTGTACTACCAGTCGCCGGAGATGCTTCTGACCGGCGAAATCACCAGTGACAGTAAAATTTTAATGCGCCGGAATGTCATGGACAGGGTCAAGCGCATCGCCCCCTTTCTGGAATACGACGAGGATGCCTACATGGTTTTGGCCGAGGGCAGGCAGTATTGGATCATCGACGGCTTTACCACCAGCAGCCGCTATCCCTACGCCCAGCCCTACAACGACGCAGGCCAGAACTACATCAAGAATCCGGTGAAGATCGTGGTGGACGCCTACAACGGCGACGTCACCTTCTACCAGGTGGAAAAGGAGCCCCTTTTGGAAACCTACAACCGGATTTATCCGGGCCTCGTCAAGGATATCTCGGAGATGCCCCAGGGGCTCAAGGCCCACATTCGCTATTCCAAAACCCTTTTTGACATCCAGGCCGATGTCTACAAAACCTACCACATGACCAATTCCCAGGTGTTTTACAACAGGGAGGACCAATGGGAGACGGCCAACCAGTTCTTCGGCGATTCCAAGGAGGAGGTGGCGGTGGATTCCGCCTACACCATCATGAAGCTGCCGGAGCGGGATACGGAGTTCATGCTGACCACGGCCTTCACACCGAGGAATAAGGACAATATGAACGCCTGGCTGGCCGGGGTTTCCGACGGGGATCAGTACGGCAAGCTTCTGCTCTACCAATTTCCCAAGCAGCAGCTGGTCTACGGGCCCATGCAGATCGAGCAGCGCATCGATCAGAACACCACCATCTCGCCCCAGCTGACTTTGCTGAGCCAGCAGGGGTCCCGGGTGCTCCGGGGTAATCTCATGACCATTCCCATCGAGGATGCCCTGATTTACGTCGAGCCCATCTACATCCAGGCCAGCTCCGGCGAGAACAACCTGCCGGAAATGAAAAAGGTCATCGTCTCCTACCAGAACGATATCGTCATGGCCGATTCTCTGGATCAGGCCCTGGCCCAGATTTTCGACTACGATGCCGAGGCTTCCCAGGCACCGCAGCAAACCCAGGATACTCAAAAGCCCCAGCAGAACAGCACGGCGGCGGACCTTTCAGCCCAGGCCAGCAAGCTTCTGAGTGAAGCCCAGCAGGCCCAGCAGTCCGGAGACTGGGCGGGCTACGGCGAAAAGCTCAAGGCCCTGGAGACGGTGCTGGGTGAGCTAAAGAAAGCCACCGGCGCCCAATAGGCAGCTGCACGCAATAAAAAAGTCTATCCGAAGCCCTGCCCCAGGTTGGGGAGGGCATATCGGATAGACTTTTTTATTAGCCGACGATGGCGTCGATATCTGCGTTGAAGGCCTCAACCCAGGCCAGCCGTTCTTCCTTGGAGAGATCCTTTGCCTCCAGAAGGGCCAGGGCATCCTCGAAGCCCTTGACCAGGGCTGCGTTGATTTTTCCGTAGACCGCCTTGGTCTGGGGATCCCCCTGGGCGCTGAGCATCCAGGTGTCCTTCATGTAGTCGAAGATGTGGTTGGTGATGTCCCGCATCATCTTGGCCATGGTGGCCACCCGGGGATTGGTGTAGTCCGTGTTGGCCTCATAGACCGAGTGCTCGGAGATGTTCAGCCTGCCCGCGGCCAGAAGGTCGTGGTAGGAGCTGCTGCCCGCCAGGATGATCTGGTGGTGGTAGAGGACGTTGACGGAGATTTCCAGGGTGTCCAGCAGGGCGTTGCGCTTTAAGAACTCCAGGTTGATCTTCAAATCGTCGATGGAGGAGTCGGGCTCAAACATGATGAAGCCGACGCTGGGCTCGATGCCCGCCTCCCTTAAGACCCGCAGGGCTTTCTCGTTGTCCTCGACGGTGGTGTACTTGTTCAGGCGCTTCAGGGATTCGTTTTTGCCGGATTCTAGGCCCACCAAAATGTTTTGGAGCCCCGCTTCAACCAGGGCCTTGGTGGTTTCCGGCTCGATGTCGTTGGCTCTGGCCTCGATGCCGAAGCGGATATTGCGCTCCTTCAAAAGGGCCGCCAGCTTTAAGACCCGCTCCTTGCCGGCCTTGCCGGGACCGTAGAAATTGGGATCGGTGAAATAGAAGTAGCGGTAGTCGGTCTGGGCGATGATGCTGTCGATCTCGGCGATGATGTTTTCCGGAGAGCGGCCCCGCCATTTGGCGCAGTGCTGCGCCTCGGCCCCGTAGTAGGGGTTGATGTAGCAGAAGGTACAGCCCCCGTAGCAGCCGCGGCTGCCGAAGATGTTGACCTCGCCGCCGGGATAGGAGGAGGCCTTTCTCACAGGGAAGGGCAGGCTGTCCAGGTCGCGGACGAGCTCGCCGCGGCTGGCCCTAAAGCTGTCGCCGTCCCTGACGGCCAGCCCCTGGATTTTGAAATAGTCCTCCAGGTTTTCAAGCAGCTTTAAGATAGTGATTTCATTTTCCCCCAGCATACAGGAATCGATGGCCGGGCAGCGGTTTAAAATTTCCTCGTAGGCAAAGGTGGGGTAATAGCCGTAGACGCTGACGTGGGCGATGTTGTACTTTTCCTTGATCTCGGTGATAAAGGTGTACAGCGCCGCGTTGTCCTCCCAGTTGTACACCAGGTGGATGCCCAGAACCTCTGGCTTGTGGGCGGCGATTTTCTCTTCGATGGCCGCGTAGCTAAGATGCTCCATGTAGCCCTCGACGATGGCCACCTGATAGCCGGCCTCAAGGAGCACGGCGGCCAGGTAGCCGCTGTTTAAGCAGGAGGACAGGGTGGTGTTGGCGATGTCGTTTTGTCTGTCCTCGCCGGGGGTTCTCGGGTGTTCAAGCAGTAAAATTCGTTTCATTGATAACTCCAGTCATAAGATTTTTATCAGGACTGCCACATGAAGATGTTGCGCTTGTTGTGGTAGATTTCCAGGTCGTAGCGGACAGTCTTAAAGGGATCGGGGTTGTAGTAGGTGGGGAAGAGCAGGTCGGTTTCCGGGGTGATGACGCCGTTTTCCAGGGCCAGCTTTGCCACCTTGGTTCGGGGCATGATGCGAATCAGGTTTAAGACGATGGTGCCGATGGTCTTTGAGCCGGCGTGGATGTCGTAGATCTGATCGATGAGGGCCTTGCCCTCCTCCACGGTCTGCCAGGTATCCCCGGGGGTGTTGACCAAAAAGTGGTACACCGTGGTGATGCCCACGTCGGAGAGCACCCGGGCGGTGTTGAGGATCTCCTCCACCGTCAGGTGCTTGTCTAAAATATCTAAAGCTGTCTGGCTCAGGCCGTCGGGGGACAAGGAGAAGCACTCACAGCCCGAATCTCGGTACAAGGGTGCATTCTCCGCCGTCAGCAGATTTTCCCGGAAGAAGCCGCTCCAATGGATGTCCAGCTTCCTGCGGATGATCTCTTTGCAGATATCGTCTAAATGATTGACGGGGAAGTTGACGATGGAGTCCGTTAAATGGATGCGGCTGACGCCGTAGGTCTTATTTAAGAACTCGATTTCGTCCACCACAGATTTGGGCTCCCGGCAGCGCATGCCGCAGCCCGAGAGCAGGGGGTAGGAGCAGTAGCCGCAGTTGTAGGTGCAGCCGCGCTTCGTCTCCACGCCGACGCTCTCCACGTATTTGTTGACCTTGAGGTATTCCACGGGGTCCAAGAGATCGCGGTTGGGCATGGTGTAGGTCTTCATGTCAAATTTTCCTGCGGGGGGAATCAGCTTGACGGCGCCGCCCTCCCGGTAAACCAGCCCCGGCAGCTTCGGCGGATTATCGATGCTGTCAAGCAGGGGCACGATGATCTCCTCGGCCTCGCCGGCCACGCCGACGGTGATTTCCGGGAAGTCGCGCATCAGGCGCTCCGGAAACAGGGAGAAGGCGGTGCCGCCGGCCAGCAGGGGCACGTCGGGCATATAGGTTCTGATAAAGGATAGGGTGATGGCGAAGGGGACGATGAGGGAGGTGGTGCGGTTGCCCAAGGGATCCACATTTCTTAAGGAAATGCCGATGATGTCCGGCTGGTAGCTCTGCATCCGCTCCCTCAGCTCGCCGTAGGGATCCAGAGCCATGTTCATATCGAAAATATTCAGGTCGTAGCGGCCGCATTTTTCAATGCAGGAGGCCAGGGTCACGATACCGATGGGGTAGACTCGCTCGATGTCGATGCCCTCCATGGAAATGGCCTGAATCAGCAAAATTTTTTTCATAAGGTTCTCTCCAATGCAGCTTATTCCAGAAGCAGCAGGGCGTAGTATTTGATGACCTCGCCCTTCTCCTTCAGGGTTTTTAAGGTTTCACCGGCCTTGGCCACGGTGGCAAAGACGTCGATGCCAGAGCCCTCCATGGAGGGTCTGGAATGCTTGTGGTTGGTGCAGGGGGCCGAGAGGTCGCAGTCCGGGCAGATACTGCAGGGGCCGGCCCAGAATACAAAGGCTTTGTAGTAGCCGGCCTTGAAGGCCAGGGTTTCAGCCCGCAGCGCCTTTCTCTGGAAATCACCGGTGGGGGGCTCGCCCTTTAAGAGCAGCGCCTTGGAGAAGCTGTCTACAAAGCGTCGGGTCTCCTCGGTGCTCATTTCCAGGTTGGTGCTGCAGTGCTTTTTATCCCAGGAGCGGCAGCCGAATTTGCACTTGTTCTGGGCAAAGGGGGCTGTGACCACCGCTTTGGGATCCAAGGGAATAACGGCGTCAAAACCGATGTCTTTGATGGGTGACAAAAGCTTTTGAACCGGCGTGATGGTCAGGGCCTCTAAGGCAGCCTGGCCTTTGGCGGCAAAGATCACCGCCGTGTCTGTTTTTAAGGGCAGCAGGCTGGTGGTTTTAAGGCCCTGCTCCTTAAGGGTTTTAAGAACCCATTTGGAATCAAAGACCTTGCCGTTGTAGGTGTTGATGAACATGTTGATGTCCGAAAAGGCGGCCTTGATGTCCCAGTGATCCAGGAAAAAGTCGTGGATCAGAATGACGCCGTCCTCGGAGAGCAGGCCCTCTGCGGTTTTTAAGATGCCTGTGATCTCAGCCTCGGCGTAGGCGTGGACGATGTTGGATAAGATGATGACGTCGAAGGTGCCGGAGAGCCGCCAGTTATCCTCGAGGATGTTTTGATCGTGGTAGAAAACCCTGGGGCTGTCCTTCATGCCAAAGCGGGCCATGAGCTTTTCGGTCTGGGGCAGCACCTGGCGGATGTCCACTAGGGTGGCGGTGCAGTCGGGGAAGGTCTCGAGAAAGCCCCGGGCAAAGGCCCCGCTGCCGGCGCCGACATCTAAAATGCGGGCGTCCTTTTTAAGGCCGTGGCCAAAGTATTCCAGGATTTCTGGAACCTTCAGGCGCACCACGTTGTCCATGGCGGTGATGTACTCCTCCCGGCGGGCGTCCAAAACCTCCTCGCTGGTGTCGTCGGGCAGAAAATGGACCCGGCGGCCGGCGATTAAGGCCTCTTTGAGGGTTTGCCAGTCCTCGGCGATTTCTCTGCGCCAGAGCACGGAATTGCCCTGGTACAGCGGCCGCCCCTTGACGAGCCAGGTGTCGGTCAGGGTGGTGTTGTAGTAGCTCCCCTGGTACTGGCCCACCAGATCCAGGGTCTCAAGGAGATGCAGGAAGCGCTCCAGGGCCGGGGGATCGCAGGCGGTGTCCTCGGCCAGCTGCGCCAGGCTTTTGCTGCCGGTGCCAAGGAGCTCAAAGATATTTAGCTCCAGGGCGGTAAACAGGGCGTCGGAATACCAATAGGCGGTGGACAGATCCTCAAGATACTGTCCGCCGCAGGTATTGGGATCCCATTTAAGCAAGGCCATTGGTCACCCCAGCGTCCTCAAAGGTCAGCATGTCGTTTAAGCAGCGGGCTGCGCATTCCACCAGGTGCATGGCCACGGCGGCGCCGGTGCCCTCGCCCAGGCGGAAGTTTAAGTTCAAAAGCGGATGCATGTTCAGGGTCTGCCACATCATCTGGTGCCCCGGCTCCTCGGACTGGTGGGAGGCGATCATGTAGTCGGCGCAGCCCGGGCAGAGGCCCTTGGCAATCAGGGCGCCGGCGGTGGAGATAAAGCCGTCGACCACCACGGGGACCTTGTTGTAGGCGGCGCCTAAGATGACCCCGGCGATGCCGGCGATGTCGTAGCCCCCAACCTTGGACAGCACGTCCAGGGCGTCGTTTTTGTCAGGCTTATTTAAGGCGATGGCTTCTCGGATGACCTTGATCTTATTCATCAAGGCGGCGTTGTTGAGGCCGGTGCCTCGGCCGGTGATGGAGGTTACGGGGTATTCGCCCATGACGGCTAAAATGGCGGTGCTGGGGGTGGTGTTGCCGATGCCCAAGTCCCCGGTGCCCAAAAGCTCGACGCCCTCCTCGACGATCATCTGGGTGGCCACGTTGATGCCGGCTTCCAGGGCGGCGATGGCCTGTTCTCTGGTCATGGCCGGGCCCTTGTGGAAGTTTTCACTGCCGTGGGCAATTTTGGCGTCGATGATCTTGCCGGAGGCCACCAGCTCAGGCATGTCGGCCTTGACGCCCATATCCACCAGACGTACCTCGGCGCCGGAGGCCTTGCCCAAAACGTTGACGCCGGCGCCGCCGGCGACGATGTTGCCCACCATCTGCAGGGTCACCTCCTGGGGGAAGGCGGAGACGCCCTCCTCGGCGATGCCGTGGTCGGCGGCCATGGTCAGAATCATCTTCTTGTCCACGTGGGGATTAAGGGTGCGCTGGATGCCGCAGAGCTGGACGCCCAGGGTCAATACCTGGCCCAGACTCCAGGGGGGAATGGCCAGGGCTTCAACGTGGGCACAGGCCTTGGCTTCCCATTCGGGATCCTTGGGTTCGACGGATTCAATGACGTGGTTTAAGGTTAATTTTTCCATGAGAATTTCCTTTCTTATGCCGCCGAGAAGGTTTTCACGACGGATTGCAAAAAGCCCTCCCGAAAAATGGGGAGGGTAGGGAGGGCGCAGAAGCGCTGCGGCCCTCCGGAGATAGGTATTGAAGGGATGGTTGTTTTAGGCGATGCCGAAGAATTCAGCGGCGATGTCGGCGGGACATCTGCTGTCCTTGCAGGCGGCGTAGCCGTGGCTTTCGGGTTCCTCAGCCTTCTTGGCTGCCAGGTATTCCGGATCCAGGGAATTTTCGATTTCGGTTTTTTCATCCCGGGCGACTCTGGCCTTGGCCACGGCCAGAGAGTGATTCCAGGCGTTGCCGCCGCGTTTTAAGACGTTGGCGGCGTCGGCAGCGATCTTGGTGGTGCGGACACCCATCCGAACGTCGTCCTCGTTGGGCAGACCCAGGTGCTCCGCCGGGGTTAAGTAGCACAGGAAGTCGGCACCGTGCATACCGGCGAAGGCGCCGCCGATGGCGCCGGTGATATTGTCGTAGCCCGGGGCGACGTCGGTGGCCAAAAAGCCTAAGATGTAGTAGGGAACGCCGTAGCATAGCTGCTTCTGGAGCTGCATGGTGGTGGCGATCTGGTTCAGCGGCACGTGGCCAGGACCTTCGATCATGACCTGAACACCGGCTTCTAAGGCGCGTTTGGTCAGCTCACCGGCGACGATGAGACCCTGCACCTGGGCGTGGTCCAAGGAGTCGGCGTTGGCGCCGGGACGGATGGCGTCGCCGATGGACAGCACGGTGTCGGTGGCCTTCAGGATTTCCAGGAGGCGGTCAAAGTGCTCGTAGAGGGGATTTTCCTTTTCGTTGTGGAACATCCAGGCCGTCAGGAAGGAGCCCCCGCGGCTGACGACGTCGGCCACACGGCCGCTTTTCTTCAAGGCGTTTAATACGGACCAGTTTAAGGCGGAGTGGATGGCCATGAAATCCATGCCTTCCTGGCACTGCTTTTCGACGGTTTCAAAGAGCTCGTCCTCGGTCATGCCCACCATGCTGCCGTGCTTTTCGATGGCTTCGACGCTGGCCTGGTAGACGGGAACGCAGCCTGCGGCGATGTTGGAGATTTCCAGACTCTGCTTGCGCATGGCGTCGATGTCGTCGCCGGTGGACAGGTCCATGAAGGCGTTGGCGCCGCACTCTTCCAAGATGCGCAGCTTCTTGGCTTCCATGGCCATGTCGTTTCTGTCGGAGGAGGTGCCCATGAGGCCGTTGACCTTGACGTCCAGGCCGCCGCCGATACCGCAGATCTTTGCGCGGTCGCGGAATTTATTCTTGGGGATGACGATGTGGCCCTTGGCGACGCCCTCCCGGACAAATTCCGGGGTGACGCCCTCGATCAGGGCAACCTTTTCCATTTCTTCGGTGATATGGCCTTTGCGGGCTTCTAAAATCTGTGTCATTCTTTCGTCCTCCTTATTATGCTCTCAGGTATTTTTCTACGATTTTCATCGCGCAGTATTTGCCGCACATGGTACATTCGGAAGTGAAGCTGGTGCTGCGTTCACGCCATACGCGCTCGGCGGTTTCCGGATCGATGGACAGCTTGAACTGTTCCTTCCAGTTCATGGCGCGGCGGGCAATGGACATGTCCAAATCCCATTTGACGGCCTGGGGATGACCCTTGGCAACGTCGCCGGCGTGGGCGGCGATTCTGGAGGCCATGACCCCCTGGTAGACATCGTCCACGTTGGGCATGCCGATGTGTTCCGCCGGGGTGACGTAGCACAGGAAGTCGGCGCCGGCAAAGGCAGCCACAGCGCCGCCGATGGCGGAGGTGATGTGGTCGTAGCCAGCGGCTCTGTCGGTGGGCAGGCAGCCGAAGACGAAGTAGGGTGCATTGTAGCAGAGCTTTTTCTCCAATTGAACGGTGGTCTTGATTTCATCCAGCGGCACGTGACCCGGGCCCTTGACCATGACCTGAACGCCGGCTTCTCTGGCTCTGCGGACGAGGCCGCCGAGGATTACCAGCTCTTCGACCTGGGCGTGGTCCAAGGAGTCTGCGATGCAGCCCGGACGCATGCCGTCGGCAAAGCTTAAGACGACATCGTATTTTTTGCAGATTTCGATGACGCGGTCGAACTCAGTGTACAGGGGATTTTCCACATTGTGGTGGATCATCCAGCCGATTAAGTGGGAGCCGCCGTAGCTGACCAGGGGATCGATGCGTCCTTCATCCTTGGCACGGTGGATGACTGAGAGGGTGGTTCCCGGGTGCAGGGCGATGAAGGCCACGCCCTCGGAGGCCTGCTTTTCAATCATGTCGAACATGTCGTCGGGGGTCATGTCCAGGGCAGTGCCGTACTTGGCCTCCGCTGCGGACAGGGTTTCGTACATGGGCAGGGTTCCCACGGGACGGTCGACGGTGGACAACACCTTTTCACGCATTTCTTCGATGGGGCCGCGGACCGAGAGATCCATTAAGGTGTCGGCCTTGGCCTTGACGGCGGCGTCGATTTTAGCCATCTCGCCTTCGATGGTGTCGGCTTCCTCGTACATGCCGACGCTGGCGCTGACCTTGGTGAACAGGCCCTTGCCCACAGCCACGGGCTTGATATTTTCCCGGGAGCTGTGGAGGACGACGATGTCGCCCCGGGCGACGCCTTCACAGATAAATTCAGGGGTAACCCCTTCTTTTTCAGCAACGTAGCGCATTTCCTCGGTGATTTCACCGCGTTTTGCTTTTTCCAGTAAAGTCATTGAGTATACTCCTCCTCATTAAATAAATGTAAGTTCATGGACGAAAATAAGAAACGCCCCGGTGAGCCGGGGCGTTCCAAATAACAAAAAAAGCCCACAGCTGCCTTGCAGCTATGAACTTTACCGTCATTCATATGCTTGTGAATCATAGGCAGGTCTCCTGACTTGCGGGATAACGCGAGCCGACGCCTTCCCTTTCGGTGGCCTGTGCCGATCGCTACCGCTTACAGTGATGGGTTCGCTCAGGACTTTCACCTGATTCCCTATTCTCCCCCGAGGGGGCACCGTATCATTCATAATATTAACTTGTGTTTTATTATAGCGGGTATCCGTCGGGAATGCAAGCGTTATCTTCCAAAAAAATTTCAAAAAATTTTTTGCCTTCAGGTGAATGGTCTCCCCGATGGCGGGGAAAAGCAGGTATTTACAGCGTTTTTTTCAGGTTTAAAAGTTTAAAGGTGCAAATAATAATAATCTTAAATTAATTGTAAATTTTATAGAAATATGGTAGCATAAGAACACAATTAGGAGCAGCAAAGGAGTTTAGGATTAATGAGAGAATGTATGGAGGATCTGCCAAAATTACAGGCGCGGCTTAAGCGCATCGAGGGACAGATCAGAGGCATCTCGGAGATGATGGAACGGGACGTTCCCTGCAGCGATATTTTAATTCAGATCAACGCGGCCAAATCGGCGCTCCACAAGGTGGGCCAGAAGGTTTTAGAGGGACATTTGCACCACTGTGTTAAGGACGGCATCGAAAATGGCCAGGCCGATGAAACCCTGGAGGATCTCTCCAAGGTCATCGAGCATTTTTCAAGAATATAAACGCTAAAAAAGCCCTCCGAAGGTCAATCATCGCCTGCGGAGGGCTTTGTCTTTGCAGATGGCACGGCCTCCCTTGTGTTTGCCCGCTGTTTTCGCTATAATGAAGTGCAAATGTGAATAAGGAGATAAACATGGATTTTTTTGAAAAGCTTCCAGAAGCTATAAAAGCTTACCTGCCCGAGGCGCTGAAGCTGCGCCGGGAGCTCCACAGGATTCCCGAGGCAGGCTTTGAGGAATACAAAACCCAGGCCTATATCCTGGATTACCTAAGGGGCCTGGGCTATGCGCCGGAGACGGTGTGCGGCACCGGCGTGGCCCTCTATATCCCTGGAAACGGCGAGATCCCTGAGACCATCGCCCTGCGCACAGACATGGATGCCCTGAGCCTCACCGAGGAGACGGGCCTCGACTTTGCCTCGGAGCACCCGGGAATGATGCACGCCTGCGGCCACGACGGCCACATGACGATGATGCTGCTTTTGGCCAAGTATCTCAAGGCGCACCCGGAGGATCAGCCGAGAAACGTTCTGATGATCTTCCAGCCGGCGGAGGAGGGCCCCGGCGGGGCCGATCCCATGGTGAAAAGCGGTATCTTTGAAAAGTATAAGGCCAAGGCCATTGTGGGCTACCACCTCTTTCCCTTTGTGGAGGAGGGGGTCATCAGCACCACCCCCGGTCCGATGATGGCCATGACCTCGGAGGTCTACATCGACGTTTTAGGCAAAAGCGGTCACGCCGCCGATCCCGACAAGGGGGTCGACGCCATTGTGGCTGCGGCGGACTTTGTTTCATCGCTGCAGAAGATTGTGAGCCGCACCGTCAGCCCCAACGACAGCGCCCTGCTGTCCATCGGCACCATCAACGGCGGCACGCGGATGAACATCATCGCCGACAAGGTCAGCCTCTCGGGAACCATGCGCTCCTTCTCCGAGGAGGTTCACCAGGGGATGAAGCAGCGTGTTTTTGATATGGCCCGGGGGATCGAGGCCATGTATCACTGCAGGGTTGAGGTCAATTTTGTGGACATGTACCCGCCGGTCATCAACAGCGAGGCCCTGTTCAATCAGATTTGGCCCCTCTGCGGCGATAAAAAGCACTTCGAGAAGGTCATGCTGGCCGAGGACTTTGCCTTCTACGGCCGCGTGATGCCCTGTCTGTTCATGGGGCTGGGCGTGGGCAATGCCCAAAAAGGCTTCGATAAAAACCTGCACACCCAGCAGTTTAATTTCGATGAAAAAATTCTGCTGCGGGGGATGGATGTCTATAGAAAAATTGTAGAAAGGCCGGAGGCCTACGAGGTATAGGAGGAGAAAATGTACGGAGAATTTGCACAGATTTACGACGAGCTGATGCGGGAGATCGACTACAAGCAGTGGGCGGATTATCTTTTCAGACAGATGCTCAACGGCAAACGGGAGGTCAAAAGGATTCTGGAGTTTGGCTGCGGCACCGGAAGCATCACCTGTGAGCTGGCCCAAAAGGGCTTTGAGCTGACCGCCGTGGATATTTCCGAAGAGATGCTGACCATGGCCGACGAAAAGGCGGCGGAGCGGCAGCTTGGCAATATCCGTTTCTTTATGGGCGACATGAGCAATTTTCAGATCGGCGAAAAATTCGACGCCGTGATTTCCTGCTGCGACAGTGTGAACTATTTAGAGAGTCTGGAGGCGATCCACAACTTCCTGGAGAGCAGCTACGAGGTGCTGGAGGATGAGGGGATGCTCCTCTTCGACGTCAACACCGAGACAAAGTTCAAGGAGATCATCGGAGACAACACCTTTGTCTACAACCTGGACGACGTGTTCTGCGTCTGGGAAAATATCCCCGATCTGGCTGCGGGACGGATGGACTACGATCTGTCCTTCTTTGTAAAGCAGGATAACGGTCTCTACGCCCGCTACGATGAAAGTCAGAGCCAGTATATCTATAAGATTGAAGATATCTTCCACGCCGTCAAGCAGGTGGGCTTCACCGACGTCAAGGTATTCACCTTTGGCACCTTTATGCCCGGCGGCAACGAGAGCGAGCGGGTGCAGTTTGTGGCCACCAAGAAATAGAAAATAAATGTAAAAAAAGTGTTGACATGAGTACGGGAATGCCGTATAATAATTCTCGTACTCACGAAATGGTCGCTTAGCTCAGCTGGGAGAGCATCTGCCTTACAAGCAGAGGGTCATAGGT
>JAUNGS010000041.1 GCA_030524435.1 Eubacterium sp.
CGGTGTGACACTCGGCGATGGAGGCCTTGACCTCTTCCCTGGGCGGGTCGATCATCCCCACCAGCCCAACGAAGATCATGTCATTTTCCAGGGCTTCGCTGGAGATATCCTCGGGCATTGTGTCGTAGACCTTGTAGGCAAAGCCCAGAACCCGGTAGGCATCGTCGGATAGGGTCTCATTGGCCCGTTCCGTCTCGGCCTTGGCCCCCTCGTCAAAGTCCAAAAGCTCGGAGACCTTTAAATATTTGCTGCACCGGGTAAGGAGCACGTCCGGCGCCCCCTTGGTGAAGCTGAAATACCTGTCCCCATCCTGGTGAACCGTCGTCATCAGCTTCCTGTCGGAATCAAAGGGCACCTCCGCCAGCCGGGGCAGTCTTTTCTGAACCTTGGCCTTGTCGTAGCCCAGACTCTTGGCGTAGGCCACCATGGCCACCTCGGTGGGATCGCCGATTTCCCGGATGCCGTCGGCCTCCTCCACAACCAGGGCGTCGCTGCACAAGAGACCAATCTCGACGACCTTGGCCTCGCTGTCGGTGTAGCCATTGTCCCTGATGTTTTCGGCATCGATGATGCCCTCGCCGGCGTAGACCTTTTTGATGGTCATCTTGTTCTGGGTTAAGGTCCCGGTTTTATCCGAGCAGATCACCGAGGCACAGCCCAAAGTTTCCACCGCCGGCAGCTTTCTGACAATGGCGTGCTTGGCCACCAGCCGCTGGGTACCCAGGGCCAGCACCACGGTGACGATGGCCGGCAGGCCCTCGGGGATGGCCGCCACCGCCAGGCTCACGGCGGTCATGAACATCTCCAGGACGTCGCCGCCGCGCATCAGGCCGATGGCAAAGATCACGGCGCAGACCCCAAGGCAGCCCACGGCCAGAATCTTGCCCAGCTCCTCCAGCCTTTTCTGGAGAGGCGTCTGAAGACTGCCAGTGTTCTGGATCATCCCGGCGATCTTCCCGATTTCTGTATCCATCCCCGTCTTTGTGACGATGAACTTACCACGGCCGTAGGTCACCATGCTGCTCATGTAAACCGAATTGAGGCGGTCCCCCAGGGGCGTCTCGGGATCATCGATCTCCACAACCTCCTTTTCCACGGCCATGGATTCCCCGGTCAGGGCTGACTCCTGGATCTGCAGGGAGGCCGATTCCAGCAAACGGCCGTCGGCGGGCACGTAGTCCCCGGCATCCAAGAACACCACATCGCCAGGAACCAGCTCCTCGGCCTTGACCATGGTCTGAACGCCGTCTCTGAGCACCTTGGCCTCGGGCACCGTCAGCTTCTTTAGGGCCTCCATGGAGTTTTCTGCCTTATTCTCCTGGACGACGCCGATGACTGCGTTGAGCACCACGATGATCAAAATGAGCACCGCGTCGCTGACCTCGCCTAAAAAGCCGGAGATCAGAGCTGCAGCCACCAGCACAATGATCAGAAAATCCTTGAACTGGGCGGCGAACATGGCGAGGATCGACTTCCTTTTTCCCTCGGCCATCCGGTTTTTTCCATAACGCTGAATTCTCTTTTGGACCTGCTCCGAGGACAGGCCCGTCTCCGCGCTGGTTTCAAAGACCTCTTCAATTTCGGAGACAGTCATCTGAAAGCCCTCGCGATTCTGCTTCTTTTCTTCTGTCATGCGTTTCCTCCTGATTTTTTATCACCTGATGAACATAAAAAAGACCTCTACTCCAGAAAATACAGCCAGCGCTGCTTCTGAAATAAAGGTCTTACTCTCATGCTTAACATGATGTTTAGCCGGAGTTTTACCTCGAAATGACGACTAAACAATCCCTTGGGCGAGTTACTCCCCTTGGTATTCAGTTCAAATGATATAGTTTATTCTAACATTCGGCTTTGCATTTGTAAAGCCTCCGGGGCAAATTTATGAAACTTTTCAGCCCTCCGCCAGAAGCCGAACGTGTTCAAATCCCCGGCGCACCGCCGGCACCGCCAGAATAATCAAGGTCAGGGCCGCCTCGGTGAAGACGTAGGCCGCATTGTAAGCCAGGGAGTAGGGCAGCGGATTCCAGCCCTCCCAGGCGTAGGCGCCAAAGAAGATCCATCCCGACAGCACCACAAAGACATAGCGGCCCAGCACCGCGGCGATATAGCCCTTGATCAGTCCGTTTTTAGACTGCCAGAACAAACCGGAAATCCCCATGACCCCGAAGGCCAGCAGATAGTCCACCACCGGCTGAATGGGATAGTAGATGATGGGCTCGATGAGAAATTGCAGGATGCCGTAGGCCACCGCCGCCAGAACCCCGGTTTTAACGCCGTAGAAATAGCCCGGCAGACAGATAAACAGCATGCTCAGCAGGGTAACGGAGCCCCCAAAGGGAAAAGAATACAGCTTCACCATGGAGGTGATGGTAGCCAGGGCCACGGCCATGGCACAGAAAATCAGCGGTCGGGTCTGAACCCCGGGCCTGTCCTTTTTGTACAGCGCCGAAGCCCCCGCCAGCACCAGCAAAAACAGCACCCCAACGGCCACAAGACCGACGGTGGTCAGGGTGTAGCCGTCATCGGTTTGAATCAATAGATAAGACATTGTGCATCTCCTTTTTTAGCCCGCACGATATAAAAAGCGCACCCCTTGGGGTGCGCTCGCTTTTTGTCGACTGTCCTCCCTACGGCGGCATTATCCGCATCAGGTTAAACGGGTTTAGGAAAAATCCATTCTCAGCAAAAGCTCCCCGGGCTAAGTTCTTATTTTATTTGCATTTATTTTATATCAAGCCTTCAAGATACACAAGTTTTTTTGAAAAAACTTATTATTCGTAGCGCAGCGCCTCGATGGGATCCAGCTTGGCAGCCTTGTTGGCCGGATAGTAGCCAAAGAACACGCCGATGACCATGGAAAAGATCACGGCGATGAGAATCGAGGACACCGAGGGCACCACCGCCACCTCCATCAGGACGCCCCCCAGGGCCGCCAGGCCGCTGCCCAGAAGGATCCCGAAGATCCCGCCGATGACGCAGATGATGATGGACTCCACGATAAACTGGATGCGAATGGCGCTGTTTCTGGCCCCCAGGGCCTTTCGGATGCCGATCTCCCGAGTTCTCTCGGTGACGGAGACCAGCATGATGTTCATGACGCCGATGCCCCCCACCAAAAGCGAGATGCCGGCGATGACGGCGATGGCCACCGACAGGGTGGACATCATGCTCTGCATTTCACCCACGACGCTCTCCATGCTCATGGCCTCTACCTGGGCACTGCTGTCCTTGGGCAGCAGGCGGTTGAAAAATTCTGCGGTGGTCTGAGCAAATTGCGCTGAGTCTACGTCGCTGGCCGTCATGATGACAATGCTGGAATAGCTTCCCGAGCTTTCCCCTGTCATCTCCGCCACCGTGCTCACCGGAATATACACTGTAGACCGGCTGCTGCCATCGCTGGTCATGGCCGTGATCATGGCACTCTGATCACTGTTCTCCTTGGGATCCTGGTAGACGCCTACGATGGCAAAGCTTTCGGTGGCCTGGGTGGTCTCAGCCTTCAGGGTCTTGCCGATGGGATCGGCCTCGCCAAAGAGCTGTTTTGCCAGAATGCTGGAGATCACCGCCACCCTCCGGCTGCCCTGGACATCCCGCTGACTGATGGTTCTGCCGGAGACGATATTGACGTTTTGAACCTGGGCGTAGTCCTCGTTGATTCCGGTGATCTTAAGATCCGCCGCAGGCAGGGTATCCACGGTTTGGGCAGCGCCGATTTCCGTATAAACGCTGACCCCTCTGACTTCATCGCCATAGCGCGCCTTGTACTGGGCGATGCGCTCGTCGGTGAAGAGATCATCTTCATCTATTGTATAGCTGCCGGACTCCAGATCCTTGGGCATCAGGTAGGCCTCGATATTCTTGCCCCCGAGGTTTTCCATGGCCTGGGTCACCGTACTGGTCATGGCGTCCCCCAGGGACATGATGGCGATGACCGAGCCGATGCCGATGATAATCCCCAGCATGGTCAAAAGCGCCCGCATTTTGTTGGACCGCAGCCCCTCTAAGGCCAGGATCATATTTTCAAAGAGATTCATTACGCTGCTCCCTTCTGCCCCTGCCTGCCCTGATATCCACAATACTGCCGTCCTTCAGGGTCACAATGCGCTGGGTTTCCTCGGCCAGCTCCGGATTGTGGGTGATCAGCACAATGGTCTTGCCCTGCTCTGTGTGCAGCCTGTGAAAAATATCCATGACCATGCGCCCTGTCTGGCTGTCCAGGGCGCCGGTGGGCTCGTCGGCCAGAATGATGGCGGGGTCGTTGATCATGGCCCGGGCCAGGGCAATCCGCTGCTTCTGTCCGCCGGAGAGCTCGTTGGGCCTGTGGGTGGCCCGGTCCTCCATATCCACCAATGCCAAAAGCTCCTTGGCTCGCTTTCTGCGCTCGCCCCTGGGAACACCGGCGTAGAGCATGGGCAGGGCCACGTTGCTCAGGGCTGTGGATCTGGGAATCAGGTTGAAATTTTGGAAGACAAAGCCAATTTTCTGGTTTCTGATTTTGGAGAGACCGCTGTCCTTGATCTTGCTGATCTCTAAGCCATCTAAGAAATAACTGCCCTCGGTGGGGGTGTCCAGGGCGCCGATAATGTTCATTAGGGTGGATTTTCCCGACCCCGAGGCCCCGACGATGGAGATAAACTCTCCCTCAAAAACGTCCAGATCGATGCCGTGGAGAATTTCCAGCTCGTTGGGAGAGCCCACGTAAAAGCGTTTGACGATGCCCCTCATCTCAATGATCTTATTGCTGTGCATTGTCTGCCCCTTGATCCTGGGTCAGGGTGACCTGATCTCCGGCCTTGACCGCCGACACATTGGTGATGACCGGAAGGCCGTCTGTGAGCTCTGGGCTGGCGATTTCCACCGCAAAGTCAGATTCAATGCCCGTGTCCACCTTGATTTCCTTGACGGTGTAGACGCCGTCCTTTTCATCCGCCGCCACGAGGATGCAGTTTTCCCCCGCCGCATTCTTGGTCAGTGCGTCGTAGGCCACGCTGTAAATATCTGCGCGCTCCTCCACCACCGTCTTCAGATCGGCGTTCATACCGATGCGCAGCCCGTCGATGGGAGAGTCGATGGAGACCACCGCCTCAAATTCCGGGGAGGAGGTCGTGGACTGAGCTGTCTGGGCCGCCGTCGTGCTGCTTGACTTCACCGCCGTGGGGGCAATGCTCAAAAGAGTTCCCTGGTACTCGCGATCTCCGGTGGCGTCGGTTGTGATGGTGACAGGCATCCCCGTGGTCACCGTGCCGATATCGCTTTCTTTAAATCGGGTGACGACCTTCAGACTATTGGTATTTTCAATGGTAAAAAGCACGCCGTTTGCCGGTGCGCCGTTGACGGCATTGATCTCCGTGATGGTGCCGTCCACCGTCGCGTAGACGCTCTCCCAGGTATCGGTTTCCTCGGCGTACAGCCTGCACAGCCTGTCCCCCCGGGAGACGTAGTTCCCCAGTTCAACGTCCACGTCCCACACCGGGATATTCGTCATATTGCTGACCTGCTCCACCGAGGTGCTCTCGATGGTACCGCTAGTGTCGATGGTCCGCTGAATATTCGTTTTGGCCAGGGCCCCGGTGTCCACCGCCGTGGCAGCCGGCGCTGCACTTCTGGTGCTGGCCCATATTCCCACTGCCGCAACAATCGCTGCAACCACGATCACCGCGACGACAATGCGCTTCTTTTTCATTTTTGCCTCCGTTATTTTGTGATGCTTTATAGTTTATCCTAATTTCATTAAAAATAACCTAAGGGAAATCTTAAAAATTTATGAAGATTGAGCGGGGGAATTCACAAAACTATTTTACAGTTTAAAAATCCAGATCTCTACGCTTCCCCCAACAGCCAATCCACAGCATTCACCTTGAGAATTCCCTGATAATCCGCATTGGCAAAAAAGGTATCCAGGGTAATGAGGTATTTGGGATAGTTGTCTTCAATCTGTTTAAAAGGGGCCAGCTCCCGTTTCAGAGTATTGTCATCCAGGGTTGTTGCCGCCACCTGATAATAGCTAAGGCGTTCATTTTTATCAATTGCGACAAAATCCACCTCTCCATTATCCAAACTGCCCACAAAAACCTGGGGATATCGTCTTCGCAGCTCAAGATAAATGACATTTTCTAAAATATATCCAATATTGCTGTCTCGACCAGCCGTCAGCATTTGTCTGATACCCAAATCAACCGCATAGTATTTGGGCTGATTGGTCAGATAGGCCTTCCCTTTAATATTATAGCTGCGCGCTGGATAAAACATTAAACTATCTGTTAACCCCCGGATATATTTATCGACGGTTTTAGGATCTATTCCCTTTCCCTGGGACTTTAATGTGTTGGCAATTTTCACAGCCGACACACGATTGCCAACATTATGCATTAAAAACTGTACGATTCTTTCAAGATTCGCTATATCTGTAATATGATTGCGGGCGACCACATCCTTCAAAAGAATTGAATTATAAATATCCTGGAGATACTCACGGACCTCTGCTGCATCGAGACTGTATTTAACTGGATACGGAAAGCTTCCCTGACTGATATAGCGATTAAAGCTTGCCTGGAGTGTTTCTTCGGGAAAAGCGCTGTGGTATTCTTTAAAGGACAGGGGCAGCATTTTTAATTCAACATACCTGCCTGAAAGCAGTGTCGCCAGCTCTCCAGATAATAGGGCAGCATTTGAACCAGTGATATAGATATCACAATTTTCCTGAACATAGAGAGCATCCACCGCCTTTTCAAATTGCTTTACATGCTGTACCTCATCCAGAAAGATATAATTCATTTTATTTTCTGCAAGACGATCCTTCAAATACAGGTACAAAGCCTTGTAATCCGTCAGCGCTTCATAGCTCAAATCTTCAAAATTAATAAAAATAATCTGATCTTTTCCCACATTGTTATCTATCAAATATTTCTGATATTGAGCAAACAGAGTAGATTTACCACAACGTCGAACGCCAGAGATCACTTTGATAATTTGACGGCCTTGCCAACGAATCAGCCAATTTAGATAGTCTTGTCTTGTGATTTGCTGCATAATGCGCTCCTTTTCAAGGAATGGATTCCTTATTTTTAAATATAATAGCATATTTAAGGAATTAATTCTTTAATTTTCCGATTTTTGATCATTTTAAGGAATCAATTCCTAAAATTTCTTATTTTTTATCGTTTTATGGAATGAATTCCTTGAAATTCCGCTTGCTTTATCCTTGAAGCTGCTGCTTAAATACTCTTCTGCATTAAAAAAGACACCAATCTTCTTCGATTGATGCCTAATTTTTTAATAAAGATCTTTTGTAAAATAATCTGTCAACGATGCTTTACATCGTTTCATTCCGAATCTCATTCTTAATGCTGAGGGCCATCCACCGCCGCCTCTTCCAGCGAATCATAAACATGATGGCTCTGAGGATTTCATCGCAGGCCATGGCGATCCAAATCCCCACAAGTCCCCAGCCAAGATAAATACCTAAAACGTAGCACAACACCACCGACACAAACCACTGGGAGCCGATGCCCAGGCCGATGGGAAAGAGGATGTCGTTGGCCGCCTGGAGGGAGCGCACCATAACCATGTTGACGGCCCGGCCGATTTCCAGGAAGATGTCGATGAACATGACCTGCTTGCCCAGGGCAAGGACCTGGGGATCTGTGGTAAAGATGCCGAAGATTTGATCACTGAAAATATAGATCAAGGTCGCCATAATCACCGAGACGATGACCGAGGAGCGAATGGTGGCCATGGTCCGCTTGTCCGCATCCTCGTAGGACCGGGCGCCGATCATGTGCCCTACCAGTACCTGGGAGGACTGGGAGATGGCGTTGCTGTAGAGGTAGGTCAGCATGGCAAACATGACGGCGTAGACCCTGGTGGGGATAACCACCGTGCCGCAGAGATTGACGAAGCCCATGGTCACGGTCTGGCTCAGGGTGTAGGACAGGGTCTCTCCCCCCGAGGGAACACCGATGAACAAAAGCCGCTTCAGCATGTCCACAGGAAAGGGCTTCAGGGTTTTTAGAGACATCCCCGGACGAATCTTCTTTTTAAAGAGCACCGCGACGATGACAACCCCCACCAGCTTTGAGATATCGCTGGAGATGGCCGCCCCCACGACGCCCAGGGGCGCCGGCAGACCGATGCCGTTGATTAAAATATAATTGCCTACGATGTTGAGCACATTCATAATCACCGAAACGATCATGGTCTGCTTCATCAGGTAGTTGCTTCTAAAAATGGCCGAGAAGGTCAAAAATACCGCCTGCAGAAAAAGTCCTGCGCCGATGATTCTGGTATAGTTCACCGTCTCCTGCATGATCTCCGCCGGCACCTGCAAAAGCCCGTAAATCTGATGGGTGAAAATCAAGAGCACTGCACTGATGACAATGGAGAAAAACAGGTTGACGAACAGGGCCAGGGTGTAGATTGTGGACACGTTTTTGTAGTTTTTCGCCCCCATATTCTGGGAAACCAGAATGGTTGTGGCCAGGGAGATGATGCTGAAGGAGATCAGCAGTACATTGATGATCTGGTTGGAATTGCCGATGGCGCCAACGCCGGTGGTGGACACCTGCCCCACCATCATCTGGTCCATATTGCCCACCAGCATCTGCAAAAACAGCTCGATGAAGATCGGCCAGGTCAATTTAAAAAGGGATTGCTTTTTCGTATTTTCCGCTGCCATGTAAACTCCTGTACTTTATTGGATTGTATCAATTTTCGATTTAATAGCTTTAAAATTATACACATTTTTTTTAACTGGTACAATACCATAACGATTACAGGAATTGAGTTGTCATGTTTCAAAAAAGAAAAAGACCGACGCTTTGTCGATCTTTAAAATGAAGCTTAGTATTTTTCGTAGTGTACCCGTTCCTCGTTGTATCTGCTCTCTGTCTCGTAGCTTTTTTTGGCATAGCCGAAGGGAATGATGCAGTAGGGCTTGATATTTTCAGGCAGCTCAAAGACCTGACGGATGTGCGCCATTCTGTCCTCCAGCGGGGCTACTCCCAGCCATACGGCACCCAGGCCCTGGCTGACGGCCTCCAGCAAAATATTTTCTGAGGCTGCGCCTAAATCCTGCTCCCAGTGCTCCGGAAAACGCATTTCGTCGGTGTTGCCCAACACAACGATGGCCGCCGGCACCTTGGCCACAAATTTAGAGTAGGCATCGGTGTGAGAAAGCTTTTCTAGGGTATCCTTATCCTCCACCACAATAAATTCCCAGGGCTGCTGGTTGCCCGCCGAAGGCGCCTGCATAGCCGCTTTAAGCAGGGCTGTGATCTTTTCCTTTTCTACCGGTGTATCCTTGAAGACCCGCACGCTGGCGCGGTTAAAAATTTCCTTCATTTGATTTTCCTCCAATTCTTTTAATTCTCGTATTTCTTTTTGACGTCAACTGACGGTTAAACAGACGTCTCTATTTTACTTTTATCAAGCCGGGACCGCCGCCGTCCTCTGACTTCTCGCCCCATTATAGCACGCGAAAACTTTAAAATTGCTTTATAAATACAAAAAACCCGGCGCAAACCGGGTCTTGATTTTTCAGGCAGCCTTAACGTTCCTCCAAAGGTACATAGGGTCTGCGTTCATGGACGTTCATATAGGCCGGGCGAATGATCTTGCCCTGGTTGATGAGCTCTTCCAGACGATGGGCGCTCCAGCCGGCGATTCTGGCAATGGCAAAAATCGGGGTGTACAGCTGGGTGGGGAGCCCGAGCATATGATAGACAAAGCCGCTGTAGAAGTCTACGTTGGCGCTGACGCCCTTGTAGATTTTACGCTCCTCGGCGATGACCTGGGGCGCCAGCCGTTCGACGTTGGAGTAAAGACGAAATTCGTCCATACGCCCCTTTTCCTCGGCCAGGTTGCCGACGAATTTTTTAAAGACCTCAGCCCTGGGATCAGACTTGGAATAGATGGCGTGGCCCATACCGTAGATGAGGCCGGCGTGGTCAAAGGCTTCTTTGTTGAGCAGCTTCTTCAGGTATTCCCGGAGGGCGTCCTCGTCATCCCAATCATCGAGGGAGGCCTTCATGTCCTCGAACATCTCAACGACCTTGATGTTGGCGCCGCCGTGCTTGGGCCCCCGCAGAGATCCCAGCGCCGCCGCAATGGCAGAATAGGTGTCGGTGCCCGAGGAGGTGACCACATGGCAGGTGAAGGTGGAGTTGTTCCCGCCGCCGTGCTCTGCGTGAAGCACCAGGGCAATATCCAGAAGCCTGGCCTCCAGCTCGGTGTACTGGCTGTCGGGGCGCAGAATGTGAAGGATATTTTCTGCCGTGGAGAGATGGGGCTGGGGGGAGTGAATATAAAGGCTCTGGCCCAATTCGTAATGGCAGTAGGCCTGATAGCCGTAGACAGCCATTAAAGGGAACAGGGCGATGAGCTCCAGACATTGTCTGAGGACGTTGGGCAGAGAGGTGTCGCTGGCGTAGTCATCGTAAGAAAACAGGGTTAAGACGCTTCTGGCCAGGGTGTTCATCATATCCCGGCTGGGGGCCTGCATGATGATATCCCGGACAAAGTTGGTGGGCAGATTTCTATAGTGGGACAATACCTTGGTGAAGGTTTCCAGATCCTTTTTCCCGGGAAGATCGCCAAAAATAAGCAGGTGGGCGACCTCCTCAAAGCCAAAGCGCTTGTCCTTGATAAAGCCCTGGATGATATCCTGGACGTTGATGCCCCGGTAATAAAGCTCGCCGTCACACTGAACCTTCTTGCCGTCGATCATTTTATGGGACTGAATTTCTGAAATTTCCGTGAGGCCCGTTAAGACCCCGTTGCCATTGAGATCCCTGAGACCGCGGTTGACGTTGTACTTACTGTAAAGGGATGGATCAATATAACTATTTTTTTTAACCTTTTCAATGAGCTCCAGCACCTCTGGTCTGGTCTCGGAATAAACATTTACCACAATGGCACCCCCATTTTTAAGTAATTGATGAGTTTATTATACACGAAAAAGCTTAAATTTGCATAAATTTCTTTTGGGATTATGAATTTTTTAAGAAACATTATGCAATTTAAGCTTTTACTAAACCTCATTCAAGGGATTCTAAAGACTTTTTTGAAAGTTTATTGTATGAATCTTTCAAATTTAAAAATTAATTTTATACTTTAAACCGCTGTCGTGTTCCGGTCAAAAAAACTAGACCTCCCAATCTTCCCGGGACAGCTGAAGGGCCAGAGCCTTCAGCTGCTGCTGGCGCAGCCTGTAGTCCGGCATGACCCTTGCCACCTGGGCCCAAAAGTTTTGGGAATGGTTGCGCTCGAGGATATGACAGAGCTCGTGAACTACCACGTAATCCACCGCAGCCTCCGGTGCCATCATCAGCCGCCAGGAAAAATTCAGGCTGTTTTTCCCCGAGCAGGAGCCCCAGCGGGTCCTGGCGCCGTTGATCTTAATACCAGCGGCGCTGGCGCCGACCCGAGGCTCCCAGTGGGCCACCTTCTCTCCTATAATCTCCCGGGCCGCCTGTCTGTAGAGGGCGACAACCTGGGGCTTGATCTCCTCCTCCAGCCGGACAAAAAAGCAATGGCCGTCAAAGCAGGCTTTTTTTCCAGACACCAGCGGATACCGCCCGTCCATCAGCCTCAGGGTGTCTCCAATAGCCAGGGTGAAAGCCTCCCTTTGTTTTTGGCGCGCCTTGGCAGCCTGGCTGTGGGCCTCAATCCAGTCTGCCTTTTCTTCGACAAAGCGTCTGATTTCCGATTCTGGATACTTTAAGGGCGCCCGCACCTCCACGCTGCCGTCGGCCTTGACGTAAATGGCCAGCCTTTTTCTTTTGGATCGCACAATTCGATAGTCCACCCTGCACCTCCTAGCTAAAAAGCGACAAAATTTCTTCTCGGCTCATCTGCCCCAGCTGCCCTCCGCCCTCGGCCATAACCATCTCCGCCAGGGCCGATTTCTTTTCCTGCATCCTCTGAATTTTTTCCTCGATGGTATCCCGGCAGATGAGGTTGTAAACCTGGACGCTGCGCTTCTGGCCAATGCGGTGGGCCCTGTCGGTGGCCTGATTCTGGGCGCTTCTGTTCCACCAGGGATCATAGTGGATCACCACGTCCGCCCCGGTGAGATTGAGGCCTGTGCCGCCGGCCTTTAAGGAGATCAAAAAGACCTGGGCTCCGCCGGCATTGAAGGCGTTGACCACAGACAGCCGCTTCGCCGCCGGGGTGCTGCCCGTCAGGGTATAAAAGCTGATGTCTCGTTTGCCGAGCTCCTTCTCCAATAGCGACAGCATTGTCGTAAATTGGGAAAACACCAGGATTCTGTGGCCCGAGGACAAGGACTGCTCGATGAGGGCCATGCAGGCCGAAAGCTTGCCGCTTTCTGTGCGGTAGTTTTCGTAGATCAGCCCCGGCTCGCAGCAAAGCTGTCTGAGGCGGGTGAGCATGGACAGCACCTGGATCTTATTCTCTCCCCCGTTCTCCTCCAGGCTCTGGCGCATCCGGGCGATATTGGCCAAATAGAGCTGGCGCTGCGCCTTTTCCATGGAGACGTAAACCGTGGATTCCACCTTTTGGGGCAGCTCCGCCAGCACCTCGGCCTTGAGGCGTCTTAAGATAAAGGGCGACGTCATCCGCGTCAGCGCCGCCACCGCCTGGGCGCTGTCCTCCTTGACGATGGGAATCTCAAAGCGCTCCCGAAATCTCGGATAGGTGTAGAGGTAGCCAGGCATCAGAAAATCGAAGATCGACCAGAGCTCCGCCAGGCTGTTTTCCACCGGCGTCCCCGTCAGGGCAAAGCGCACGGCGCTGTCGATGACCTTGATGGCCTTGGCATTCTGGGTAGTGTGATTCTTGATGTACTGGGCCTCATCGACGATCTCGTAATGGAAGGCCACACCCTCGTAGTGGTGAATATCCCGTTTTAGAAGCTCGTAGGAGGTCAGCCAAATTTTGGCCTCGGTATTTTGAATCAGACGGCGGCGCTCTCCGGCACTTCCCATAATGGCCGCCACCGACAGCTCCGGTGCAAAGCGTCCGAGCTCGCTCTCCCAGTTTAAAATCAGGGAGGCGGGGCAGACGATCAGCGAAGGCTTTGCCGCCCGCCCCGAGCCGTAGGAATCGGCCAAAAGGGCGATGGTTTCCAGGGTTTTGCCCAGCCCCATATCGTCGGCCAGGATGCCGCCAAAGCCCCAGGCCTCGATGGTTCGCATCCATCTAAAGCCTGTTTTCTGATAATTCCTGAGAATCCCCTGCAAGGCCTCTGGCACCTGAAAATCCGCATCCGAGACATTGTGTACATCCCGGACCATTTTTTTGAACTGCTCGTCCCGGCGGTAGCTTAGGCCCCGGCTCTCCTTAAACAGGGTGTCTAAGTACAAAGCCCTGAATTTCGGCACCTGAAGCTGCTTTCCCTGGAGGATTTGACCCTCCAGCTCCAAATTGTCCACCAGCTCCGCAAAACGCCCCAGGGCACTGTCCCTCAGGGCAGCAAAGCCGCCGCTTTTCAGGCGGTAGTAGCGGCGGTTTTCCCGATAGGCCTCAAGGATGCCCAAAAGCTCCCCGGCGTCGAGATCTCCCATATCGATATCCAAGTCCAAAAGCTTTCCCTGAACCCTGACCCCCACCTGAATGCTGGCCCTGGGGGTGATTCCAAAGCTTTTAAACTCATCGGTGACGTAAAGCTCCGCCTGCTGACTGAGGCTGTCCAGCCCCGTGTCAAAAAGATCGAAGAGAAGCTCCTCATTGGCTGCGGCGTCCAGATATCTGAAATTTCCGGAAAAATCATAGCCCGGCAGATAGTGCTTGAGCAGATGCTCCAGGGCGTACTCCACCATGAGGTTTTGGCTCTTGGCAAGGCTTTTGGGCTGAAAGCCCTCGTGCTCCTCCTCGCCGTAGGCAAAGATCACCTTCCCCGCCACCCTGTCCTTCTGGGGCACATCCAGATAAACCCTGGCCTGCAGGGGCTTGGCCCCCCAATCGGGCAGACTGTCCTCCCCCTCGATTTCGATACTGCCCTTGAGGGGCAGCAGCACATTTTGGTAAAAGGCGGGCATGTCCTTCTCACAAACCCTGAGCTCCCGCTTGTAAATCAAGGTCTCGAGAAAGGCCGAAAGACGCTCCTCCAAAAGGCCGCCGTACACGTAAAAAACCTGATCCCAGAGCAGATAGCTGCCCTTCAGGCCAGAGAATACCATAAGCCTGTCTCCCAAAAGGGACACCTCCCAGAGGCCCTGGGCCTTGGAAATTGCCACACCGATGGCGGGGCGCCCCTGTGCCAGAAGCAACTGGCTGCCGTTGACGCTGATCTGCGCTTCCTGCGCCATCAAGTCAAACCAGGCGTCCATCTGGGTGCCGTAGAGGGGCAGCTCCTTTTTGGCACCGGACCAGGAGGCGCTGTAATAGCCCACACGCTCCAGGGCATCTAAATCCTCAAAATAGGACCGGATAAATTTCAGATAGCCCTGGCTTTTGAGGTCCAGATTTTCCACCCGGTGCTCCGCCACAAGAAATTTTCCATACTGGTATTCCTCCCCGTTTTCAAAGCGATTCAGCAAGGCCCTGAGGTCCTTGACGGCGTAAAAGCGCTCCCCTCCAATTTTAAATCCCAGCTGAAGCTGGGTGCCGTTCCAGGCATCCGACGATGCCCGAAGCTCCGGCCTCAAATGAAGCTCGCCGTCCCTCAGTGCAGTCTCCCCCTGCAGGATCCCCATCCCCCGGGCGCTGCGCTCGATGAGCTTCACCGCCTCCAGGTCGCTGACCTTCAGGCTGCTCTCCTGGGCCCTTCTCAAAAGCTCGTAATCCTCCGGCCGGCTCTCCTTCCATTTGAAGGCGCCCCGGGTATCCGTCTTTTTCCTCTGGGAGGGATCACCATCATTTTTAACGAGAATATCCCGCTCCTCACCCTTTTCAAATTTCTCCTCACCCTGCTTGCCATAGGGGATAAATCTTTTTTTCTTCGTCACAGTCATTTTCCTCCCGGACCAATCCCTGAAATCTCAGCGCCTTTGCCACAAGCCTCAAAGCCGCAGCGCTGCGGTCTGCTCTGAATATTTTATTATACTATGAATTGGGCTGGAATTCAAAATAAGGACGGTGTTTTTTGTGGGGGAAAACAGAGAAAGCGCTTTTATGCTTTATTTTTGCATAAAAGCGCTTTGCGTTTACAGTCTTGATAAACAACAATACAGGGGCTTTGATCCAGGCCTCCCTTTTAAAATTAATAGGAGCTAAACCATCCCTCTCGCTTATTTTTTTCCAGCAGCTTTTCAAAAAACAGCTTTCCAACAATAAACCATACACAGTTGACGCCCAGATAGATTAAAATACTATAGGAGGACAGCAATCCAGTATTAATCCACATCCGTGCAATATCTATGCCATAGGCATAGGGAATGACAAAGGAAAGGGCCGGGAAGGATTCATGGAAAACACTGCTGCAGAACAGCAGCAGAATCTGAACTAAAAATATCAGCTGACCAAGATTTTTTTCCTTTAAGGCCAACCCGCCAAAGATCAATCCAAAGCCGAACATTCCAAAGAGACTGGGCAGGTAGATCAGCAGGCTGCAGAGAATCTGGAATATTTCTGCTGCACCGTAGCTCCAAAAGAAAGCTGCAATCACAGTTACTGCGACAATTGAGGTGATTTCCGCCAACAAACTTGCCATTAGTTTTGCAAACAACAGCACGGTCATCGGTACCTTTGACATGATTTTCATTTCCAGCATCCCGATCATAGCATCTTCCCTGACTGCGCTTGCAGAAATTCCCAAACAAATACTGCTGATTTGCCAATAGATATAGCCAATAAAGGTGTTGATGGTTTGCTGAGTGGTTGCATCCTCGGAGCCAAATAAAATAAAAATCGCATAAAACACAATGGTAAACAGTATAATATCGGATACCCAGCTCATTTTATATCTGAGCTGTCTTTTCACACACAGGGTATATTCACAGAGAAAGGCGTCGATTTTATTTTTCATTACTTTTCCTCATTGATGAATCTATTGTACATGACTTCTATCTCGCTGTAATCTAAGATTTTTTTGATGCTTTGCTTCAGTACACCCTTATTTAGAAAATAATATGTATTGCAGAGATTACTGAGAAGATTGATATCGTGGGAGGACAGAATCACCGTAACATCTGAATTTTCTACCGTATCCTTGATGGTTTCCTTCAGGGCTGCAACAGCATCAATATCCAGCCCCCAGGAGGGCTCATCCATAATAAGCAGCCGGGGCTTTGTACACAAGGCCGCAATAATCTCTGCTTTTTTGCGCTCCCCTGAGGACATGTTGCCCACAATATCCCTTCGTTTATCGGTCATTGACAGCCGTTTTAAATAATAATCCAGCCGCTGACGAATTTCTTTTTTATCAATCCCTTTAAGCACACCATAGTACAGGGCGTTTTCCTCGAGGGTATTGCGATAATACAAATTTCTGTCTCCCGGCAGTAAAAATGAAATATGACGGTAAGCCCAATCCTCGTAGTTTACACCTGTGTCATTTTCCCCCAAATGAATACCGCCTGAAGACGGATATAATAAGGAAGCGACAATCTTTAACAGGGTTGTCTTTCCCGCACCATTGGGCCCCACAAGCCCGTAAATATTCTTTTGAGCTATTTCAAGGGACATATTAATGTCTTTTAAAATGACCTTCTTGCCATTTTTCTTTGAATACTCCTTGCAGATATTCTGAAGTGATACGTTCATCTTATTTTTCTCCACAGCTTATCTCATCTTTACTGATTTCTGACCACACCATTGTTCAAACTTTAACATCCATAAAAATACTTGTTTTGGTAATGTTTACGTTTACTTTTTTTAAATTATACCATTCAAACTTATTGATAGCAAGCGTTAATAAATTATCAAATATGATTTTCCCTTTGCAAAACTTTAAAAAAGCTGCCCCCACGGGCAGCTTTAAACACTAATTTTCTCTGGATATACTGTTGAAGCAGCAACAGCTGCTCTAGCTTTTCGACCCTTTTAAAGCAAATATTACCATGAGATCCTCATCGTAGGCTTCTGCGTCTTTGATGGCCCGCACTTCGATACGAAAAGAGCAGGGCTGTGGCCCTGCCCCCTCGTTTACATTGTCCGTTTGAGTTCTTCTACTTCAATCACGCTCAATTTGGTCACCTCAGCGACATATGGAATTGGATGATTATTTTTCAGCAATTCTTTAGCTACTTTCTGAATACCCTGTTTTTCCCCAAGGGCGATCCCTCGCTTTTCTCCGATCCTGATACCATCTTCTCTTATCTGCTGTAAGGCTTCACACATATTGATCTTTCCCTCCTCATTTTCGTTTTTAACATACACATCCACATCGGAAATATTTACAACATTCCTGATGGTGGCGTAGATTTCTCTGGATACACTGCTGAAATTCCCTTTCCCCTATATTATATCAATATTTTTAGGCGTGCTCAAGGGATTTGAACAGCACTTAAGGTTGAGTTAATATTTTAAGCAGCATTTATAACAACTAACAGGGTGCATATTGTGTATAAAAAAGCTGCCTGTGGGGGCAGCTTTTTACATAGATTATATCAAATACTTCGCGTAGCTCCGATCTCCATCCTCAATTTTAAAGACGGAGTCCACATAGGCCTTTGTGACCGTAAAGACGTCGGCATCGTAGTCCGAGGCGTAGAAGGAGATTTCCTCCAGCAGCTTTTCCAACACCGTGTGGAGACGGCGGGCGCCGATGTTCTCATCCTCTTCGTTCTGGCGGCAGGCAATCTGGGCCAGACGCTCGATGGCTTCCTCGTCAAAGACCAGCTCCACGCCCTCGGTTTTTAAGAGCTGCTGGTACTGACGAATGACAGAATTTTCCGGCTGGATCAGAATCTGCTTAAAGTTTTCCTCGGTGAGGCTGTCCAGGGTGACGGTGATGGGGAAACGGCCCTGGAGCTCGGGGATCATGTCGGAGATATCGGCCACGTGGAAGGCCCCGGCGCCGATGAACAGGATAAAGTCCGTTTTGACCGGGCCGTACTTGGTTGTGATGGTGCTGCCCTCAACGATGGGCAGGATATCCCGCTGAACGCCCTCCCGGGATACGTCCGGGCCATGGGCGTTGCCGCTTCCGATGATCTTGTCGATTTCGTCGATGAAGATGATGCCGTTCTGCTCTGCCTCCCTGAGGCCAATCTCCTTGACCTCATCCATATCGATGAGCTTCTGGGCCTCCTGGTTGGTGAGAAGCTTCCTGGCATCCTTGACCTTGACCCGGCGGTTTTTCTTTTTCTTGGGCAGGAAATCTCCGAGGATCTCGTTGATATTGACGCTCATATCCTCGCTCATGCCGCCCAAAACGCCGATGGTTTTGGCGCTGTCGTCGGCGACCTCGATCTCTACGATGTCGTCCTCCAGCTTGCCCGCCGCCAAATCGGCGGCAATGGCTTCCCGCTTGGCCTTGTGGTTTCTTTCCTCCTCGGCCCTTTCCGCCTCGGTTTTGGTGTCCGCCGGCGCCGCCGCCTCGGGCTTGCCGCCGCGCATCAGGATCTCAAAGGGATTTTTTAAGGTTTCCTTTTTCTTTTTGGAGGGCGCAAGGATATCCACCAGCAGCTCGTTGGCCCGGGCTTCGGCCTTGGCGTAGACCTCCTTCATCTTCTCCTGCTGCACCTTTCTGATGGAGGTGGTCACCAGATCTCGGACCATGGATTCCACATCCCGGCCCACGTAGCCCACCTCGGTGAACTTCGTGGCCTCCACCTTGATAAAGGGCGCCGACACCAGCTTGGCGATGCGTCTGGCGATCTCTGTTTTACCCACCCCGGTGGGGCCCATCATGATGATATTTTTGGGGGTGAACTCATCCCGCATTTCCTCGGAGAGCAGGGTTCTGCGGTAGCGGTTCCTTAGGGCAACCGCCACCGCCTTTTTCGCCGGTTCCTGACCGATGATGAACCGGTCCAGCTCCTCGACGATTCTCTTGGGGGTTAAAGCTTTCATTTCAATGGCCATGGCGTCCTCCTAGTTCAGCTCTTCCACGCGGATATTGTCGTTGGTGTAGACGCAGATCTCCGAGGCGATCTGCAGGGCCTCCCTGGCGATTTCCTTGGCGCTTAAATCCGAGTGGCGCTTCATGGCCCTGGCCGCCGCCAGGGCATAGTTGCCCCCGGAGCCGATGGCCGCAATATCGTCGTCGGGCTCGATGACCTCGCCGCTGCCCGAGAGCACCAGCATATCTTCTTTATTCATGACGATGAGCAGGGCCTCCAGCTTTCTCAAGGCCTTGTCGGAGCGCCAGTCCTTGGCCAGCTCCACCGCCGCCCGCTTTAGGTTGCCGTTGTACTGTTCGATTTTGTGCTCGAAGCGCTCACACAGGGTAAAGGCGTCGGCCACAGAGCCCGCAAAGCCCACCAGCACCTGATCGTTGTAAATCTTTCTGATTTTTCTGGCCGTGGCCTTCATGATGGTGCTCTCACCCATGGTCACCTGACCGTCGCCGGCGATGGCCACCTGGCCGTTATGGCGTATGCCTACAATGGTTGTTGCATGAAACATTGTCTTTTCCTCGCTTTATATATAATCACAGCCGCCTCCCGCTTTAAAAGCTCGGGCTTTGGCGTCTTGGCTTATTGTAGCAGATAAAGCTTAAATCTTTTCAAAAGCCTATTTTTGATCCGCCGGCTTTTCAAAGCCGCACTCGGCACAGTAAATTTTCTTGCGCTTGCCCAGTCCCTTCTGGAACATGGTGTTGCCGCACTGGGGACATTTTTCCGGCACCGGGAGATCCCAGTTCATATAGTCGCAGTCGGGGTAGTTGGCGCAGGAGTAGAAGGTTCTCCCCTTCTTGGAGGTGCGCTTGACCAGATCCCCGCCGCACTTCGGACAGATGCCGCCGGTTTTTTCAAAGTAGGGCTTGGTGTTTTTACACTCAGGGAAGCCCGGACAGGCCAAGAATCGGCCGTATTTTCCCTTTTTAATGACCATTCTCCGGCCGCAGAGCTCACAGTCCACATCGGACTCCGGATCGGCGATGGTGACGGACTGGGCGGCCTCCTGGGCGTGGTCCAATTCCTTTTTAAAGCCAGTGTAGAAGTTTTCGATGAGGCTGACCCAGTCGTTTTCGCCGTCGGCCACCTTATCCAGCCGCTCCTCCATCTCCGCCGTGAAGGTGAGGTTGACGATGTCCTCGAAGTATTCCTTCATGAGCTTGGTGACGGTGATGCCCAGCTCCGTGGGGATAAAGTGCTTGTCTACGACCTCCACGTAATCGCGGTTTTTGATGGTGGCAATGGTGGGGGCGTAGGTACTGGGACGGCCGATGCCCTTTTCCTCTAAGATTTTGACCAGAGAGGCCTCGGTGTACCTTGAGGGCGGCTTGGTGAATTTCTGTTCCTTTTTAATTTTGACGAGCTTCAGGGCCTCACCGGACTCGAGCTCCGGCAAGCGGCCGCTTTCCTCCTTCTCCGCCGCGGAGGTGTTTTTGTAAATGGCTGTGAAGCCGCGGAATTTGACGGTTTCACCCTTGGCCTTGAACAAAAGGTCCGCCGCCGCCACATCCACATCGGTGACGTAATACTGAGCGTCGGCCATCTGACTGGCCACCATCCGCTCCCAAATCAAGCGGTAGAGCCTGTACTGATCCTTTTCCAGGGAGCCCTGGACCTCCTCGGGCAGGTTGAACACCGACGAAGGTCTGATCCCCTCGTGGGCGTCCTGGACGTTTTTCTTCTTAGAGGCCTTCTGACCGCCGCCCTGGTAGTCGTCGCCAAAGTTCTTGCCAATAAAATCCTTGGCCTCGGCCACCGCCTCGTCGGCCAGACGGGTGGAGTCGGTACGGATGTAGCTGATCAGACCCACCAGCCCCTTGCCGGCAATTTCAACCCCCTCGTAGAGCTGCTGGGCGATGCGCATGGTGCGCTGGGTGGTGAAGCCCAGGACCTTGTAGGCCTCCTGCTGCAGGGTACTGGTGGTGAAGGGCAGCGGCGGCTTCTGCTTTCTGACCCGCTTGCGGACGTCAGCCACGGTGATGTCGCTGGCCTTGACCACAGCCTCCAGCCGCTCGGCCTCCGCCTTATTCTCGATGGTTTTCTTCTTGCCCTTTTCCGAATAGAATTTTGCCGGAAAGACCAAGGCGCTGCCGTCTTTCTTTAAATCCAGGTCGAGGCCCCAGTATTCCTTGGGCTCAAAGGCTGCAATTTCCTCCTCACGGTCAACGATGATCCTGGTGACCACCGACTGCACACGGCCGCCGCTGAGGCCTTTTTTAACCTTTTTCCAGAGAAAG
>JAUNGS010000042.1 GCA_030524435.1 Eubacterium sp.
TTTGCCATAATTAAAAGGCCCCCTATGATTTAATATTTTATCATAGAAGACCTTTGCATTGTTTAATTTACAGAGATTTTTTCACAGGCTCCCGAATTCAATCAAATGATCATAAGTTTCGAGTAGGTTTGTGGTGATGACATCTCTATCATCATAGCGATCTAAATTTTCCACACGGAGGATGGCATCTGTTTTGTGTTGGGGAAGAACAGACATGATAGTATTATCCTTTCCAAATAGTAAGATTGCAGCAATTGTGATACCTTCAATCTGTTTCTCGGTATCTTTAAGAAACAAACCAGCACTTTGTAAAAGTTCTTTATCTGTTAATGTCTTCCATGGATGCGTCATACTGCGACTATCGGCCATCAATCTGACACGCTCGAGTAAATCAGGACGTAAATCCTCTAACTGAAAAGAAGTGACTTTGTTGACAAAGTAATTGCCATTTTTTCTTGCATATAGCTGGTAAACCATATTAGAATTATCAGTAATATCAATGTCCGCTTCATGATTTCTGTCAAAAATGCGTCCACGGTGTCGGCAAACTTGAGTGCTGGAAGGAACTGGAATAATTATGATAATACGATCATTAAATTGAAAGGTTTCGGGTTGCAGATAAAGCGGAGGACTGATTTTTTGGCTATTATTAACAGATGTGATGAAATCTTTTTTAATAGATTCCACTGCTTCTGGGTCGATACCGAGAATATTGCCGTTATCCTCAATGCCAAGAAAAATCATCCCGCCATCCCGATTAGAGAAAGAGCAGACGGTATCATAAACATCTTTAGTAATTTTATTAGTGGATTTTTTAAATTCCACATGAAGATTTTCTCCACCATGTATAAGAGACAGCAGTTCGAGATCTGTCACGGAAAGTACCTCCTTTAAAATTCTTGATTTTATTATAAAGAATCACGTATATAATATCAAATTTATTTGTGATAGGGCTATTATATAGATAACTGTGAATTCTGATTAACCGCAGTTTTCTAAAGTGCATCTTTGGCGCTTTATTTTGAGAGTGATCCTACCCTGGCGAAAACCTGAATCAATCTGAGGGAAAAATGCCGACGCCTGGCGGTTATGCTCAGATAAGGGATATAGTACTTTTCATTTTTCTGGCTTATAAAGTGTGCCTTTCTGGGCGTATCATTTTTCCCGGCGATTGATTCTCGGTTTTCGCCCCACTGTACCCGCTGAGAAAAATTATCATGGCGAAAATCTAAATCAATCTGAGGGAAAATGCCCGACGCCTGGCGGTTTAAATGCAATAAGCCGGTAAAACACAGTTTGCTTTACCGGCTTATAAAGGGAGCCTTGCTGGGCGTATCATTTTCCCGGCGATTGATTTAGATTTTCGCTCACTGCACCTGCTAGAAAAGACTACTGATCCTCAAAAAACCGCTTCATCGCCTCGATCAGCATATCCGCGTTCGCCTCGCTGAGACAGAGCGGCGGGTAGATAAACACAGCATCCGCCTTGGTCGGCAGCGCCTTCAGCAGATAACCCGCCTCAGCCATGGCCGCAATAAAAGCCCTGCGGTCCTCCGTCGACGGCAAATCGATAAACCAGGTCAGCCCCCGGCCAGCCATAGAAAACTTCTGGCCGCAGTTAGCCTCTAAGGCCCGCAGCTTCCCCTGAATCCGCGTGCCCAGATCCCGGGTGCTGCGGTCATAGTGATTTTGACCAATGTGCTTCAAAAGACTCCGCAGGATAATCAGGCCAGGGATATCCGAGGCGCCCACGGCGGCAGGCGCCTCCTCCAGACGCTTCGACAGCTTCTTAGATAAGGCTGCAAAATGGACACTGCGGCCCTCGGTGATTCTGTGACTGTAGATGAGGGCGTCAGGCTCTGCGCCGTAGAGCTCGCTGGTAAAAGCCGGGCCCAGACGGAAAAAAGCCGCCTGGGAGTCGTCCCAAATCAAAGGAATCTTAGCCTTTTTAAGCTGAGATAACAGCAAATCCAGGTTTTTCTCCCGGGCCACCATGCCCCGGCCCAAAAGCACAGGATTCACGATACAGCCCGCCAAAATGCCGCGGTGCTTCTTCAAAATCTGGCGCAGCGCCGAGGCCTCGGGCAGCAGGGTGTCCGGCGCAGCAGGGGAGGCCCCCTCGGAAAGCTCCTCCAAAGTCACCAGGGCGTCGGCGTAGGGAGAGCCCATAAACGCCGGGGGCTTTTCCAGACATAAAAACCTAAAATGCCCGTTGACCGTGAGGGCCTTTAAAATAGGGCTGAGGACGTCGGCGCCGTCGATGCGGATATGGTGGAGCCGCTTGGGCAAAAGCTTTGTCAGCTGCTCCTGAAGCTCCGTGGTCAGAATGGCGGGATTCACCGGGGTGCGCTGGTGGTCTTTGATAAAAGCGTTGATGTCCCGGTTGATCTCCGGGTTATTATAACCGAAGCTGGAAAGCAGCGTGTCGGTGTAAAAGCTGATATAGGTTTTCTCGTCCGTGGCAATGAGGGTCTGGCGACGGCCCTGAGCAAGGTCAGCCAGATGGTCAAAGCTGCGGGTGAGGGCTTCGTTTTTTTGTAATGCCTTGGCATTGGACATGGCTTTACCTCCATAAAAAAGATACCTCTATTTTCCCTTAAACCGCCCTGAAATACAAGGGATTCCCCTAAAATTGGCGGTAATCTTAAGGGGATTTCAGGAAAATACAATAAAGGTCCAAACCCGTAATTCAATTATTGAATCCTGCCCTGAGATGTAAAACAACTAATGATATTGTGTTGACAATGCTTTCAATATGCCCTAAAATAAGGAGAGAAAGGAAGTGATTTTATGGCCACGACCAATATCAATGTCCGAGTTGATTCGGATTTAAAGCGTTCGGCAGAGTCCTTGTTTGAGGATCTTGGCTTAAATATGTCGGCGGCAATTACCATGTTTTTAAAAAGCGCCATCAGCCATGACGGCATTCCCTTTGAGGTAAAGCGTTACCCCAACGCCGAGACAAGGGCCGCTTTAGAGGAATACAAAGCGATGAAGGCGCATCCCGAAAACTATAAAAGCTACGACAGCGCTGAAGCAATGATGAATGAGATACTTGCCAAATAAAAAAATCCTAAAAATCAAAAAACTTTACAAAAAACCGTTTACAAATCGCGGCGGACGTGCTATAATATAGACAAATCAAAGATCAAGTAAAACACAGATCTTACAGGTCCTTGAAAAGTAAATAATCCTGACGACATAAGTATCCATTGATTTTATAAAGCTTTGCAGCGACTTCAGCGCAAGCTGGCTACAGCAGCCTGAGAATGCTGATCATTATAAATTTAATAGTGTACTTAAAAGCTTATTGTTTCATTGGTCTAGTGAGATAATAAAACGAAGGTAATTGAGTAAGTGACCGCAGTGTCTGTGTCACAGCATCTGAAAATCGACGAGTAAATCGCCCGGGTACGAGAAACGGGTATTGAAAAGGATGAGTAAAGGTTTGGATACAGCAGAAGTAATAATAAAAAGCGAAAAAACACTGAAAGAATATTAGTAGGAAACCAACAACTGAATAAAGACAAAGGTCAGGAGTATTTACGAAGCAATGATTTTACTTGAGATTTGAAATCAATGAAGGGAGTGAGTCCAAAAGACATGCTGACCGAAATTGAACGCTGAGGCTGGCTTATTACAAAATGATGTGATAAACCAGCCTCAGTTATTTTTTGTCTAAAACCTTTCCAGAGGGGCCTTTATCTTGTCAGTGGGGGCGTTTTGTGGTAGAGTAACCCTTGGAATTTTATGACAAAGGAGAAGGATTATGCACTACACCTATACAACCCAGGGCGTCTGCGCCCGCTCCATAGAATTCGACGTGGAGGACGGCCTGGTTAAAAATATTCAGTTCAACGGCGGCTGCAACGGCAACGCCAAGGGCATTGCCTCTCTGGCCGAGGGGCTGCCTGTGGCGCAGGTCATCGAGCGCCTCAAGGGCATCACCTGCGGCGCCAAGGCCAGCTCCTGCCCGGATCAGCTGGCCACGGCTCTCTCAGAAATCTAGTTTTTTTAAAAGCCCAGAACCAGCTTTTGGCCCCTGACCGCAGCTTCGTTGATACATTATACAAGAATAATGCATATATTTTCGCTTATCCGCCGATATTTTTCGATTACACCCCGGATGCCCTTGAATTATTATACTGACACGTGTATAATAAAAGTTACAAGTATCAAGTAGCAGGAGGAAAAAGATGAAAAAGAAATTATTTGGTGTGGCTGCTGCGGTGGCCCTCACGGCGGCATTGATGTTTACCGGCTGCGGCGGCAGTGGCGGCAGCGCCTCTTCCGACGATCCCCTGGCCGACGGCGTTTTAAAGATCGGAACCAACGCCACCTACGTGCCCCTGGAATACCGCGACGAGGACTCCAACGAAATGGTGGGCTTCGACATCGACCTGGGGGATGCCCTGGCCGGGGAGCTGGGCGTTAAGGCCGAGTGGGTTGATACCTCCTTCGACGGTATCTTCAACGGCTTAAATGCCAAGCAGTACGACGCCATCATCGCCGGGGTCAGCATCACGCCGGATCGTTCCGAAAACTTCAATATGTCCACCCCCTATATCAGCAACGGAATCGTCATCGTCTCCAGAAACGACGAGACCCCGGGCAAAACCGCTGAAGATTTAAGGGGCAAGCGCGTTGGGGTTCAGATTGAAACCACCGCCGATATCGCCGCCCAGTCCTTCATCGACAAGGACGGCATCGACATGGACTTACAGAAATTCGACGGCATGTTAGACGCCTTCACCGCCCTGGAGGGCAAGAGCCTGGACTACGTGGTCACCGACAAGCCGGTGGGTCAGTTCTACACCTCCTTGAAGCCCGATGTGTACAGCGTTACCTCTGACATCCTGTCCAACGAGCCCATCGGCATCGTTATGCGCAAGGATGACACCGAATTTGCAAAACAGATGGAGGAAGCCCTCCAGACCCTCAGAGACAACGGCAAGCTGGCAGAGCTCTCTGAAAAATGGTTTGGCGAGGACGTCACCCAGAATATCGACACCGAGCTCAAGGTTATCGAATAGTTTCAAATCAAGAAGCAGGCTTCGGCCTGCTTTTTTAATGCACAAATTTTTCTTAAGCCCCCGGGGATCAGCGCAGCCTGAAAAAGTTTTCTGTTCCCCGGGGTTTGACTATTTTACTGGATGGGGGTATCCTTGTAGGGACAATGGATTCGGGCTTGACCCTGATATCCGAAAGGAGAGACGACCCAATGCTTACAAAATTCAATGCCTTTATCGAAAAATGGATGGCCCTGGTGACGCCCTGCTGCCTGCTGGTCGGGGTGCTTTTTCCGGAGATCACCGGAAGGGGGGTGCCCCTGGTGCCGGTGATGTTCGGGATCATGACCTTCATCGGCGCCTTGAAATCCCGGTTTGTGGATGTGGCCGGGGTGTTTAAGCGCCCGGGGCCCCTGCTGCTGTGCCTTTTGGCCCTCCACGTGATCATGCCGGCGGCGGCCAGCCTTCTGGGCCATCTGCTGTTTTCTGACAATCCCCAGCTCATCACCGGGATGATTCTGGAGTTCGTGGTGCCGGCGGCGGTGGTGGGGCTCATGTGGGTGGGCATCTACAATGGCAGCAGCCCTTTGTCTCTGTCTCTGGTCATCGTGGACACCCTTTTTGCGCCCTTTGTGATTCCCTTAAGCCTAAAGCTTCTGGTGGGCTCTGCCGTGTCCTTGGATGTGGCGGGGATGATGACGGAGCTGATCTTCATGATCGCCCTGCCGGCGGTGGCGGCCATGGCCATCAACCAGATCAGCGGGGGAAAAACCATGGAGCGCTGGCCGAAAAAGCTGGCGCCCTTCTCCAAGCTCTGTCTGATCTTTGTGGTCAGCTGCAACGCCTCCAAGGTGGCCCCCTTCATCAGAGAGATGAACCTCCAGCGGCTGGAGGTGGCCCTGTGCATCCTGGTGCTGGCGGCGGCGGGCTATCTTTTGGGCTGGCTGATGGCCCGGCTGACCCGCCAGGACGACGCCGTGACGGTGTCGGTGATCTACGGCTCGGGGATGCGCAACATCAGCGCCGGGGCCGTCATCGCAGCGGCCTATTTCCCCGGGGAGGTCATGTTCCCCGTGATGATCGGCACCCTGTTTCAGCAGATTCTGGCGGCGGTTTTCGGCAGTCTGTTCAGGATAGTGAAGGAGAAAAGGGACACAAAAAAGGCGGCAGATTAAAAAATCCCAGGTGCAGGGCGGCTTGAAATGGTGTACAATAGAGAAAAAGGTTTGTGGAGGAGTATATCATGAAGTATCGTGCATTGGGAAACACCGGCCTTGCGGTCAGCGAGATTGGCCTGGGGGGCGAGTGGCTGGAGCGCTGCTCGGCCCAGGAGGTGACCGAGGTCATCAAGTGCTGTGAGGATGCAGGTATCAACATTTTGGACTGCTGGATGCCCAACCCCGAGGTCAGAAGCAATATCGGCGCAGCCATCGCAGGACACCGGGAAAAATGGATCGTCCAGGGCCATATCGGCGCCACCTGGCAGAATGGGCAGTATGTGAAAACCCGGGAGCTGCCTGTGGTCAAGGCAGCCTTTGAGGACATGCTGGTGCGTTTTAAAACGGATTATATCGATCTGGGGATGATCCACTACGTGGACGAGGTTAAGGAGCTGAAAACCCTTTTCGAGGGGGAATACATGAATTACGTTAAGGAGCTAAAGGCCCAGGGCAAGATTCGCCACGTGGGTCTGAGCACCCACAACCCCGACGTGGCCAAAATGGCGGCCTTAAGCGGTCAGGTGGCGGTGATCATGTTCAGCATCAACCCGGCCTTTGACATGATGCCCCCCAGCGAGGACATCAACGTCTATTTTAACACCATGGAGACGGGCCATTTGGAAAACATCGCCCCGGAACGCCGGGAGCTCTACCAGATCTGTGAGCGGGAGGGGGTGGGCCTGACGGTGATGAAAGGCTACGCCGGGGGCCGACTTTTGGACGCCAAGGCCTCGCCCTTTGGAAAAGCCCTAACCCCGGTGCAGTGTATCCACTACGCCTTAACCCGGCCGGCGGTGGCCAGCATTCTGGTGGGCTATTCTGAGGCGGCCCACGTGGCGGCGGCGGTGGCCTACGAGACGGCTTCCGAAGCTGAGAGGGACTACACGGCGGTGCTGGCCTCGGTGTCCGGGGTTTCAGCCTCGGGTCAGTGTACCTACTGCGGCCACTGCGCCCCCTGTCCCGAAGCCATCGACATCGCCATGGTCAACAAGCTTTACGATCTGGCGGCCATGCAGGATACGGTGCCGGCCTCGGTTAAAGCCCACTATAAGGAGCTTTCCAAAAACGCCGACGACTGCATCGGCTGCGGCGGCTGCGAGGAGCGCTGTCCCTTTGGGGTGGCGGTGACAGACCGCATGGAAAAGGCCCGGGCGCTGTTTGGATGATCGTAAAAATTTACGTTGAATTTTACAGCGCTTACAGATAATAGTGATAATAGAAATGGTACATTCAATGAAAAATAGAAGAGAAGATTTTTTGGATGTGGATATTAAGAACTATGAGCGCAATCATGCAGAGAAAAAGCTTCTAATCAAATTGCAGGAAGCCGAGGAAGCAGTAAAAGATGGAGAAAGCTGGCTGGGGCTGGATGAATTGAAAGCGTTTATGGGGGAGTAGAATGTTAAAGCTAAGGACTTTTGGCTTTTTATCGCCAAAAGTCCTTTTTCTATAGGATATTGATCTCAATGGCCGAGACGTGCTCCAGTTTTAGAATATCCCCCAGGGTGCAGCGCAGCTTGTGCTTGAACAGGGGGCCGTCCAAAACCACGGTGTGGTACTCGCCGTTTTCGCCGCAGAGGTCGATGCCGTGGGCCGCCATGTCCGAAAAAACCTGGGGGCTTAGGGTGCGGCCCAAAAAGCTTTCGGGCAGCTGTTCGGGGTGCAGGCATTTGATGACGCAGCTGTAGCCAGCCTCCACCACGGCCCGGGCCAGGGCCTCTCTATTTTCCTGCCACAAGGGCATCAGGGCCTTTAGGCCTGCGGCCTGACAGCGGTCTCTGTTCCACTGGGCGTGGCCCTCGATGTCGATGTCCCCAAAGACGCAGGCCTCGGCGCCGTCGGCCTTGGCCTGGATCAGGGCCCGCTCCATGGTTTCGTTGTAGTCGTGGCCGTCGGTTTCATAGCAGTACAGCGGAATTTCCAGGGCGGCGGCGATCTTCTCCAGGGCGGGTCTGTCGACGCCGTGGAACCAGGAGCGGCCGGCGCCGGAATTGTAGATGACGACGAGGCCTGTGGGGGTGTGACCGTCGGCCACCATGCGGTGCAGGGCCAGCATGCTGTCCTTGCCGGTGCTGAAGGCGGATACGAATTTCATAGTGATTCTCCTGTGGTGTGATGTATGGAAATATTATAGCACAATAGAGGAGGTGGGGGAAGGTGAGGGATGGATTCTTGGGAAGTGCAAAAAAGCCGTGCCAAAGGGTGCGACATTCGGTCGCACCCTTTGAGGGGCTGCGCCCCATAATGGCAAAAAAATAAAATAGCCGGAGCTTAAAGCCCTGGCTACTTTATTTTGCTCTGCCAACATCGCAGAGCCCACCCTCGAGACACGGGTTTTAATTGGGAATATAAACAATGAGGTTATTTGGCCATCTGGTTTAAAGCTTTGGCTAAAGAGCTTTTCTTTCTGGCGGCAGCGTTTTTGTGAATAACATTCTTCTTCGCAGCCATGTCCAGTTTCTTGGCAGCTTCGTTGTAGGCAGCCTGGGCTGCTTCTGCTTCGCCGGTGGCGAGGGCAGCTTCAAATTTTTTGACGGTTGTCTTTAAATTTGTTTTTACTGCTTTGTTACGTAATCTTGCCTTTTCGTTTGTACCTGCTCTTTTAATCGCTGATTTAATGTTAGCCATTGAAGAACCTCCTCATTAATTTATAACATTTGAATTGTAGCACAGAAAAAATAAATATACAAGAAAAAACGTGACAAAAAAATTTTTTCTTGTTAAAATAAGGGAAACTGTATTAATGAAATCAATGGATCGTCCCAGAATTTTTTTCACAGGCGCAAACCGGCTGCTTTCAGGCGGCTTTTTATTTGTCTGGGGGACGTAATTTATAGCCTTTGGAGGAATAAAATTGTTAACGAAACAGCAGCGTACGCGAAATTTTTCAATCATCGCCCATATCGACCATGGGAAATCGACGCTGGCGGACCGCCTGATCGAGGAGACGGGTCTGCTTTCCAAGCGGGATATGGAGGATCAGATCCTCGACAACATGGATATCGAGCGGGAGCGGGGCATCACCATCAAGCTGCAGGCGGTGCGCCTGATCTACAACGCCAAGGACGGTGAGGAGTACATCCTAAACCTCATCGACACCCCGGGCCACGTGGACTTTAACTACGAGGTGTCCAGAAGCCTGGCGGCCTGCGAGGGGGCCATTTTGGTGGTGGACGCCTCCCAGGGCATCGAGGCCCAGACCATCGCCAACGTCTATCTGGCCCTGGACAACGATTTGGAGGTCATTCCCGTCATCAACAAAATCGACCTCTTAAGCGCCAGACCGGAGATGGTGAAAGAGGAAATCGAGAACGTCATCGGCCTGGACGCCGAGAATGCGCCCTTAATCTCGGCCAAGGCGGGGCTGAATATCCAGGATGTGCTGGAGGCCATCGTCCACGAGGTACCGGCCCCCGAGGGCGACGAAAATGCGCCCCTGCAGGCTTTAATCTTCGACTCCTATTACGACCAGTACCGCGGGGTCATCGCCTCGGTGCGGGTGGTTCAGGGTAAAATTAAGGCGGGAATGAAAATCAGAATGATGGCCATCGGCAAGGACTTTGAGGTGGACGAGGTTGGCGTTTTTGCCAAGGGCCTGCTGCCCACCGAGGAGCTCTGCGCCGGGGATGTCGGCTACGTCAACGCTGGCATTAAAAACGTCCGGGATACCCGGGTGGGGGACACCATCACCTCGGCTAAAAATCCCGCCCCCGAGCCCCTGCCGGGCTACAAAAAGGTCACCTCCATGGTGTTCTGCGGCATCTATCCCGCCGACGGCGCCCGCTACGAGGATTTAAAGGAGGCTTTGGCCAAGCTCCAGCTCAACGACGCCTCCCTGCTCTACGAGGCCGAGACCTCCATCGCCCTGGGCTTTGGCTTCCGCTGCGGCTTCTTGGGGCTTTTACACATGGAAATCATCCAGGAGCGCCTGGAGCGTGAGTTTAATCTAGATCTGGTCACCACGGCTCCCAGCGTCATCTACAAGGTCATCAAAACCGACGGCACCGAGCTCTGGGTGGACAACCCCACCAATCTGCCGGAGCCTGTGGAAATCCAGTCCATGGAGGAGCCCATCGTCGACGCCACCATCATGGTGCCCTCGGATTATCTGGGGGCGGTCATGGAGCTCTGCCAGGAGCGCCGGGGCACCTACATCAACATGGACTACATCGAGGAGACCAGGGTGTCCCTGCACTACGAGCTGCCCCTCAACGAGATCATCTACGACTTCTTCGACGCCTTAAAGTCCAGAACCCGGGGCTATGCCTCCTTAGACTACGAGATCAAGGACTACCGCCCCTCGGATCTGGTGAAGCTGGATATTTTATTAAACGGCGAGCTGGTGGACGCCCTGTCCTTCATCGTCCACAGAGACAAGGCCGTGGGCCGGGGCCGGGCCATCGCCAAGAAGCTCAAGGAATCTATTCCGCGTCAGATGTTCGAGATTCCCATCCAGGCGGCCATCGGCACGAAAATCATCGCCCGGGAGACCATCAGCGCCATGCGCAAGGACGTTCTGGCCAAGTGCTACGGCGGGGATATCAGCCGTAAGAGAAAGCTTTTGGAAAAGCAGAAGGAAGGGAAAAAAAGAATGCGCCAGGTGGGGAGCGTGGAGGTTCCCCAGGAGGCCTTTATGGCTGTCCTCAAGCTGGATTCTTAAATATTTCAGAAGGTTTGAGCCCCAAGGGCTCGGGCCTTCTGTTTTTTTAATTCAAAGCCCAGGGATAACGGATTCAAGCTTGATAAAATTGGGGCTATCCAGTAAAATAGTACTATAAAAAATTTTGTGAAAGTAAGAGGATAACTTTGAAAGAGCTATCTGTATTTGATATCATCGGGCCCAACATGATCGGACCCTCCAGCTCCCACACCGCTGGGGCCCTGAGAATCGCCCTGCTGGCTCAGAAAATGATGCGGGGCAGGATTGTCCGGGCCGATTTCACCCTCTACGGCTCCTTTGCCAGAACCTACCGGGGCCACGGCACCGACAAGGCCCTGGCGGCGGGGATTCTTGGCTTTGGCACCGAGGACTACAGGATCCGTGAGGCCTTTCATTACGCCGAGGCCCAGGGGGTGGCCTGCCATTTTCATGCCGACACCGACACCGAGGTGGCCCATCCCAACACCGTGGCCATCGACCTCACCGACGAGGCCGGGGAGACCATGCGGGTGGTGGGGGAATCCATCGGCGGCGGCGCGGCGGTGATCCGGGAGATCAACGGCGTGGAGATCGCCCTCTCCGGCGAGTACAACACCATCCTCATCAAACAGATGGACAAGCCCGGGGTGCTGGCCCACATCACCAAATGTCTCAGCGATTACGACATCAACATCGCCTTTACCAAGCTTTACAGAGAGAAGAAGGGGGAGCTGGCCTACACCATCATCGAGACCGACGAGGACATCGAAGGCGCTGTCCTCAGGGCCATTGCGGCGGCCCCCAATATTCTCAGCGCAGTGCGCATAGAAATGTAGGTGGACTATGAATTTTACAACAGGAAAAGAGCTCTTGGCCCTCTGTGAGGCCCAGGGGCTTACCATCGCCCAGGCCATGCAGCTTCGAGAGCTTACCCATTTGGAGCAGGCCGAGGCTGAGGTTCAAAAACGCATGGCCCACGCCTGGGAGATCATGAAAAACGCCGTGGCCGAGGCTTTAAACAAGGAGCTGACCTCCATGGGCGGCCTCATCGGCGGCGAGGCCAGAAGGCTTACCGCCCTCAGGCTTTCTGGGAAAAATATCTGCGGCCCTCTGGTCTCCAAGGCCGTGGCCTACGCCATGGGGGTGCTGGAGGTCAACGCCTCCATGGGGCTCATCGTGGCGGCGCCCACGGCGGGCTCCGCCGGGGTTTTGCCCGGGGTGCTCATGGCCGTACAAGAGGAATACGGCTTTTCGGATGAGGCCATGACCCGGGTGCTGTTCAACGCCGGGGCCGTGGGCTACTTAATTTCCAGAAATGCCACGGTGGCCGGGGCCGAGGGAGGCTGTCAGGCCGAGGTCGGCGCTGCCAGCGCCATGGCGGCCTCGGCGACAACCGAGCTCTTCGGCGGCACGCCCCAGATGTGTCTGGGGGCGGCCTCCAATGCCATCTCCAATCTTCTGGGGCTGGTCTGCGACCCCGTGGCCGGGCTGGTGGAGGCGCCCTGTCAGAAGCGCAACGCCGCCGGGGCCTCGGGGGCCTTGGTCGGCGCCGAGCTGGCCCTGGCCGGCATCGAAAACCACATCCCCTTCGACGAGGTGGTGGCGGCCATGCTGGCGGTGGGCAGACGTCTGCCGCCGGAGCTCAGGGAAACGGCCTTGGGCGGTATGGCGGCAACCCCAACGGGCTGCAGCCTCTGCCAACAGATTTACGCTAAGGGAGCACAAGGATGAAACGAGAAAATTACCTGTCCTGGGACGAGTACTTCATGGGCATCGCCCTGCTGTCGGCCCAGCGCAGCAAGGACCCAGGCACCCAGGTGGGGGCCTGTATTGTCAGTCCGGAAAACAAGATTTTGACCATGGGCTACAACGGCATGCCCACGGGCTGCCACGACGACGAGATGCCCTGGGAGCGGGAGGGGGAACCCCTGGATACCAAGTATCTCTACGTCTGCCACGCCGAGTTCAATGCAATACTCAACAATGGCGGCAGATCTTTAAAGGGTGCGACGCTTTACGCAACGCTTTTCCCCTGCAACGAGTGCGCCAAGGCCATCATTCAGTCGGGAATCGTCCGGGTGGTCTATTTAGAGGACAAGTACGCCGACACCGACGCCGTCATCGCCTCCAAGCGGATGTTTGAGATGACGGGGGTGAGCTACGAGGCCTTTCAGGCCACGGGAAAAACCGTGACCCTAACCCTGTAATAGAAAGGTTCAACACATGAAATATATTTTAGTACGGCACGTGGAAACAGTGGGCAATGCAGAGCGCCGTTTAAACGGCCACACCGAATCCGAGTACACCGACTACGGTCTGGCCATGAAGGCAATTTTAGAGGACGCCCTGGTGGCCCTCAACGACAGAATGCCCATCGACGCCATCTACGCAAGTCCCATCCAAAGGGCCTATCAAATCGGCAAAACGGTGGCAGAGCGCCTGGGCCTTGAATGCGTGACCGAGGACGATCTCAAGGAATTCAACTTCGGCATCTTCGACGGCCTCACCGCCGACGAGGCCATGGCCAAGGATCCCGAGACCTGGAACCGCTGGATGGCGGACTACAATTTTGTACAGCTCCCCGGCGGCGAGCGCTACGAGGACTACCACAACAGGCTGAAGGCCTTTCTTGAGCGCCACGCCGAGGCGCACGCAGATAAGACGGTGCTCATTGTGGCCCACGGCGGCACGGTGCACAGCCTTTTGGTCAACCTTTTGGATCTGCCTTTGGCCTCGAAGTGGCATTTCAACGTCAGGCTGGGCAGCATCACCATCGTGGACTGTCCCGAGGGCTACGGCATCCTCGAGGCGCTGTACACGCCGGATTACAGTCAAATCGAAATCTAAAGTCTAAGGAGGACAATATTGGAAGATACCACAAAGACCTTAACCATTTCAGATACAGAGGTATTGTCCAGGATTTTTGGACAATACGATGAAAATATAAAGCTTCTGGAGGAAAAGCTGAAGGTGGACGTGCTGGTGCGGGGCGACGCCTTAAAAATCCACGGCAAGGATAAGATGACCGAGGCGGCCCAGGGGGTCATCCGGGAAATGGAAAAAGCGGCGGCCCAGGGGGTGGTCTCCAAGGATACCACCGAGTACCTCATCACCCTGGCGTCCAAGGGCTTAGAGAAGGAATACGGAAGCCTCAGGGACGACACTATCTGCTACACCATGCGGGGTAAGCCCATCCGCAGCAAAACCCTGGGCCAGAAGCGCTACATCGACGCCATCAGAAAGAACGACATCGTCTTTGGCATCGGCCCGGCGGGCACCGGCAAGACCTACCTGGCCATGGCCATGGCCATCACCGCCTTTAAGAGCGGCGAGGTGGACCGCTTGATCCTGACCCGCCCGGCGGTGGAGGCCGGGGAAAAGCTGGGCTTTCTGCCCGGGGATCTCCAGGACAAGGTCGATCCCTATTTAAGGCCCCTCTACGACGCCCTCTTTGAGATCATGGGGGCCGAGGCCTTTGAGAGAAATATGGAAAAGGGCCTCATCGAGGTGGCGCCCTTGGCCTACATGCGCGGCAGAACCTTAGAGAATTCCTACATTATTCTGGACGAGGCCCAGAACACCACCCCGGAGCAGATGAAGATGTTCTTAACCCGCTTCGGCCTGGGCTCCAAAATCGTCGTCACCGGGGACATCACCCAGGTGGATCTGCCCTCGGGCAAGCAGTCGGGGCTCAGGGAGGTCAGAAAGATTCTCAAGGATATTTCGGGCATCGCCTTCATCGAGTTTTCCCAGGACGACGTCGTCAGACACCGGCTGGTTCAGCGGATCATCGAGGCCTACGACAGCCACGACCGTCTGATTGAAAAAAGACGAAAAATGAAGAAAAGCGAGGCAGGTGACAAGGATGAAAATCAGCGTTGAATTTGACAACCGCAGCGAAAGAGAGGTCCCCCAGGCCCTGCTTGCGGCGGCCCAGGCCTACATTGAAAAAACCCTTTTGGCCGAGGGGGTTGCAGTTGACACGGAGATCAGCTTTTCCCTGGTGACCCCCGAGGAGATCCACCAGCTCAACAGAGATTTCAGGGACAAGGACGCCGCCACTGACGTGCTGTCCTTTCCCATGTTAAATTTCCCCGAGGACGAAGCCCAGCTTGTTGAAGCCGGGCCCCTTCCGCTGATGCTGGGGGACATTGTCATCTCCCTGGATCAGGCCGAAAGGCAGGCCGAGGAGTACGGCAACACCCTGGAGCGGGAGGTCTGCTACCTGTCGGTGCACTCGGTGCTGCACCTGCTGGGCTACGACCACATGACAGATGCGGACAAGCAGGTCATGCGGGCAAGGGAAAAGGTCATCATGGGGGATGACTAAAACAGAGAGGGGAGAAGGATATGCGCAGACGACTGACGAGCAGCTTTAAATACGCCTTTGAGGGCATCGCCTACGTGTTAAAGACCCAGCCCAATATGAAAATTCACGCCGTCATTGGGCTGTTGGCGGTGATCGCCGGTTTTTGCTTCAAAATCTCAGCCTATGAGTGGCTGGCCTTGGTCATCGTCATCGGCTTCGTCATGATTTTGGAGGTGGTCAACACGGCGGTGGAGACCTTGGTGGATCTCTACACCGAGGAGTACCATCACCTGGCCAAGGTCTCCAAGGACACGGCGGCGGGGGCGGTGCTGCTCATGGCCATGGTATCGGTGGTGGTGGGACTGATCATCTTCCTGCCCAAAATCTGGGCCCTGATTCAGGCCGCCCTGCATTAAATTTTAAGGAGCAATATGAACACAGCGGAAAACTTTAAATCTGGATTTATCAGCATCGTGGGGCGCCCCAACGTGGGCAAGTCCACGCTTTTAAACAATATCATGGGGGAAAAGCTGGTCATCACGGCCAACAAGCCCCAGACCACCAGAAACGCCATCCGGCTGATCCACACCGACGCAGACAGCCAGATGATCTTCATCGACACCCCGGGGATGCACAAGCCCAAGAACAAGCTGGGGGACTTTATGCAGAAATCCGCCGAGGACACCCTCTCCGACGTGGATGTGGTGATCTATCTGGTGGAGCCCGAGGAGAGCATGGGCCCCGGGGACCGCTTCATTTTAGAGAAGCTTGAGAAGGTCAAAACCCCGGTGATTCTGGTCATCAACAAAATCGATATGGTGCCCAAGGAGGCCCTGCTTAAAACCATCGACCTCTACAAGGATTACGATTTCCTCACGGCCATCATCCCCGTGTCCGCCAAAAGCGGCGACGGGGTAGGGGAGCTTATGGCGATGATTAAAGATAAGCTGCAGCCGGGCCCCATGTACTTCCCGCCGGATATGATCGTGGATCAGTCCGAGCGCTTCATCGTGGCGGAGCTCATCCGGGAGAAGGTGCTCCATTTGTTAAAGGACGAGGTGCCCCACGGCGTGGCGGTGGAGGTCACCAAGATGGCCCAGCGCAAAAACAAAAATATGATCGACATCGAGGCCACCATCTTCTGCGAGCGCAAGAGCCACAAGGGGATTCTCATCGGCAAGCAGGGGGCCATGCTGAAGAAGATTGGCACCTACGCCAGAAAGGACATCGAGTTCTTTATCAAAACCCCGGTGAATCTTCAGCTCTGGGTCAAGGTCCGGGCAGACTGGCGGGAGAAAAACTTCGATCTCAAGGATCTGGGGTATTTTGAGTAGCCATGGCGCTGGTTAAGACGCGGGCGCTGGTGATCAGGGAGCGCCCCTTCCAGGAGCAGGACAAGATCATCACCCTGTTTACGGAGCAGGAGGGCAAGGTTCAGGCCATCGCCAAGGGGGTAAGGCGCAACAAAAGCGCCCTGGTGGCCGCCACCCAGCTCTTTTCCTACTCGGAGTTTGTCTACTATCCCGGAAAGAATTTTGCCAATATCAATCAGGCTTCCTTAATCGAGGCCTTTTATCCCCTGCGCCAGGATCTGATGAAAATGTCTCTGGCCTCCTATATTCTAGAGCTTCTGGACGTATTCTACGACTACTACCAGGGCAACAAGGCGGTGCTGAAGCTGGTGAACTATATTCTCTACTATATCTCGGAGAAGAAAAGCCTCAGCGACGAGGCCCTGGCGGCGGCCCTGCAGCTCAAGCTCACCGAGGTCAATGGGATCAGGCCCCTGCTTGGGGCCTGCAGCGCCTGTGGGGCAAAGCAGCAGCTGAACTATTTTAGTATTGAAAATCACGGCGTTTTATGTGAAAATTGTCGTGGGCAGGAGGGCTATACCTACCGCATTAACGATGTGGTGCGCGAAGCCATGGTCGAGCTCATGGTCACGCCCATCCGGGAGATTCGCTTTAAGGACTACGATCCCCAGGTGACAAGGAAGATCATGGATATCATGGATCACTACATCGGCGAGCATTTGGGCAAGTCCCTCAAGACCTACGACTTCTATAAGCAACTACAAATGTAAAGGAGAAAAGACATGGGAAAATATCGCATGGCACACACAATGATCCGCGTGATGGATCTCGATAAATCACTGGCCTTCTACCAGGACGCCCTGGGCTTCAAGGAGGTTCGCAGAAAGGATAAGCCCGAGGGCAAATTCACCCTGGTTTATTTAGGGGACGAACAGACCGACTTCACTTTGGAATTAACCTACAATTACGATCCCGAAAAGCCCTACGTCATCGGCGACGGCTACGGTCATCTGGCGGTTGCGGTGGAGGATCTGGAAAAGAGCCACGCCGAGCATGTGGCCAAAGGCTACGAGGTCACCAATTTAAGCGGCCTGGACAACGGCGTCAAGAGCTACTATTTCATCAAGGACCCCGACGGCTACAAAATTGAAATTATTCGCCAAAAATAAGCGTTTTGTGCGCATCCAGCTGGAATGAAGGTTTTTATTCCAGCTTTTTTTACAGGAGGAGGGAAGCGGATGGCTGAGGATAAGACGGCGAGGGCCCTGGCCCTGGCTAAAAGCAGGCACGCCGGCCAGCGGCGCTTCGGCGGCGCGGCCTACATCGTTCACCCTGTGGCCGTGGCCGAGGATTTAAAGGGCCGGGGCTACGGCGAGGATTATTACATCACGGCCCTGTGCCACGATCTTCTGGAGGATACTGACACCTCAGAGGCGGAGATTGCGGCCGTGGGCGGCGGGGAAGTGCTCAGGGCGGTGCAGCTTTTGACCAAGCCCAGGCCTTATGACATGGGCGCCTACCTGGGGGGCATTCAGAAAAATCCCCTGGCCAAGGCGGTGAAATGCGCCGACCGTCTGGATAATCTTAGGGACTGCGTCCAGGCGCCTTTGGCCTTTCAAAAAAAGTATTACGCCGAAAGCCTCCGGTGGTACAGGGCCTTTATGGCAGGCACCCCCTTTGAGGCCGACTTTGAGGCGGCCCTGGTGGTCCTGGGGCAGAAGATTGTTAAAAAAACATCGAAATCCGATGAAAAGGATTGACAAGGGCAGGTTTTTATCGTAGAATAAGGATGAATTAAATACTTGTATATACAGAAGTCATGAAGACGGACGGCGGTTTGTAAACTGCCCTTGGTTCATCATGGCTTTTTTGTTTGTCACTGTGCTTTGAAGAAACGAAAAAACACAAAACGAGGGGGATATCATCATGGAAAATATTTTAGAACAGGTTGCCGATTACTGGACAGGCCGGGCCGACGGTTATTCCGAGGTCAATCAGGAGGAGCTGGCTAGCTACAAAATGGACGTGTGGAAGGAGCTCATCAACAGCTATAAGCCCGACGTCATCGGAAGGAAGCTGCGGGTGCTGGACATCGGCTGCGGCCCGGGATTTTTTGCCATCACCATGGCCTCCTGCGGCTACGAGGTTACGGCGGTGGACTACACCGACGCCATGCTGCACCGGGCCAAGCAGAATGCAGGCAGCTACAGAAGGGCCATCGATTTCCGCCGGATGGACGCCCACCATCTGGACTTTGCCGACGACAGCTTTGATCTTATCGTCACCAGAAACTTAACCTGGAATCTGGAACGCCCCGAGGAGGCCTACAGGGAATGGCATCGGGTGCTGGCCCCCGGCGGCAGAATGCTCAACTTCGACGCCAATTGGTACCTTCACCTCTACGACGCCGAAAAGCGCCGGGAATACGAGGAGGATCGCTTCAATTCCCAGAGCATGGGCTTCAACGATCACTACGTCTGCACCGACATCGAGGCCATGGAAGCCATCGCCAGGGAGCTGCCCCTGAGCAGAACCCACAGACCCCAGTGGGATGCGGCCACCCTGCTGAACATGGGCTTTAAAAAGGTCATGGTAGAACAGAATATGGGCGCCAGGGTCTGGAATGCGGAGGAGCAGGTCAACTACGCCTCCACCCCCATGTTTATGATTTTTGCGGAAAAATAGAAAGCGCATAAAAATACGGACAAGCCTGCCAAGGGCCTGTCCGCTTATTTTTTTGCCTTTTTCTGATTTTATGGTCAAAGTGTGTTAAAATAGACTAATGATTAAAGGCACCGGGCCTATTTTTTCTGGGTCAGCACCTTGATGATGGAGGTGTAGAGGTTTTGGGTATCCTTCTTCCAATTGTCCACCAGCAGCTGGGACTGACTTTTGGAGGGGGTGTTGATGCTGAGCTCCATGAGGACGATGTTGTTTTCGTGAAGCCTCAGCTGCACCTGGTAATCGCCGTCGTTGTTTTTGACGTAATCGCCGGTGACCTTAACCTCCTTGAAGATGCGGTCCCGGTTCTGATCGATGTAGAGATCCAGCATCTCGATGGTGTAGGCCGGGATCTGATGCTTTAAAATTTTCAGGGCTTCCTGGCCCTGGGCGGTGATGGTGACGACCTGCTTGCCGTCCTCTAAGGTGTAAAGTCTGATGTATTCCTCGTCCATGAGGCTGTCCAGATAGAGCTGGACGTCGAAGTAACCCATTTGGATATTTTCCAGGATGATCAGCGCGATCTGTTCTCTGGTTATCCCGGTTTTGATTTTATCCAGGACATATAATATAATGAGTTTATCCTCAACCTGATGCTTGGAATTTAACATAAAAACACCGCCTTTCCTTCCTATTATAGCACAGATGGGCGGAGGAGAAAAAGGAATTTATGGAAAGAAATTTAAACGAAGCCATTTCAAAAATCGCCCTGGACATGGGGGCAGGCCGGGTGGGCTTTGCCAATTTAGAGGTCCTTCCCCCAAAGGAGCGCCTGGGGTATGCCAAGGCTGTGTCGGTGATTATTCCGCTGTCTCGGGGGGTGCTCTCCCAGATTAAGGACGCGCCCACCATCACCTATTTCAGTCATTACCGGGCGGTCAACCGCTTGCTGGATCAGATCACCCTCAGGATTCTGCTTTTGATTGAAGCCCAGGGCTACGAGGCCTTTTCTGTGCCGGCCTCCCAGTCTCTGCCCGGGCGGGCGGATCCCTACCGGGGGGTCTTTCAGCACAAGACGGCGGCGGTGCTCTCGGGGCAGGGCTGGATCGGCAAGAGCGCCCTCTTTGTCCACCCGGACTACGGCCCGGCGGTGCGGCTGGGGACGGTGCTGACAGACGCGCCCCTTGAGACAGAGGAGGTAGCTCCCAAAAGCCAGTGCGGTGGCTGCGACGCCTGCAAGCGGGCCTGTCCGGCCATGGCCATCGAGGGCGTGACCTGGACGCCGGGGATGGCCAGAAACATGCTCTACGACGCCCACAGCTGCAGCGCCCACATGAAGGAGGCTTACCAGCACATCGGCCGGGGATCGGTCTGCGGTCTGTGCATCGTGAGCTGTCCCTATTTTAAGAAAAATTTAAAGCCATAGCCGAAGGGCACAGCGTCGGCAGTGGAATACATAAAATCACAGAAGGGAGGATTTTTTTGAAAACAAAACTACACGAACTCAAGCATCTGGAGAGCGTCACCATCGCGGCCTACGATATTCCCGACAAGATGGTGCTGGCCTCTCCCATTAAGCTGACCAAGGCCTCGGGGAAGAACAACGGGTTTATCTCGGGCAAGCCCTCGGAGGCCATCGAGCGGGACTTGGAGGTGCTCTCGGTGTCGGCCCACCGGATCTCCTGTACCTACTCCTTTGCCATGGACGCCTCGGGCTATCAGGCCCTGGTCAACACCCTCAAGGGCAGCGCCGAGTTTTCGGTCAACGAAAAGCGTCAGAAAAAGGACAACCAGGTTTTTTATGTGAACAAGCGGAAGTTTACCATCTCCTATTTTTCCAAAAAGGCGGTGGCGGTGGTCTACGCCAGCAACGATCTCTTTGACACCTATCTGGCGAAATTCTTCACCCGGGCCTGGGGCGGCAGAGGCCCCGATAAAAACGGCTCCAAGAGCCAGAGCAAGCCGGTCAGAGAGCCCATCAAGGCCCTG
>JAUNGS010000043.1 GCA_030524435.1 Eubacterium sp.
ACTCTCAATTACAGCACCTCCTATATCCTTTGATATACACGAATAATATCATGATAGACACATGTTTCCTATTTTCATGTTCACCAATATAGAATAGCACAAATGCTATTACTATGTCAATGGAACAATAAAAAAAGGCATTCTCGCCTCTCAAAACACTATCAGATATTATATCAGTAAAGCCTCGGGGAATCAAGGGGCGAATGCGATTTTTTCTTGTGACACCCGGAAAATTATGCTAGAATTTTTTTAAATCCCCAAAGCATTGACAACTTTAGAACCGAGGTGATTCTTATGGAAAAGGATTTAACCCAGGGCGGTGTCACAAAGGCCATGCTGGCCTTTGCCCTCCCCATGATTGTGGGCAATCTCTTTCAGCAGTTTTACAACATCGCCGACACCCTGATTGTCGGAAAATTTCTGGGGGCCGACGCCCTGGCCGCCGTGGGCGCCGCCTACACCCTGATGACCTTCCTCACGGCCATTTTTCTGGGGCTGTGCATGGGCAGCGGCATCTTCTTCTCCATGAAGTACGGCGCCGGTGAGATCGACCTTTTAAAATCCGGCGCCTTTGCCGCCTTCATTTTCATCGGCGCCATCGCCCTGCTCATCAACATCGCCGTGCTGATTTTTATCGACCCGATTTTAACCCTGCTCCAGATCCCAGGCAGCATCTACGATCTGACGAGAAGCTACATGCAGCATATTTTCATCGGCATCCTCTTCGTCTTTTTGTACAACTATTTTTCCTGCTTCCTCCGGGCCGTGGGCAATTCCTTCGTGCCCCTGGTCTGTCTGGCCGCAGCCGCCGTCACCAACATCGCCCTGGATCTCTTCTTCGTGGTGGTGCTTAAGCTGGGGGTATCCGGCGCCGCCGACGCCACCGTCATCGCCCAGGCCCTCTCGGCCCTGATGATCATACTCTACACGCTGTTTCGCGTCCCGCTGCTCAGGCTCAAGCGTTCGCACCTGCGCTTTCGCCGGGATACCCTCAGGCAAATTTTATCCTACTCCCTGCTGACCTGCGTTCAGCAGTCCATCATGAACTTCGGCATCCTCATGGTCCAGGGGCTGGTCAACAGCTTCGGCGTTGCCGTCATGGCCGCCTTTTCCGCCGCCGTCAAAATCGACGCCTTCGCCTACATGCCCGTCCAGGATTTTGGCAATGCCTTCTCCACCTTTATCGCCCAGAATCAGGGGGCCAAAAAGCCTGAGCGCATCCGCCAGGGCATTCGCTCCGCCGTCATCACCGCGGTGATCTTCTGTATTTTCATCTCCCTGGCGGTGTTCATCTTTGCCCCCGCCCTGATGCACATCTTCGTCCAGGCCACGGAAACGGAAATCATCGCCATCGGCACGGGCTATCTGAGGATCGAGGGCGCCTGCTACTTTGGCATCGGCTGCCTCTTTCTGCTCTACGGCCTCTACCGGGGACTGGGGCTGCCGGGCATGTCTGTGGTCCTCACCGTCATCTCCCTGGGGCTTCGGGTCGGGCTGGCCTATCTGCTTGCGCCCATCCCCCAAATCGGCGTCCTCGGCATCTGGTGGGCCATCCCCATCGGCTGGTTCATCGCCGATATCACAGGGCTCGTCTACTATCGCCTTAAAAGGGGCAGACTTTTTAATTGAGGCATCAAAAAAACAGCCAGTGAACAAAGGACACTGGCTGTTTTTTTATTCTGCTCTCACTACAGCTCAAGATTCTATGATTTAAGATTCTTTAAGTGCCTCAGTCTGCCTGCTGAAGAATTCCGTCAGCTTATTCAGAGAAGCGATGAGATTTTCCAAGCTTTCCTCATCGAGGATCTCGCCCACATCGGATATCATGTTTTCATGGAAGATCCGATGGTGCATTTCCGCACGGATACCCTTCTCTGTCAGAAAAATCCGCACGACCCGGCGATCTTCTTCCGAACGTTCTCGTCTAAGATACTCCTTTTTAACCAGCACATTCATCGCCGTTGTGAGTGCGCCGACGGTAATACCGATCTTTGCCGCAATTTCTGTCATGGTGTTTCTTCCTTCACGCTGCAGAAGACTGACGGCCTCGATGATGTGGCGCTCCTTGACAGATAGTTTTTCCATACTGCCCCGCGCCAGGGTCTGTTCCTCGAGCATCAGTATTTTATTAAAGGTATCAACAAAAAACGTATTTAAGGCACTTCTCTGTTCGTCATTCATAAAGTTCCTCTCTGAAGACAATAAAGCCCTCATGTATCATTTTACGGGAGAAAAACCCAGTTGTCAACAGACTTTGCAGTTTTTCTGTAAACCTTTTAAGAAAAATTTCATCTATTAAAAAAAACTGCTCCCCACAGTTTTTCATCTCTGGAGAGCAGTTGTCATTTTATTTATTGAAAGGCATTTTTTACCTTTTCCCAGAAGTTTTTACCCTCCTGGTGATTGTCATTGCCCGTGGCGTTGTCGAAGCTTCTCAAAAGCTCCTTCTGCTTTTTGCTGAGCTTTCTCGGAATCTCAACCCGGACGGTGACGTACTGATCGCCCCGGCCCCGGCCGTTGACGCTGGGAATACCCTTGCCCTTGAGCCTGAAGACCTTGCCGGTCTGGGTACCCTCGGGAATTCTGAGCTTGACCTTGCCGTCGATGGTGGGAACCACCAGCTCGGCCCCCAGGGCCGCCTGGGCAAAGGTAATGGGAATTTCAAAGAACACGTCGTTTTCCTCGCGCTTGAAGATCGGATCCTCCTTGACGTAAATGTAGACAAAGAGATCGCCCTTGGCACCGCCTCTGGCACCGGCGTTGCCTTCGCCCCTTAAGGGAAGCACAGAGCCATTGTCGACCCCAGCGGGGATCTTGATGTTGATGGTTCTTTCCTTTTCCTCTAGGCCTGTGCCGTGGCAGCTGTGACAGGGCTTATCGATGATTTCCCCTTCGCCGTGGCACTTATCGCAGACCGTATTCTGCTGAATCGTCCCGAAGGGGGTCTGCTGGCGGATATAGATCTGGCCCGAGCCGCCGCACTTGTCACAGGTGTGGGCCTCGCTGCCCGGCTCTGCGCCGGTGCCGTGGCAGGTCTGACAGGCCTCCTGCCGCTTGATTTTGATTTTCTTTTCCGTGCCGAAGGCCGCTTCCTTGAAGCTCAGATTGATGCTGATCTTCATGTCGGCGCCGCGGCTGGGGCCTCTTCTGCGGCCTGCGCCGCCGCCAAAGCCACCGAAGCCGCCAAAGCCGCCGCCTCCGCCGCCGAAGGAGGAGAAGATATCGCTGAAGATATCCTCGAAGCCGCCGCCGCTGAACCCGCCGTAGCCGCCGGCACCGCCGCCAAAGCCGCCTTCCATTCCGGCATGGCCGTATTGGTCGTAGGTCGCACGCTTCGTCTCGTCGCTGAGGACTTCGTAGGCTTCATTGGCTTCCTTGAATTTTTCTTCGGCTTCCTTATCTCCGGGGTTTTTATCCGGATGATATTTCATGGCCATCTTTCGATAGGCCTTCTTTATTTCCTCTGCGCTGGCGCCCTTGTCGACGCCCAGCACTTCGTAATAATCGCGTTTTTCACTCATAGCTGTTTCACCTCGCCTCATATTGTACCCGAAATCCACGGGACTGTAAAGCAATCTCTAAGCCGCAGGCCAGCGCCTGAGAGACAGGCCCTCTGACCTTTTCCATGCTCTGAAAAATGGCAGCCATACTGCTACAGCTGCCACTCTCATTGAATTTAGACTATTTTATAATGCTGATGCTTACTTGTCGTCGTCGCTGACTTCTTCGTATTCAGCTTCTACCACGTCGTCCTGGCCGCTCTGCTCTGCCGCCTGTTCACCGGCGTTCTGCTGGGCTGAAGCCTGTTCGTACATCTTCTGGGCGATGGGGTACAGGGCTTCGTTGAGGGCTTCAACAGCCTTGTTGATGGCTTCCACGTCTTCGCCCTGGGCAGCGGTCTTCACCGCTTCGATGGCCGCGGTGGCCTTGGCCTTTTCGTCGTCGGAAACCTTGCCTTCCATGTCCTTTAAGGACTGTTCAGCCTGGTAGGCTGCGGAGTCGGCGTTGTTTCTGGCTTCGATGAGCTCTTTGGCTTTCTTGTCTTCGGCTGCGTGCTGTTCAGCTTCCTTGACGGCCTTTTCGATGTCTTCATCGCTCATGTTGGTGGAGGACTTGATGACGACGTTCTGGGACTTGCCGGTACCCAGATCCTTGGCGGATACGTTGACGATACCGTTGGCGTCGATGTCGAAGGTTACCTCGATCTGCGGCACACCACGTCTTGCCGCCGGGATGCCGTCCAACTGGAAGCGGCCCAAGGTCTTGTTGCCGGAGGCCATTTCACGTTCACCCTGGAGCACATGGATATCTACGGCAGTCTGGTTGTCGGCTGCGGTGGAGAATACCTGGCTCTTCTTGGTCGGAATGGTGGTGTTTCTTTCGATGAGCTTCGTGCACACGCCGCCCAGGGTTTCAATACCCAGAGACAGAGGTGTAACGTCCAGCAGCAGAACGTCGTTGACTTCACCGGCTAAAACACCGCCCTGGATGGCCGCACCGATGGCGACACATTCGTCGGGGTTGATGCCCTTGTAGGCTTCTTCACCAGTTAATTCTTTGACGGCATCCTGAACCGCCGGGATTCTTGTGGAACCACCCACCAGGATGACCTTGTGGAGCTCGTTCTTGCCAATGCCAGCGTCCTTCATGGCCTTTTCAACCGGGCCGACGGTGGCTTTAACTAAGTCTGCGGTTAATTCATCGAATTTCGCACGGGTCAGGGACAGCTCTAAGTGCTGGGGACCTTCGGCCGTAGCTGTGATGAAGGGCAGGTTGATATCGGATTTCATGACGCTGGACAATTCAATTTTTGCCTTTTCAGCGGCTTCCTTTAAACGCTGGAGAGCCATCTTGTCGGCCTTTAAGTCGATGCCGTGGGATTTCTGGAACTCAGACGCCATCCAGTCGATGATCTTGTTGTCGAAGTCGTCGCCGCCCAGGTGGTTGTTGCCGTTGGTGGCCTTTACTTCAAAGACGCCGTCGCCCAGTTCCAGGATGGAGACATCGAAGGTACCGCCGCCGAGGTCGTAAACCATAACCTGCTGGTTGTCAGCCTTGTCCAGACCATAGGCCAAAGAAGCTGCCGTCGGTTCGTTGATGATTCTTAAAACTTCAAGACCAGCAATCTTGCCGGCGTCCTTGGTGGCCTGTCTCTGGGAGTCGCTGAAGTAGGCCGGTACGGTGATAACCGCCTTGGACACGGTTTCGCCCAGGTAGGCTTCTGCATCTGATTTCAGCTTCTGAAGAATCATGGCTGAAATTTCCTGGGGAGTGTAGGATTTACCGTCAACGGTAACCTTGTAGTCGCTGCCCATGTGACGCTTGATTGAAGCGATGGTTCTGTCGGGGTTGGTGACCGCCTGTCTTTTGGCGACCTGACCAACCAGTCTTTCGCCGTCCTTGGTGAAGGCCACGACGGACGGTGTTGTTCTATTGCCCTCTGCGTTGGGGATAACGACGGGTTCGCCGCCTTCCAGAACTGCAACGCAGGAATTTGTAGTACCTAAGTCAATACCAATGATTTTTTCTTTACCCATAATATATACCTCCTAAAGGTTCTCTTTTCAAAATTTATTTTTTTATTTATATTAACTCACTGCAAATACTGTAGATATCCGCAGATAAAGCTCAATTGAAGCTCGGCCTAGCGGTTGTTTACCTTAACCATGGCCGGGCGGATCACCTTGTCCTTAAAGGTGTAGCCCTTCTGGAACACCTCTAAGATTTCCTGATCCTCCTTCTCTGAATCCTCTCCGACGGCTACGCCGTGGTGGAAGTTGGGATCGAATTTCTCGCCGACGCTTTTGATCTCGGCCAATCCCTCCTCCTGGAGAATGGATACCAGCTGCTTGAATACCATCTGAACGCCCTCGCGGTAGCTGTCCTTGTTGTCGGATTCCGCCGCCGCCTCGGCGCGGTCCAGATTGTCAAGCACCGGCAGAAGCTTAGTCATGATATCCTCCAGCGCAAACTGGTAGGTATCAAGCTTTTCCTTCTGGGTGCGCTTTTTATAATTTTCAAAGTCTGCCTGGAGCCGCATCAAGCGCTCCATGACAGCCTCCTCAGCCTTTTCTGTCTCGGCAGCGTCGGCCTCGGGACCCTTGTTCTCAGACTGGTCAGCCTGATCCTCCAAGCCCTGCCCTTCTTCGGCGGTCTCACAGGTTTCAGTGACCTCTTCCTCTGCGTTTAATTTTTCCTTTTCTGACATTTTATCACCTATTCCGTTAATAATTTCGATAAATTCGTATTGAGTTCATCTCTGATGTAGCCGAGCACCGCGGAGACGTTGTCGTAGTTCATTCTGGTGGGGCCGATGACGCCGAAGGCGCCGACGGTCTCGCCGTGCAGCTCGTAGGTCGCCGTGATGATGCTGAGCTCCTTCAAATTTTCATTGTCATTCTCGTCGCCGATGCTGATCTTGATGATCTGATTTTCATCGCCGCCCTCCAGGACGTTGGCCAGCAGGGGCTTTTCCTCGATGACATTGATCAGATGACGAATCTTGTCCACATCGCTGAATTCAGGATAATTGAACAGATTGGTCAGACCCATAGACCTGATCTCCGAGTCCTCCTCGAGGAGCGTCTTTCTGAGTACCGGAAAGATTTCCCGGAGCAGGGCCGCTTCCTCCGCCGTCAGCTCCTGGATCTGGTCGATGAGCTCCAGATTCATCTCGCTGAAGGAGATTTGCTTGAGAAAGCTGTTGAGCACGTTGCTGAGCTTTAGGGCCTGAACCGTGTCGATTTCCCTGGAAAGGGACATCTCCACGTTTTTGGCAAGCCCCTCCTGGGTGACCACCACCATCAGGATGCGTTCTCTGATTAAGGGAATCAGCTGCACGTGCTTGCAGTTAAAGCAGGTAATCTTGGGGGAGAGCACCACCGACGCGTAATTGGTCAGCCTGGAGAGCACCTTGGCCGTGTGGTCCATGGTGTTGTCCAGCTCCTGCTTAACCTCAAGATAGCCATTATGAATGTCGTTTCTCAAGACCTTGGCAAGCTTTTGCACCTGCATGATTTCATCCACATAATAGCGGTAGGCCTTCTGGGTCGGGATTCTTCCCGACGATGTGTGGGGCTGCATTAAAAACCCCAGATCCTCAAGATCTGCCATCTCGTTGCGAATGGTCGCCGGACTGATGCCCAGGTTGTAGCGCTTGGACAGGGTCCGGGACCCGACGGGCTCGGCACTGTTGATGTAATCCTTGATGATTACCTCAAGTATCTTTTTCTTTCTTTCTTTGAGATCCATAACATTCACCTCTATTAGCACTCGTTACTTGTGAGTGCTAATATCTTGACTATAATATAGCACTGGGATGATTTATTGTCAATAGATTTCCATAAGAATGAATCCAATTTTTTAAGGATTTAAAAAAGGTTTAAGCAAAGTCACCAGCTTCTTTTCCCACGATAAAAGGACGGGCATTTTGCCCGTCCTGACATGACATTTTTAAACGCTCTAAGATATGATCCTAGCCCAGCTGCGACAGCCAAAGGCGATAGTTGTTCATTTTTTTCTCGAGGATTTCGGAATAGCGGGTGTTGTAGGTGCGCACGTCCTTCACGGTGAAAACCCGTTCAAAGCGGTCCTCGTCGGGCAGGTAGAGCTTTCCCGAGGAACCGGCGCCGATGCCGATGATGGTCTGCTTTTCCGACATCATCAGAATATTGTAGACGCCCTCCTTCCCCGGAAGGCTGTAGCCTATGTTCTCCCCGTTGCCCTGGGTGTACTTCTGGCGGTACAAATAATAGGGGTGGTAGCCCGCCGCCCTGAGCCTGTCCTGAACCTCGTCGTAAAAGCTTCCGGGGTAAAGGGCTTCCACCTGGTGCCCCGTGGCCATCTTGATGGCCGAGCCCTTTTTTACCGACAGGCAGTGAACCGTGATGTTTTCCGGCACCATGGCCATCACCGCCTCCAGGGAATTCAGAAAATCCTCCTGGGATTCATGGTTGAGCCCCAAAATGAGATCCATGTTGACGGCGTCAAAGCCCACTTCACGGATTTCCGCCATGCCCCGCCGAATATCCTCCGGTGTGTAAAGACGCCCCACGGCCTCCAGTGTCTTGGGATTCATGGACTGGGGGTTAAAGCAGATTCTGCCGACGCCGTGGGCCTTCATGAGCCTGAGCTTTTCGGGGGTGGTTGTCTCCGGCCGCCCCGACTCGAAGGTGTACTCCCGAAGCTTCGACAAATCCAGAGCCGCCTCGGTGCAGTCCAAAAGACGGCTCAGCTGCCCTGCGTCGAAGACCGAGGGGGTGCCGCCGCCGATGTAGAGGGTATCCACCGAAAGACCCTGGGCCTTTAGAAATTCGCCGGTGGCCCGAAGCTCCCGGCAGAGGTTTTGAAGGTAGGTCTCGGCCAGAACCCCTTTTTTGTCCGCCACCGTGGAGATAAAGGAGCAATAGCTGCACTTGGCGATGCAGATAGGCACGCCGATGTAGACGCTGACCCGCCCCTTGTCCAGCGGGTAGATCAAGGGCATCTCCCGGCCGGCAATCTCCGTGATCAGATCCAGCTTTTTATCCGAAATCATGAAGGCGTCCTTGAGCTCTGCCGCAGCCTCCTGGGCGCTTTTGCCCTGGTGCATCAGGGCGTGGGCCATCTTCACGGGCTTAATTCCCGTCAGAGTACCCCAGTCCAGCTGTCTTTTAAAATGCTCACATAAAAAGAGATAAAGAAATCCCTTGAGACACTCCTTGTCCAAGGGCATATCTTTATCTAGGGTGTATTCCCGGGCGAGCTCCCGCCGGTCTCCGGCGTAAAAGGCGAGGCCCAGGCGATTTTCACAGACATCCACCTCAATGCGATAGTCGGCGGTATCGTCGTTAAACACCACCTGGAGCTCCGGCGCAAACTGCTGGAGCATCTCCCTGCAGGGGTAGGCGTACTGGGAATCCTCGAGGGTAAAGCTTAAGCGTTCCACGATCAGCCTCGGTTGATGAAGGGATTTCTGGCCCGCTCAAAGGCGATATCTGTGTTGTCGCCGTGGCCCGGCAGCACCTTCATATCGTTGTCGCAGGTCATCAGCTTGTCCAGGGAAGCCATCATATCGCCGTAGCTGCCGCCGGGAAAATCCGTCCGGCCGATGGAGCCCTCAAACAGGGTGTCTCCGGAAAAAATGATGTCGTCCACCACAAAGCAGCAGCTGCCCGGGGTGTGTCCCGGGGTGTGGACAACCTTCATCGCGATGGTGTCGGACACCGGAATGGTGTCGCCCTCCACCACAATCACATCCGCCGGCTCGCAGGTCATGGGCTGGCCCACCATGGTGGAGAGGTTCATCCCCGCCGAGGTCAGCATGGGGGCGTCGTCCTTGTAGATGTATACCTTGGCCCCGGTGGCCTCCCGAACCGCATTGAGGGCGCCGATGTGGTCAAAATGACCGTGGGTCAGAAGAATTTTGTCCACCTTGACGCCGTTGTCCTGAACCACCTGCATGATTCTTCTGTCCTCGTAGCCCGGATCGATGATCACGCCTTCCTTCGTATTTTCATCCCAGGCCACATAGCAATTGGAAGCCATGGGGCCTACCACCAATTTTACGATTTTTAACATTGTATGCCTCCTAAAACTGCTTTTCACTGTCCAAAAGCAGGGTTACCGGTCCGTCGTTTACGATGTCCACCGTCATATCCGCCTGGAATTCGCCGGTTTCAATTTTCGCTACGGGCTGCTGCCTCAGCTTTTCCACAAACCGCTGATATTTTTCCCTGGCGGCTGCCACCGGACCGCTTCTTGAGAAGCTGGGACGGCGGCCCTTGCGGCAGTCGCCGTAGAGGGTAAACTGGGAAACCACCAGAAGCTCCCCGCCTACGTCCAAAAGAGAAAGGTTCATCTTTCCCTCGTCGTCCTCAAAAACCCGCAGATTCACGGCTTTTTGAATGATATAGTCCATATCCTGCTCGGTGTCGTCCTCCTTAATCCCCAGAAGAAGGTTGAAGCCCCGCCCAATTTGGGCGATGACCTGGCCGTCCACGGTGACAGAGGAGGATTGCACCCGTTGTATCACTGCTCTCATAAATAGCTCCTAAACACGATGTATGTTGATGATCTCGGGAATCTTGTTGAGGTTTTTAATCAGAAGATTTAACTCCCGCTTGGTTTTAACCTCGAAGGTCGCCGAGAAATAGTCGAATTCTCCCCGCTCGCTTCTGGCGGTCAGGGCCGTCAGGGGGATGTCCAGATCGATGAAGGTCTTGGAGATCTCGATGAGCAGTCCCTGCTTTTCCCTGGCCTTGATGTGGATCTCGGCGGTAAAGCTGCCGCCGATGCCGTACTTGTTCCACTCCACATCCACAATCCTGCCTGGATCGGTGATGTTTAAGACATTGGGGCAGTCTGTTCTGTGGACGGAGATCCCCCGGCCGACGGTGATGTAGCCGACGATTTTGTCGCCGGGCACTGGGTTGCAGCACTTGGAGAAGCGCACGTCGATTTCGTTGTAGCCCGCCACGATGATGCTGCTCTTGGTCTTTTTATTTTTGACGCTCTTCTTGACGACGACCTCTTCCTCGGGCTCTGGGAATTCCTTGGGGAAGAGCAGCCGCATCTTCTGAAAGACGTTGCCAATTTTTATGCCGCCGTAGCCGATGGCCGCGTAGAAATCACTGAGGCTTTTGTAGCCCATCTTGTCGCTGACGACCTCCAGCTCGCTGACGCTGGCCAGCTTGGTGTCGGCCAGACCCTCGCGCTTGATCTCCCGCTCCAAGGCCGTCCTGCCCTTGATGATATTCTCTTCCTTCTCTTCCTTCTTGAAGTACTGGCGAATCTTATTGCGGGCGTGGGCGCTCTTGGTGAAATTGAGCCAGTCCCGGCTGGGGCCGTTGGCGTTTTTCGCCGTCATGATCTCGACGATATCCCCGTTGGCCAGGGTGTAATTCAGGGGCACGATTTTGCCGTTGACCTTGGCGCCGACACAGGAATTCCCGACGTCGCTGTGGATTCTGTAGGCGAAGTCCAGGGGACAGGAGCCCATGGGCAGCTCCACCACCTTGCCCTTGGGAGTAAAGACGTAGACCTCCTCGTTGAGCAGATCCACCTTGATGGTTTCCACCAGGTCGTTGGCGTTGTCCAATTCCTTCTGCCATTCCAGAATCTGGCGCAGCCAGGACATCTTGCTTTCGTAGCGCAGCTCCTTGCTGCTGCCGCCGGTTTTGCCCTCCTTGTACTTCCAGTGGGCCGCAATCCCGTATTCCGCCGTCTCGTGCATTTCCTTGGTACGGATCTGAATTTCAAAGGGATCGCCGTTGGGCCCAATGACCGTGGTGTGGATGGACTGGTAAAGGTTGGGCTTGGGCATGGCGATGTAGTCCTTAAAACGCCCCGGAATAGGCTTCCACTGGGTGTGGACGATGCCCAGAACCCCGTAGCAGTCCTTGACGGAATCCACGATAACCCGCACCGCAATGAGGTCGTAGATCTCGTCGAAGTTGCGGTTTTGAGCCTTCATCTTGCGGTAGATGGAGTAGAAATGCTTGGATCGGCCGTAGATCTTTTCGGTTTTGATTCCCACCTCGTCGATGGCCTTCTTCAGGATGACGATGACCTTGTCGATGTAGTCCTCCCGCACCTGTTTTTTCATTTTGACCTGTTTCACCAGATCGTAGTAGCCCTCGGGATCCAGGTATTTCAGGGCCAAATCCTCCAGCTCCGCCTTGATGGTCTGAATCCCCAGGCGGTTGGCAATGGGGGCGTAGATATCCAGGGTTTCCCTGGACTTTTCAATCTGCTTGGCTTCCCGCATATACTCCAGGGTTCTCATATTGTGGAGGCGGTCCACCAGCTTGATGAGGACGACACGGATATCCTTGGACATGGCCAGAACCATCTTCCTGAGGTTCTCAGCCTGGCTTTCCTCCTTGGACTGGTAGTCGATCTTCCCGATCTTGGTGACGCCCTCCACCAAATCGGCCACCTGCTCGTTGAAGAGGCTTTTGATATCCTCGTAGGTGTAGCTGGTGTCCTCGATGACGTCGTGGAGAATAGCCGCCACAATCGTCTCTGTATCCATCCGGTACTCCGCCAGAATATAGGCCACCGATACGGGATGGATGATGTAGGCCTCGCCGGAAAGACGCTTCTGCCCCTTGTGGGCATTGTTCGCCAGCTCGTAGGCCTTCATGATCATCTCGGTATCCGCCTCGGGGTTCGTCTCCTTGACGAGATTGATTAAACTGTCGATTTTATACTGCACTCCATCCTTTGCCATGACGCTGTCCTCCTTTCCTGTAAATCCCAAAAGCCAAACAGCTTACCTTATACCGGGTACTGTACCAGGCTGGAAACGAAGTAGTCCTTCAGGCATTCCCGGCCCTTGAGCTCTGTCAGCTCGATGAGGAATAAGGCGCCGCAGACCTCGCCCCCCAGCTTTTCCACCAGGTTGATGGCGGCCTTCATGGTGCCGCCGGTGGCCAGCAGGTCGTCGATAATCAGCACCCGATCCCCGGGAACGATGGCATTTTTCTGTATTTCTACGGTGTTGCTGCCGTATTCCAGATCGTAGCTCTCCGAGATAACCTCTCCCGGCAGCTTGCCCGGCTTGCGCACCGGCACCAGGCCTACCCCCAGGCGGTAAGCCAGGGGCGTGCCAAAGATGTAGCCTCTGGCTTCGGGAATACAGACCAGATTGACATCTAAAGCCTTGGCGATTTTATAGAACTCGTCGATGACGCAGCGGAAGGCCTCGGGGTCTCTGATCAGGCTGTTGATATCCTTAAAGCTGATCCCTTCATGGGGGAATCCTTCGAAAATGTCGATCTTATTTTTTAAATCCATTTTTCTCTTCTCCTTCTTTTTTCTATCCTTCATCGGCAGGTGCTGCCTGGGCCTTCTCCAAAGCCCTCAGCTTCACCATCAGCGGGGTCTTTTCAATGTCACGTTTTTCCTTGGCCTCAAGGCACTGGCAGGTCAGCAGGCCCCGTCTGAGCTTAAAGACAATGAGCCCGGCCTCAGCCAGAACGTTCAGGGCCAAAAGCAGCCTGAGCCTGTTGTAGACCTCAAATTTCCGAACGATCACATCGAACTGGATACCCGCCGCCGGCAGCCTGACCAAACGCTTGTACAAATCGGCTAAAATATTGCGGTCCAAGGTGATTTTGGAAAACTCCTCCGAAGAAAGCGTCAGCTCCGGCAGAGCCTCCAAAGGCGCCCTCCGGATGCGCTCCACCAGCTTCCAGGCCTCCATATTGTCGGAAAAAGGCGACCGTTTTATATCTTTAATTAATAATTGTACGCTTTTTTTGTCCCGAAAGCAATTAATTTCTGGTTTACATAGGATAGAAAATTGGCCCCCGTCGCCGCCGTCCAAAATCTCGCCCATGCCAAATCCGACGCAGCGGTAGGGCGACACCGAAAACATTAGGTGGCGCTTGTCGCTGCCCATTTTTTTCGCATTTTCCATGGTCAGAGGGCCCATCATAAACACCGGCCCGGGGTTGCCCACGCCGCAGGGCTCCATCTGGGACAGCTCCTCCACCAGGGTTTCGCTGATCTCAGCGCGCTCCAGGACACCGTCGTAGTACATGGGCTTCACCAAAAGGTGCTTTAAATCCACCGTGTCGCCGTAGGCGTTGAGGGCTGCGTCCAGGGCAGGAATCTTGTCCGCCTCGATGCTGAAGCCCGCCGCCTGGGCGTGGCCCCCAAAATTGAGGAAAAGCTCGCCGCAGCTGCTTAAGGCATCGAAGATGTTAAAGCCCTCGACGCTCCGGCAGGAGCCCTTGCCGACCCCCTTGTCGTCGATGCCGATGACGATGGCCGGGCGATACCAGATTTCCTGAAGGCGGCTGGCCACGATGCCGATGACCCCGGGGTGCCAGCCCTCGCCGGCCACCACCATGACGCCCTTTTTATCCAGGCCCTGATCCTCTGCCTGCTTTCTGGCCAGCTCCAGGATGTCCTGCTCAATCTGCTGGCGTTCCTTGTTCTCATTCCTGAGATAAGCCGCAATATTCTGGGCCTTTCCATCGTCCTCAGACAGATAGAGCTCCACCACCCGGTCGGCCTCCCCCAGCCGCCCCGCGGCGTTGATCTTCGGCCCGATGACAAAGCCCAGGCTTCCGGCGGAGACCTCTGTAAGCTCACTGACCTCAATCAGGGCCCTGACCCCGCGGTTTAAGGCGCCGCTGTTCATGGATTCCAGGCCGTAAAAGGTGATGATGCGATTCTCGTCCACCAAAGGCACGATGTCAGCCACCGTGGCCACTGCGGCGCACTCGATGTACTCCTCGAGGTCACTGTCCAGGCCCAGGGCCATATCCAGGGCCTGGACGATCTTCAGGGCCACCCCGGCGCCGCAGAGCTCCGAAAAGGGATAGGCTGAATCCGGGCGCTTGGCGTCGATGACCGCCAGGGCCTCGGGCAGCTCGCCCTGGCACTCGTGGTGATCCGAGATGATGAGATCCATCCCCAGCCCAGCGCAGTGCTTTGCCTGATCGTGGGCGGCGATGCCGTTATCCACCGTCAGCACCAAATCGGCCTTTTTTTCGGCGATTCTGTCCAGCGCCGCATTGTTTAAGCCGTAGCCTTCCTCCAGGCGATTGGGAATCTCGTAGAAGGCTTTGATCCCCACCTGTTTGAAGTACTTCATCAAAATGGCAACGCCGGTGGTGCCGTCGGCGTCGTAGTCCCCGTGGACACAGACCAGCTCGCCTTTATCCCGGGCGGCCACCAGTCTGTCCATCGCCCTTTGCATATCCGGCAGTCCAAAGGGATCGTGGAAATCCAAAACGTCCGGCTCCAGAAAGGCCATGGCCTTCTCCGGCGTATCGTATCCCCTTCGGGCAAGAAGGGCGGCCATGGCCGGACTCAGGCCCGTGGCCTCGGCCAGCAGCGCCGCCGCCCCAGGCGTCTCACCCTTGTTTTTTCTCTTTTTCCAAATTGTTTCTATCATTGTTTCACCATCCGGGGAAGTCCCCTCAATGCATCAAAGTCCTAAAAAGAAAACCGAACAGAAGCTCTGTCCGGTTTTCTTTAGCTGTATTTCCCGGGAAATCCCAGCGATCTCGATTATACCTCGATTTTCGCCTGACGTTTTCTTCTGTTTCCCTTGTTCATCTTCTTGTTGCGCTTGGAGATGGGGAATTTTTTCTGGAAAAATACCCACAGCGGGCTGGCCACAAAGATGGAGCCGTAGCAGCCGGTGGCAATACCCACCACCAGGGGCAGGGCGAAATCTCGGATGGCCTCGACGCCCAGAATGTACAGGGATAAAATTGCCAGCAGGGTTGTGGCTACCGTGTACAGGCTTCGGCGCAGGGTCTGGGTGATGCTGGTGTCCACCAGGCTCTCAATTTCCTTGACCCCCAGGATATTTTCATTTTCACGGATACGGTCGAAGACGACGATGGTATCATTGATGGAATACCCCAAAATGGTCAGAATGGCCGCGATGAAGGGCGCATTGACCTGAATCTGCAGCAGGGCGTAAACCCCGATGACGATGGTGATGTCGAAGATCAGGGTGATGACCGCCGAGAGGCCAAAGAAGAACTCAAAGCGGAAGGTGATGTAGATGAGCATCAGCAGCACCGCCACCGCCGCCGCGATGATTGCGTTGCGGGCGGTTTCGGAGCCCACCGTCGCCGTGACGCTGTCGGCGGAGATTAAATCCGTGTCCTCGAGCTTGTATTGATCCTTAAACTTTTCGAAGAGCTCTGTGCGCTTTTCGGCGTCCATATTTTCCTTGGTGCTGATGACCACCTGCTCCTGGGTATCCCCCGAGTAGGTAATTTCCGCGGAGTTGTCAAATTCATCGGTGATTTTTCTGACGTCCTCGGTGTTAAACTGGGTGTGCAAATCGATGGTGATGATGGTACCGCCCTTGAAGTCGATACCGAAATCCAGTCCGCGGATCAGCAGAGAGCCGAGACTCACGACGACCAGCAGAATGGCAATGCCAAACCAGATCTTACTTTTTTCAACAACTTTTAAAGTTTTCATCTGCGTCTCTCCTTCCTAAATACCATAAAAGGTTTTGCTGCCAAACAGACCGGTGTTGATCACCAGCTTGATGAGGTGCTTGGTGACGACAATGGCGGTCAGCAAGCTGACAAAGATACCCAGCACCAGGGTGACTGCGAAGCCCTGGACGCTGCCGCTGCCCAGGAAGAACAGCACGAAGCCTGCGATCAGGGTTGTGATATTGGAGTCCATGATGGTAGTCATGGCCCGCTTAAAGCCCGCGTCGATGGCGGCGTTTAAGCTCTTGCCCGAGCGGGATTCCTCTTTAATACGCTCAAAGATGATGACGTTGGCGTCGACGGCCATACCCACGGAGAGGATCATCCCCGCGATCCCCGGCAAGGTCAGAGTGACATTCATCAGCACCATGATCAAAAGGTCGATCATGACGTAGATGATCAGGGCCAAATCGGCGATGAAGCCCAGGCCTCTGTAGGCGATGAGCATAAACACCAGAACCGCCGCGATGCCCACAGCGCCGGCGAAGATACTCTGCTGCAGGGAATCCTGACCCAGGGTCGGTCCGATGGTGCTGGTTTCCACCGCCGTCAGCTTGACGGGCAGGGCCCCGCCGCGGATCAGCTCAGCCAGCTCCCCGGCTTCCTCGATGTCCTCCATCCCCTCGATGACGGCCTCGCCGTTGGTGATGGCCACGTTGACGGTAGGTGCGCTGATGACCTCGTCGTCGAGCTTGATTTCAATCTGCTGGTTTAAATATTTCTGGGTGGCCTCGGCAAAGAGCTTGGTGCCCTCCTCGTTGAATTTCAGGGTAACCACAGCCTGCTCTACGCCGCTGCTGGTCTGCTGGGTCACAGCCTTGGAGTCCTCCACGTTTTCCCCGGTGAGAATGACGTTGCCGTCGGGGTCGACGAACTCAAGCTGGGCCGTTTTGCCGATCATATCCAGGGCCTCCTGCTGGTCCTGGATGGAGGGGATGGACACGCGGATGCGGTCGTCGCCCTGGCGGGATACCGTGGCCTCGCTGACGCCCATGGAGTCAACTCTTTTTTTGATGGCCGCCACGGTGCTGTCCATTTTTTCAGAGGTGATGCCGCTGTCATCGGTGGCCTCGGCCTGGAGGACAACATTGACACCCCCGGTGAGATCCAGACCGTAATGGACGTGATCTCCCAATTTTCCAATATCATAAACACCGACGGACAGACCATGGATCAGGGTGTAGGCACAGAAGGCCAAAAGTCCCAGAAAGATGATCAGCGCTGCGGTGCTTTTTCCACTAAATTTCTGTCTCATGCGCTTTCCTCCTTATTGGTGAATCAGGCTGCGGACTCTGTCGAGACGCCGCAGCAGCTCTTCCTTGCCTAAAACCTCCATGATCAGTGCCAGATCCGGCCCGTGCATCTCGCCGGTCAGCATGATTCTGGTGGGCATGTACAGCATCTTGCCTTTGATTTTTTCAGCCTTGTGCTCCTTCTGGATCTCCTTGAGCATGGCCTGGGCCGAGGCACTGTCCACGCTGTCCATGGCCGAGAGCTTTTCGACTAAGGCGTCGTAGAGCACCGGCACCGCTTCCTCCTTGAGCAGGGCCAGGCTTTCCTCGTCGGTGATCTCAAAATCGCCCTCGAAGAGCATCTTCGCCTCCTGGGGGGCCTGGGCAAAATAGCTCAGACGATCCCTTAGAAGCTCTGCCACCTTGTCGAGCCACGGGCCCCGGGCTTCAAGATCTGCCTCGGTGATGTAGCCCGCCTCGATGAGGAAGGGTGCCATGTGGGCAGTCAGCTTTTCCACCGGCAGCTCCTTGATGTAGTGGGCGTTCATCCAGTCCAGCTTGGAGCGGTCGAAGACGGCGCCGGACTTGTTGATCCTCGAGAGGTCGAAGGCCTCGATGAGCTCGTCCATGGAGAAAATTTCCTGATCGTCCTCGGGGCTCCAGCCCAAAAGGGCTAGGAAGTTGATGAGGGCCTCGGGCAGATAGCCCTTTTTCAGGAAATCGCCGACGGAGACGTCTCCCTGGCGCTTGCTGAGCTTTTTGTGGTCGTCGTTTAAAATATTGGAGAGGTGGACGTACTGGGGCTGCTCCCAGCCGAAGCACTCGTAGAGATAGACGTGCTTGGGGGTGGAGGGCAGCCATTCCTCCCCGCGGATGACGTGGGTGATGCCCATGAGGTGGTCGTCGATGACCACGGCGAAGTGATAGGTCGGGAAGCCGTCGGTCTTGATGAGCACCTGGTCGTCAAGATCCTTGGTGTTGATCTCGATTCTTCCGCGCACCGCATCGTCAAAGGCCACCAGGTGATCCACCGGCAGCTTCAGGCGAATGACGTAGGGCTCGCCGGCGTCGATTTTAGCCTGAATTTCCTCCTGGGTGAGGTGGCGGCAATGGCCGTCGTAGCGGGGCGTCTCCCCGGCGGCCTTCTGCTTGTCTCTGACCTCGTCCAGACGCTCCTTGCTGCAGAAGCAGTAGTAGGCCTGGCCGTTGTCCAGAAGCTGCTTAATGTATTTCTGGTAAATGTCCAGCCGCTCGGACTGGATATAGGGGCCGAAATCCCCCTTCTGGACGATGCTTCCTTCTTCCTCAAAAAGGCCCTCGTCCGGCACGACGCCGGTGACCATCAGGGCGTTGAGAAGATTTTCCACCGCCCCCTCCTCGTAGCGGGTACGGTCGGTATCCTCCAGGCGCAGTAAAAATTTTCCATTATTTTTTTTCGCGAACAAATAATTGTATAGTGCCGTTCTCAGGCTGCCCACGTGGACATTCCCCGTCGGGCTCGGCGCGAAACGATCTCTAATCATCCTGTTCTCCTTTAAAGCTTATTGGATCCGCACAATGGTTTCCCATAATCAAATGCTTCTCCTTTTTCTGACTATGAAAAACAACTGTAAGGGTCATATGGTATTTATTATAACATTTTTTCATTTTTTGTCACATTTTTTTCGTCGATTTTTAATAATTGCCGCATTTCTTATAAGCACCCGTTTTCCCCGCCATCCCGCGGCGCTGTCCCCAAAGGCCGCCTTGAAGGCCTTATTGCTCATGGCCATCAGCTCCTCCAGCCTGGGGTAAATTTTTTCCACCTCGGCCTCCTGGGAGCAGGCGAGGCTTTTTTCGTTGAAGGGGCAGCAGCGCTGACAGATATCGCAGCCGTAGAGATAGTCCTTAATCAAGGCCTCCTCCTCCGGCGCAAGCGTCTTTTTCTGGGTCAGATAGGAGATGCAGCGGTCAGGCTCCAGGGTAAAGCCCTGACCCAGGGCGCCCCCGGGGCAGGCTTTAAGACATTTGTCACAGTCCCCGCAGAGACTTTCCTTAGGCAGGGCCTTCTCAAAGGCCACGGGCTGATCCAAAAGCAGCTGGCCGATGAAGAAAAAGCTGCCGTAGCGGGGATTGATCAGCAGATTGTTCTTTCCAAAAAAACCCAGCCCCGCCCGGAAGGCCGAGGCCCGATCCAAAAGGCGGCTGTTATCCACATAGACTTTGTAATGCGTCTGGGGCGCCAAGACAACAATTTTTTCAGCCAGGGCCACAAGCCCTGCCGCCACCCGCCGGTGGTAGTCTAACCCCCAGGCCACCGAGGCCATTTTACCCCGCTTTTCCATATCCTCGGGGGGCGTCGCCCCGGGCGCCACGGGAAAGGCCGCCGCCACCACGGCTTTTACCCCCGGCAGCGCCGCCTCAAAGTCGATGCGCTCCTCCGGGGGGACATTTTCAAAGTCAGTGATCCTGCCGGCTTCGCGCCTGGCCTTTAAAACCGCCAGCCACTCCGTCATGGGGCTGCCGTCGTGGAAGCCGATTTCCTCAATCCCGCAGTCTGCAGCCAGCCGCCGGATGGTCTGTTCTGTAAGCATGGGCCCTCCTCTTAAAAAAGGCAGTGCTTCACGCTGAAACACTGCCTCAAATGACAAAGCGTCGATGCCGCTTGAAATGTAAAGCCTCTAAAGGCGCTCCTCAATTCTCTCCCAGGCCTCGGCCTTGCCCGTTTTATCCGCCGCCGAAAAGAGAATGACGTCGCTTTTTTTCCTGGGCCCCAGGACCTTGAAGATATTGTCCACCGCCTTTTTCTGGCGGTTTCTGGAAATCTTGTCCCCCTTGGTGGCAATGACCACCGGGTCTAAGCCGTAGTAGGTCAACCAGTCGAACATGAGCCTGTCGTCCTCGGTGGGCTCGTGGCGGCTGTCCACCAAAAGGAGCACCAGCACCATGTTCTCTCTGGTCTGCAAATATTCCTCGATCATGGCCCCCCACTTTTCCCGCTCCCGCTTGGAAACCTTGGCGTAGCCGTAGCCCGGCATGTCCACAAAGTAGAAGGCGTCGTTGATTTTGTAAAAATTCATGGTCTGGGTTTTCCCCGGCTGGGAGCTGGTGCGGGCCAGCCCCCGGCGCTCGATTAGGGTGTTGATAAAGGAAGACTTGCCCACGTTGGAGCGGCCCAGAAGCACCACCTCCGGCAGTCTGTCCTCGGGGTACTGGGCCTTGCTCACGGCGCTGATGACAATCTCTGCGTTGTTTACCTTCATTATTGAAGCTCCTCAAAGACGATTTCCGTCACTTCCTCCATTTTTTCGACAAAATGGATATTCAGGGCCTCAATAACCGTATCCGGCACCTCCTCCAGATCCTTGGCGTTTTCCTTGGGCACGATGATCTCGGTGATGCCTGCCCGGCGGGCCGCCGTCAGCTTTTCCCTGAGGCCGCCGATGGGCAGCACCCGTCCCCTGAGGGTGATCTCGCCGGTCA
>JAUNGS010000044.1:0-17925 GCA_030524435.1 Eubacterium sp.
GCAAAAATGGTGCTGGAGATTACCTCCAACACCATTTTTGTCTACAGTTTGAAGCGCCAGCTATACTGGCGCTTTTGGATAATTTAATTCTAATCTTAATCGACCCTCGGCAGAATTCTTGAGCCGCAGCGCAGGCCGTAGACGCCCCGGGCTTCATCCTGGATGCACTCGATGAACATATCAGAAATCGCCTTTTTCACCATGCCGCAGCTCGGCGAAATGGGAATGACCGGGTAGGCTTTGCTGCCGCTTTCAAGCATCAGCTGGCCGTCCTGAAGAAAGAGTCTGGCCCGGTTGCCCTCGGTGGAGGCGTACTCGCCGCAGGCTGCCGTCATCAGATTTTCGGACCAGGGACAGGCTTCAAAATTGTAGCGTGCATTGACCGGTTCAAAGCCCAAGGCCAGGTTCATGGCCGCCTCCCCGATGGCCTCCGAGGCGACATCCATGGTATTGCAGAGCACAATGACCCCCAGGCCCGCTTCGTCGCACCAGAGCATGTTGGAGGAAACCCCCGGCAGACTGCCGCTGTGGCCCACCACGGTTTTACCGTTCAGATGCTTTATGTTGAGACCGTAGCCGTAATCTGTGACGTAATTGTAGGCCTGCTGAGGGGAGGTCATGGCCGCAATCGTCTCCGCCGTGGCCACCTGGGTGCCATCCAGTCCTTTGCCGTGGCTGAGATACATGGCCACGTATTTTTTCATATCCTTTAGGGTAGACTTCATGGCGCCGCCGCCATTTAGGACAAAGGCCTCCTCGTGGTAGTCGGTGTTCCTAAGCTCACCGTCCTCTACCACGTACAGGGCAGCGTGGTTGGGATCTTTAAAGGGCTTGACGAAATCACAGCCGCTGCGCGTCATGCCCAGGGGCTTTAAAATATGCTTGTCGAGGTAGGCCGCAAAGGAATCACAGTCGCCGTGGCGATAGATGATGTCCGACAGCAGGGCATAGCCGTCATTGAAATAGCTGAAATACTGGCCCGGCGCCCCCAAAAGATTGGTCTGGGCGTCCATGCGGTTGGCCACAAGGCGGCAGCCCTCCTGGGCCAGGGCTGCGTTGAAGGCAAAATCCCCCACCACGGCCTCGTCCAGGCCCATATCCTGGGCCACATCGCTGATGAGAATTCTGCTCATCGGAAAATAGCCGCCGCTGTGACGCATCAGGTGTTTAATCAGCACCGGCGCACTCTGGTTGCTTCCCGTAAATTCTGGAATATATTTGCTCACCGGGTCGTCGATCTTTAAAATTCCCTGCTCCGCCAGCTGCATAATGGCCAGACAGGTAAAGGATTTTGTCACCGAGGCCAGGCCAAAGATGGTGTTCTCGTCGATCACAGCGCCCCTTTCCTGGTCGCCAAGGCCAAACATTTTTTCATAGCGGGTTTTCCCTTCCCGATCCACCACAGCCACCGCCATTCCCACGGCATTGTCTGCATCCATACACTTCTGGGCAAAGGCTTCAAATTTACTGATCTGTTCTTCTGTCATTTTCTATAACTCCTTCTTCCGTTGGCACGGGCCCGCAGGCCCTGTATTTATAAAAGCATTATACCATTTGCCGAGGAAAAGGAAAGCCATTCCAGGGGATTTACGCCTTTAAATGGCACTTTACGCCAAAACGCCGCCTTAGAGCAGATAAAAAAGCCTCTGCCTGAAGTTTTCAGACAGAGGCTTTGGTTTACAAGCAGCGCTATATCGATTAGAGATTTTCTTTGAAGAAGGTTTCCAGTTCTGCGATGGCGGTTTCTTCGTCGGCGCCTTCTGCACGGACGGTGACGGTTTCGCCATTCTTTGCGCTTAAGCCCATGATGCTCAGCATGCTCTTGGCATTGGCAGTTTTATCTTCTTTAACAAGGCTGATTTCAGAAGCGTAGGGCTGAGTCTTTTTAACGAGTAAGCTCGCCGGACGTGCGTGAATGCCTGCGGGATCTGTTAAGGTGTAGTTAAATTCTTTCATTAATAGTCTCCTTTAACCTTTACTGAATTAGCTCGATCAAATCGATAGCTATATATTACCATTTTTACCCTGGGTTGCCTAGTCTTGTACTGTCGTTTTCATAAACTTTTGACCAATTATTTTTCCAGAGGCTTCTTTAAAATCGCCAATAAGATCATGGTGACAATCGAGCCGACGAGCAGTGACAGCACGTAGAACAGCGGATTGCCAACTACCGGGAATACGAAGACCCCGCCGTGGGGCGCCATCAGGGTACAGCCGAAGAGCATGGACAGCGCACCGGCCACCGCCGCACCCACAACGCAGGAGGGAATCACTCTGATGGGATCCGCCGCCGCAAAGGGAATGGCCCCCTCGGTGATGAAGCAGAGACCCATGATGTAGTTGGTCATGGCTGACTGACGTTCCTTGGAGGTAAAACGATTCTTAAAGAAGGTGGCGCAGAGGGCGATGCCGATGGGGGGAACCATACCGCCGATCATAACCGCCGCCATGATGTCGTACTGGCCGGAGGAGATGGCTGCAGTGCCGAAAACGTAGGCCGCCTTGTTGAAGGGGCCGCCCATGTCGATGGCCATCATGCCGCCCAGCACCAGGCCCAGAACAACCTTGGAGCTTTCGCCCATGCTGTTGAGGCCGTTGGTCATGGCGGTGTTCAGCGCCGCCACCGGCGGATTGATGACGAATACCATCAGCGCACCCATGATTAAAAGACCGAAGAAGGGATAGAGCAAAGTCGGCTTAATGCCCTCCAGGCTGTCGGGCAGCTTGTCAAAGAGCTTGCGCAGTCCCAGCACCAGATAACCGGCCACAAAACCGGCTAACAGGGCGCCGATAAAACCGGAGGTACCGCCGGCGGTGATGGTCATGGCGCCGTCGACATTGCCGAGGATAAAGCCTTCCTTGGCCAGGTAACCGCCGACAAAGCCCACGGCCAGACCCGGACGGTCGGCAATGCTCATGGCGATGTAACCGGCAAGAATCGGCAGCATAAAGCCAAAGGCGCCGTCGCCGATGGTCTTTAAGAAGGCTGCAAAGGGCCTGTTCATCCCGAAGTTAGAGGGATCGATGCTGTAATCGTCGAAGAGGAAGGCCAGGGCGATCAAGATACCGCCGCCGATGACGAAGGGCAGCATGTGGGATACCCCGTTCATCAGATCCTTGTAGATCTTGCGGCCGATGCTCTGCTTTTCACCGCTGTCGGCAGTTTCTTCGGCGGCGCTGTCGGCGTGGTAAATCGGCGCCTTGCCCTCCAGAGCGTTGTTGATCAGCTCTTCGGGCTTGTGGATACCGTCGGCGACCTTGGTCTGGAGCACGTGCTTGCCGTCAAAGCGGGCCATGGGCACGTTTTTGTCGGCGGCCACGATGATGGCGTCGGCATTTTCGATTTCCTCGGCGGTTAAGGCGTTCTTGACCCCGCCGGAGCCGTCGGTTTCTACCTTAATGGAGACGCCCATGTCGGCTGCCTTGTTTTCCAGGGCTTCCGCTGCCATGTAAGTGTGGGCGATACCCGTGGGACAGGCGGTGACAGCCAAAATCTGATAGCCATCTTTTTTAGTCGGTGCCGCCGTTTCCTTTTCAGCTTCCTTGGCGGCGTCCTCCGCGCCGAATTTTTCCTTTTCCTTGGCGTCGATAAGCTTCAGGAAGGTATCCTTATCTTTCGCGTTGATGAGCTCCTGTCTGAAGCCTTCGTCCATGAGCATCATGGAAAGGCGGCTTAAAACCTCTAAATGGGTGTCCTCGGAATTGTCCGGCACCGCAATGGCAAAGAGCAGGTGGGCGGGCTGACCGTCCATGGCGTCGTAGTCGGTACCTTCCTTGCACACCATCACCGCCAGACCGGCTTCCTTAACCGCCGCCGTCTTGCCATGGGGAATGGCGATGCCCTCGCCGATACCTGTGGTACCCTGTTCTTCCCGGGCGATCACTGCGGCTTTATAGCCAGCCTTGTCCTTTAGATTTCCCGTAGCGTCCATGAGATCCACCAGATGGTTGATGGTCTCTTCCTTGGTGGCAGATCTTCCCTGAAGATCGATGCCCTCCTTCTTCAACAAATCTGTGATTCGCATTTCATTTCTCCCTTATCATTAAAATTTTATATAAAATTTTTATAACAATGTATTTAAAAGTGCTGAAACTTCCGATTTTGTTGCCAGATTATCGGAAAAGGCGCTGGCACTGCCGGCCGCAACCCCGGTCTTAAAGGCAATTTCCATTGCACCAGATTCCAGATAGCCCGCGATAAAGCCCGCCACCATGGAATCTCCGGCACCCACGGAATTTCTGACCACGCCCTTGGGCGCCGCACTTTTGTGGACTGTTCCATCCTCGGCGATGAAGATGGCGCCGTCGCCGGCCATGGAGATCAGCACGTTTCTGGCCCCCATTGCCTGGAGCTTTTTGGCGTAGGTGACGATCTCCTCGTCGCTCTTTAACACCACATCGAAGATTTCGCCCAGCTCGTGGTTGTTGGGCTTGATCAAAAAGGGCTTGTATTTCAAAACGTTGACCAGAAGCTGCCCCGTGGCGTCGACGATGATTTTAATGCCCCTGCCCTCGAGGTAAGCCATGATTTTTTCATAGCTGTCCTCCGGCATGGACGCCGGAATGCTGCCCGCCAGCACCAGGATATCCTGGTCCGTCAGCTTGTCAAATTCCTTGAACAAAGCCTCGAGACAGGCCTTGGAGATGTGGGGTCCCTGACCGTTGATCTCGCTTTCCTCGTCGGATCGGATTTTGACGTTGATTCTGGAAAGTCCTTTATCTACGGTGATGAATTTAGACTGACAGCCGAATTCCTCCAGCCTGCGAACAATTTCCTTGCCGGTGAAGCCCGCCACAAAGCCCAGGGCCGTGTTGTCGACGCCGAGGTTTTTTAAAACGATGGATACGTTGATCCCCTTGCCGCCGGGGAACATCAGCTCCGATGAGGTACGGTTGACCTGGCCCAGCTTTAGGCCGTCAACCCCCACGATATAATCCAGGGATGGATTAAAGGTTACCGTGTAGATCATGCTTATCTGCCTCCAATATTTCTGTATATTTGTGGTAGCTCTGATCCCTTAGGCGGCCTGTGATAATGGCCGCCTGGGACAGATCTCCAAAGTGAACTGGTGTGATGCAGTCAAATTTTGAGCTGTCGGCCAGAACGTAGGCCTTTTTGCACTGGCCCAGGGCCTTTTGCTTGACGGCGCCCTCGTGGACGTCCGGTGTGGTGAAGCCCGCCTCAAAATTGATGCCGTTGGTGCCAAAGAAGCCCAGGGTGAAATTGTATTTCTCCAGGGTTTCCACGGCCTCCTCGCCCACCACCGCCTCGGTGGTGGTTCTGAGCTTTCCCCCGACGATATAGACGCTGCAGCCTTTTTTCAAAAGCTTGTCGGCGTTGCCCAGGCCGTTGGTGACATAGGTGGCCTCGGTCTCCTCGATAAAGTCGATGAGGGCCGAGGTGGTAGTGCCCGCATCGATGTAGACGAAATCGCCTTTTTCTATCAGACCTGCCGCCAGACTGCCAATGCGCTTTTTTTCACCGCTGTTGATCTGGGCCTTGATTTTGACGTCGTTTTCTTCGGTGGAATAACGCCTGTGTACCGGCGCTGCACCGCCGTGGACTTTTTTGAGAAGCCCCCGCTGATCCAGCACCGTGAGATCCCGGCGCACGGTAGACTCTGAGGCTCCCAGAACCTCCGTTAAGGTTTGGACCTTAACGGCACCCTGCTTTCTGAGAATATCTAAAATAACTTCAAATCTTTTTTCTGTTAGCATAATGCTCTCCCTCTGTGCCCCTATCATAGCATCATTATCAGTCAAAGTCAATCATAAAAATCAACTTTCAGTCATGAAAAAACCTTTCCATTTTCAATATCTCCAATTTTATGACTGTTTTTGATTGATTTTCATTTTATAGGATTTTACATTGATTTGCAAAAAGGGTTTAGGGGAAGCCCTCCTGACCTTCGCTTTAAGCATAAAAAATTGGCAGCCACGCATCCCCGGGGGAATATGTGTCTGCCAATTCAATCATTTCTATTTTATTTTACTTTTTCTTTCTGTTGTACACTGTGCTTCCTGTCAATAGGGCTGCGCCTCCGAGAAGAAGCATTGCTGCCCACAGGGTATCCTCTTGTACAACAACGCCAGTCTTAGCATTGGATGCCGATTTCACACTGGCATCTGCTGTGTTTCCAAGGGCGGAAGAGCCAAGGGATCCGCTTCCCAGGGCATTGCCTCCGAGGGAGCCGTTTCCAAGGGTGGCATTGTTGTTATTATTGCCGCCGGCATTGGTGTTCGTGTTGTTGTCGCCCTTGTTCGTGTCTGGATTTTCCTCACTTTTCTTAGCTAACTGCTGGATTGCTTCTGTCAGCTTTGTGACCTGATCATCCACAAGCTTCTGGGAGGCACTAGCATTGTCCATGACCTTCTGGGCGCCATCGACGGCCTCCTGCAATGCCGCAAGGGAGCTTTCTGTATAGAGGTCGGTCTGACTTAAATAGGCCTTTGCTTCTGCAAGCTTGCCCTCCAGCGCGCTCTTGTCTGCAGCTTCTTTTTCCACAAGGCCTTCCAAAGCAGTGGTCAGAGCTCTCTCTGCCGCTGCCACCTCCGATTCTGTTGCCTTCGGATTTGCCGCAATGTTTTCAGCCAGTGTAATTGCTGTATTGAGAACCGTCAGACTGCTGTCCTCGTAGGCATCTGTTTTTTCTACTTCAGCCTTTGCTTTTGCAATCAAATCATTCAGCTTTGTCTTATCGACAGCCCTCAAGCCATCCAATGCTGTCTGGAGGGCCGTAAGCTGTGCTTGGATTTCTGCCTTAGTGGCATCCTCCTTCGCCGCCACTGCCTCTGCATTGGCAATGGCTGTTTTCAATGCTTCCAATGTCGCGGAAGTATAGACGACATCTGTACGATCGGCCTCTGCCGCTGCCTTTTCAATCAGTGCATTCAGTTCTGTTTTGTCTGCCTTCTGAGTTTCCACCGCATCTACGGCTGCCTGCAGGGCCTTTATCTGAAGATCAATTTCCTTCTGGCTGGCATTCATATCATTGTAGACATCCTGGGCTGTCACGTAGGCTGCATTTAATGCCGCCCAGTATTCTGACGGAATATCTCCCTGGGTCATGCCAGATACCTGTGCCAAAAGCGCTTCGATCACACTGTTGTCCCTCTCAACACCGGTTTCCTGTTTGATATTTGCCCAGTCAATAGAAATTCTGGCAACCTTGGTCCCCTGTCCGTCGGCGATGCTTTCCATAACCGGAACATAAACCTCTACGTAGAACAGGTTATCGTTCAGTTTAACGGGAATTGACACCCGCTTCGGATACCAGTTGCCTTCGGTATTTTTGTCATAATACTCAGAGTTTTTATCATTGAATAAATCGTAAACGTCCGTGTACGCTTCCAGAATCGCTGCATCTGCGGCCTGGTATTTCACCGGATAATTATACTGATTGTATTCAACCGTATCCATGTCGACTTTCTTCAGTTTGTACAGATAACCTGTCATTCCGGAGAATTTCAGAGAGTGGAAGCTCATCTCCAGCGTTACCTCAGCCTTGTCTGTAACTCTTACAATGCCCGTCTGAACCATGGCCGCATTGCCCATGGAATCCTCGTCGGAGGTTGCATTGAGCATTGTAATCGGCACAGAATAGGTCCCCGCAAAAATCTGCGGATAGTCTTCAAAAAGACCGCTTTGTCTGTTCTTAACGACGAGCGCCTCGTAGGAAGCCGTCAGCAGCTTGGTCTGCTTTTCCACCTCTGCTTTTGTTGCGCCTACATCCGCAGACACTTTCTGAGCCGCTTTGATGGCTGCCTGGAAGCTGTTCCAGCTGTTGTCCGTATAAGTGCCGTCGTTGGTCTTGGTCAGTGCATCTTTAATATAACCATTTAATTCGGTCTTATCTACTGCATCCTCCAGGCGAACCAGCGCTTTCACAGCTTTGTCCAATTTGTCAGTCTGTGCCTTCATTTCATCTGCAGTCGCATCTGTTTTCTCCAAGACTTTTTCTGCTTCGCTGATTGCAGACTGCAGCTTCTCATAGCTTTCTTTTGTATAATTGGCTTCGGCATAATTATTCTTCGCATCGGAAACCGCCTGATCTAATTCTGTCCTTGCCTTTACTTCTTCCTTCATCACAAGGCCTGCCGTGGCTGTATCCAGGGCTGTCTCTGCCGCTGTGATTTCTGACTGGAAGGCCACTTTATCTGCCAGAGTGCCCTCCGCTGCAGCAATGGCGTCTGTTACGGCTGCAAAAGAATCGCCGGTGTAATCCTCCGCTTTTAAGGCCTTCGCAGCCTCCAGCTTAGAGGCTAAATCCGAAGCATTGACATCCTGTTTTACCGCAGCTTTTAAATCAAGATTCAACAAAAGCTCGGCTTCTCCATTTTCTGTCGTTACCTTTACCTTCTGGTTTTCCACATTTGCAGGGAGCGTAAACACCAGTCTGCCTGCGTCTGCAGCCGCACCTTCGTATCCAGCGCCCTTGCGATACTGCAGGCCGGCAATGCCGTCCACATACAGATAAGCGGTTATGCTGCCGTCCCTATCTGTGTATAAACGCGCAGCCTTTAATCCTGCGTTTAGATCATTTGCTGTGCCGTCCAGATTGGTCAGGGCCGCCTGTACCTCGTAAACACCCTTTTCCAAAGAAACCGCTGTCGACATAGGTACAAGGGCAGCAGCTGCTGACTGCAACTCCGCGGAGGCTTGGTCCGCATTTTCCTCTGTGACCTTTCCGTCCTGAGCATTGATGACTGCCTGAAGGTCCGCCCAGCTTTCTGCGGTATAATCCGCTTCTTTTAATGCTTTCGCCTGATTCAAGACCTTGTTGTATTTGTCAAGTCCCGTTGCTTCCTTTAATCCGCCGATGGCTTCAGCAATTTCTTTATCCAATGCTGTGATTTCAGCATCATTCGCAAATATTGTTCCATCAATGACCTTCTGGGCCTTGGAAACCGCATTAGCTAAGGCTTCATAAGACGCCTCGGTATAATCATCGGCTGCGTATTGAGATGCTTTGTCAATCGCCACAACCAAAACAGATTTATCGTGGGTTGGCTCGTTAATTTCCAAAACACTTTCCAAACCAGATAAGGTCATAAAGGCCGTTCTGCTTCCCTCGCCGGAGCCTGGAACCTTATTCTGAAGCTCGTCCATAATCGGCACGTAGAAGTTCAGGTAGACACCGTCATCTCTGTCTGCCGATTCCGGAAATTCAAAGCCGACGGTCTTGGGATAATACAGATTGTATTCTTCGGCATAGGCATCCATGTCTGTGCTTCCCGAATCGTTCAGGTAATAGCTGTAATACTCCAGGGGTGTAAAGGCGTTTAATACCGGAAGTCCGCCTTCCTCTGTCTGCTCATTATTGGCCCAGAAGATACCGTTGGTGTATCCATATTTGCCGGCGATGGTAATGCCCTGGGTATCAAAGTAAATATGCTTCTTTCCGTCTTTGACGACCAACCGCGCAGAATCGCTGACAACCGCAGAATTACTCATGGATAATCTGTCCGGCTGATCCTGCTGCCACATGGTAACACTAACCTTGTAAACGCCATCCTGAATTTCAGAAATATCTGCCTTTGAAGACGTCTCGATAATGGCCAGGGCGCAGTTGACGCTTTTTGTATCGCTTATTATAACCTCGTTGTCCTCTATTTTGATGGACATGTTATCCTCATAGAGATTTAAGGGATTCCATGCGCCTTCCTGATAAGTCCCGTTCAGACGGTACACTTCTATTTTATCCTTGTTCCATCCATCGGGGATCTGAAATCTGAGCTCAACAGGATATTTGGGGGCGATATTTTCCCCGCCTGCTTTGATGGACAGATTGTACATTAAAGCCTTTGAGGCATTTCCCGCCAGCTTAGAATAAAGAAGATTGTATTCACTGTTCTCATCGGTGTCTTCTTTGACAAATCCAGCGTCAAATACAGCTTCCGGGGAAACTGAATAGGAATCCGTTGTCAAGGTAACATTTTCATCCGTCAGCGTCATCGACTGCTTTACATAGGATTCCACTCTCATCTCGGTGACATAGGAAGTCCCGTCGGCCAATTCAATCTTCACCCTTTTGCCAAAGGCTGCTTCTCTGTCATTTTGGAAGGTAAATGATACCGCACCATCCTTCACAAGCTCATCTGAGTAGACTGCAAGGCCATCATTGCCGTTCACCTCTGCCGGATACAGCTTCATGTACGCCTGAAAGCTTTTGTCGATGGCTATTGTCGTCGATGGGCCCAGGTCCTTGATTGAAGTGAGCTCCTTTACCGATACGACATTGCTGTCCTTTTTGAGCTGGGCAGCGATGGTTAAGGCGCCATTTTCTGAAACAGAGGCCGCAGCGTCTCCAAACAGCTGACTCACCTTGCCGTCCAGCCATGCATCTGCATAACCGCTTTCTACGCCGTTTACAGCAGTTTTGGTGAAGGAAAGCCCTGCAGAGGCATAATTTGAGGCCTCGATGCTTTTTACTTCCTTGCCTTCCCCAAGCTTTAACCAGATTTTTCCTTGCTTTCTTGCCGCTGCGTAGTACTGTGTATCGGCCTCCCTATTTCTGCCATAGCTATAAAAGCCGTAGACATACATTGAAGCTGTCAGGTTATCCGTGTCAAAGGAATAATAGGTTCTTCCAGCTAACCCTTCTTCGACGGAAGCATTTTGAATAAATTTGTCATTCCAGCTTTCATCAAAATAGGTATTGGTCTGCCTGGAAATTGTTTTCCCTGTCAGATAGGTTGTGGCATGCTCCACATTATCTACCTTGTCGGAGTAAATATATGTTTCGGGAATATTAAAGGTCCCCATTGACCCCTTGTTGGGGCTGACGCTGTCCTCTATTGCGCCAGGCTTGGAAACTTGAAAAATATCTATCTTATCGTAATTTTCAAGCTGTAAGGTTACGTGATAGCTGCCGTCGTCATTTTTCTTGACCAGGGCAGCATTGTCAATAAAATTCGCAATCGTCCCCGTTGTTCCAGCTGATATGGGCTCACCGTCGAGACCATAGATATCTAGGGGCACCAGGTATACTTTGCCGCTTTCTATCAAACCCGCTGCCGTCTGTTTTGTATTTTCCTGCGCAAAGCTCTGAATACTCATGCCCGCCAGAAGCACGAAAATACTGAGCAGAAACGACAATACTTTTCTGATTCTTTTCATTCTTCCTTTTCTCCTCCTTTGCCTGCTTTAGACCTTCTGGGTCCAGCAGTTTATAGTCCCGTGCAACTTAGTTAGCACAGCGTAACTTAGCTTATAGTTAAGCAGATTAAACTAACTTTGTCAAACGGCCTAAAATCACGATTTTTAGAGGATTTTTTGTGTTTTTTAACGCCTCCACTTTTTGGGAGGCCCCGTGTTTCCTTATTTTTTCCCGTGCCCGTCAGGCACGAAATTCAAAAAAAAAAAAAAAAAAAATGTTCTTTATTTTGTACATTGTTTTAAGATGTTTTTTGGTAATTTTTTGTAGGTTTATGTAAATTATACGAATTTGTGCCGTGTCACGATTCTGAATTCAAGGTGCCGTTTTTCCGATGTTCCTGGCAACAGGGCTCTGTAGAGCTATGACAGAAGCAGGATTTATTGACTTGAAGCATTAAAAAAGAACCAGAACGAAATACTCATTCTGGTTCTTTTAATATAATCTCCTAGACGTTGTCGCCGTCTTTGATATCGAAATAATCGGGGAGATATTGCTGGACATCGTTAATACGGATTTCAAAGTGACAGTGGGGGCCAGTTGAATTCCCCGTGCTGCCCATTAAAGCCACGACCTGTCCTTTGGTGACGCGGTCGCCGACCTTAACCTTAAACTCTGAATTGTGACCTAAGCGGAATACGACGCCGTTATCCATCTGGATGTCGACGCATAGGCCGTAGCCGCCATATTCACTGGCGCGTATTACAGTACCAGCTTCCGGCGCATAAATCGGTGTGCCCATGGAATTTGCGATGTCCACGGCAAAGCAGCCAGCATGGCTGCCCGGTTTATCCAGCGCGGAAATATTACCGTTGGCCGGTAAAATGTAGTTGTCCTTCTTGGATAGCATGGTGGGGTACTGCTTGGTCCCCTTGGAAATGATCTGCGGCACTGCTTCCTTGGCCACCGTTTCCGATAAGGTCGTCTCGCTGACAACCTTGCCATCCTCGTAGACATACTCTACTTCCTTATCCAGCTCACCATTCTGACCCTGCTGGGCAACCACAGTCTGATCGACGTATAAATTGGGATCCTCCTGCTCGATGGTTTCATACTGGATTTCGGATTTTACAATTGATGCTTTTGTCAGATTAATCTTTAAGATGCCGGAGCGTGTCTCGGTCTCATTATTCTGTGCTTCTGCATTATTATCAACGTTGCCTTCGGCTGCAGCCTCTGTAGAAGCTGTGTCAGCACTCTGGTCTCTTGCCACCTCTACGCCACCGCGGCTTGCCACCTGCAGTGAAGCAGAATCATCGGATATACTGTCGTTTTCTGTGCTTCCTGTCGCTAAATAGGTAGAACAACTCTCCGTCGACTGTAAGTCGCTCAGAGCAAAGTTTTTCGCTTCGGTTGTCACTTCACTTTTGATCTCGCAGTTGACCACGCGATCTGTGTTACAGACGTTACCACTCTTTTTCACTGCCAATGCAATAGTGTCTTGTGCCTGCTCTTCGGATGTGAAGTTGCCAACTTCCTGATCATCAACCTTTAATGCTACGCCGTGCACGCCGACCTGAAGGTCTTTGTTCTCAAGCGCTGTCTCAAATCCGTCTGCCGTCAGCACCGGCTTATTCACCACGATGCTTCGATTAATTTTAATGTCATTATAAACGTATGCCGTTTCTATCGACGTATCTGTTCGCATTTGTTGTTCGACGCGATCCAGGCTCTCTGTAAAGACGCCTGCATCCTTTGTATAGCCTATGACCTCCCCGTCAACGACGACCTGGTAGCCCAGGCAGGTTGAAGAAAAGAATCCAAGAAGAAGCGCTGCGCAGAATCCTGCGAAAACGACTTTCTCTCTATTGCTCAAGCGTTTTAATTTGTAAGCGAATTTCTGGAAAAACCGGTGAAATCCGCCGCTTGAGCGATGGCTCTCGTTGCTAATTCCGAATCACCACCCTCCTATACATTTTTAACAAATTGTAAAAGTTCTTTACAATTTAGATATATCTTACCATATTTCAGCCCCATTGCCAAGGGTTTCCCTTAAATTCTTTCGATTTTTCCTTATTTTTAGGGAATTTTGCGAGTTTTTGCGGCAATAATGCGGTGAATTTTACAGCTGGTCTGCCGCACAAAACACAAAAGAACCGGTCACTTCCCCAAAGAATGTACCGGTTCTTTTCTGTATCAAATTGTATTTTCTTGTCAGGGCTTGCTCTTCAAAACCCGCTCGGCCATGACCTCGTCGATGATCAGATGCTTCACCATCCCTGTGTTCAGACAGCCGATGACGGCGGCCACACTGCCTCCCACCGGCGCGATGCCGATGAAATTTCTGATCTTTTTCAAAAACTGCAGCGGAATCTGCATGGCGTAGTCGTCCTCCCCAGAAACCTGGCCGCCCTTCACATCGAAAAAATAGGAGAGGATGTTGGAGGTGGCCCGCTCGGTGATGAGCCGCCTGCCGAAGCGATAGGCCGTGGCCTGGTCCGGCACGCAGGGGTATCCCCCCAAAGTCACCAGAGCCGTGTCGGCCCGCTTCCACAGAGCCAGCACGCTGTTGTAATTGTCGGTGGTGCTGAAGATATCCCGCTCCTGCTTGGTGGCCGGGAAGGCCGGAGAGATTAAAAACTCCGCCTCAAAGCCCGTGGCCCGGGCAAAGTCGGTGACCAGTTCGTTGGGGTGATAGCCCCGGTGGGGTATGGTCGCCGTGCCGATCAGGGGACAGATTTTGCCTGCGGTGCCCTCCAGCGGCGCCGTCTCGGCCAAAATGTCGACGATGCGGCTGATGTTGTAACCCCAGCCAAGCCCCAAAATCTTCGTCTTTGGCAAAAGGGACAGCAGAAAATCCAGGGCTTCTCTATAAAGGGTCTCCTGGAGGGCCTGCTCCCCGGGGCCTGCGGGCACCACCCGACAGCTTTTCAGGCCGAAGCGCTCCCTGAGCTCTCTGCCCTTGCCCAGGCTGGTGTCCCCGAAGGACTGAATCTCGATTTTGACAATCCCCTCCTGCCGGGCCTTCCCCAGAAGATTGCTCACCGAGGGTCTGGAGATTCCCATAGCCTGGGCAATCTGGGCCTGGGTCATATTTTGTTCGTAATACATCTTTGCGGCGCTGATGATGCGCATCAATTCCTTTTCTTTCATCCCCGGATGCTCCTTTGATCCTGTCTATTGGCCTAAATATACTTCATTTTTTGACAAATGTCAATTTTTACTCCTTAAGGATGTATTCATCAATTATTTTACATTTGTCAATTTTTTAAAGAAATTTATCCTTATTTTCACAATTTTTTTTAATATCAACGAAAATATGAAAGTTATTATTGACAAATGTCAATCTTCAATGGTAGACTGCAGGTAACTTGTAATCGATAACGGAGGAAAGTCAAATGTCAGTTGAAGCTCTGAAAATTGCAAATATGTTTACCGAAGCCGCCCAGAATATTCTGGATCACGCAGCGGATCTCACCAAGCTGGACTGTGAGCTGGGGGACGGTGACCACGGCACCACCATGGAAAAAATCGCCAGGGTTGTTCTCGAGGCTGCCGGAGGCTGGAACGAGGCCACCGATATGAAGGCCGCCCTGGAAGACCTCAACGACACCCTGGAGGATGTCAGCGGCGGCTCCGCAGCGCCCCTTTTCGGCGCCTTTGTCTGCGGCATGGCCGACGCCGCCGACACCAGCCAGGACACCGGTCTGTTTACAAAGACCATTCTTTTGGGTGCCTACGAGGAATTTTTTGACACCTCCGGCGCCAAGCCCGGGGGAAAATCCATGATGGACGCCATCTACCCCGCCACCGAGGTCATCAGAGGCTGTGACACCGTGGATAAAGCGGTTCTCGAAAAAGCCGCCCAGGCTGCCAGAGAGGGTTCCGACGCCACGGCGGATATGCTGGGCAAATACGGCAGAGCCCGCTACATCGGCGACAGGGCCATCGGCCACAAGGATCCGGGCTCCGTCTCCTTTGCCCTGTTTTACGAAGGCCTGGCCCGGGGCTGTGATTTTTAAAGGGTCTGTAATTTATTAATTCTCAGGAGGGATTAAAATGAAATACGAAATCATGCACGTTGGGGTTCCCGTCAAGGAAACCGTTTTGCCCGAAGATTACGCCGAGGGCCTGAAGGTTTATATCTCAGGTCCCGACAACAACGATCTGAAGTTTGAGTATCTGCGCTTTGAGGAGGGCACGCCCCTGCATCCCGATGTGGTCAACAAAACCCACGTGGCCTACAGGGTGCCGAACATCGATCAGTTCATCTCCGAGGAAGGCGCCACCGTCTTAAACGGCCGCATGGCCGTGGACGACACCCTGGACATCGCCTTTGTCTCCGTCCACGACACGGTGCTGGAGCTCATGGAATTCAAGGCCTGAGGATCCAATCGTCAGCTGTCTGTTTTAAATAATCAAATACCTAGGGGGGTAATATCAAATGACTATGAAAAAATTCTTAAATCAACCGGAAAATATCGTATCTGAGCTGCTGGAGGGTCTGGCCCTGGCCAATCCCGACGTTGTAGAGGTCACCGGCAACAACCTGGTGGTCAACAAGAAGCTGGCCGAGGCTGACCGCGTCACCATCGTCACCTTGGGCGGCGCTGGTCACGAGCCCGCCATTGAAGGCTTCGTCGGCGAAGGCATGGTGGACATCTGCGTCATCGGCGACATTTTTGCCGCCCCGGGCTACAAGGCCTGTCTGGAAGCCCTGAAAATGGCCGACAAGGGCCACGGCGTGCTCTTCGTCGTCTTAAACCACGCCGGAGATATGCTCACTGGCAACAAGACCATGAAGGAAGCCGCAAAATTGGGCCTCAACGTTAAAAAGGTGGTCACCCAGGAGGACATTGCCAATGCACCCCGCTCCAACGCCGACGACCGCCGCGGCCTCGTAGGCTGTGTGCCGGTTTACAAAATCGCCGCCGCTGCCGCCGCCGAGGGCAAATCCCTGGATGAAGTGGCTGAAATTGCCCAGAAATTCGCCGACAACATGGCAACCATCGCCGTGGCTGCCAAGGGCGCAACCCACCCCGCCAACGGCGAGGTCATCTCCAGCCTGGGCGACGACGAAATGGAAGTCGGCATGGGCCAGCACGGCGAAGGCGGCGGCGGACGTCAGACCATGAAATCTGCCGATGAAACTGCCGTTATCATGGCCGACGCCCTGATTGCCGACCTGGACATCAAGGCCGGTGAGGATGTCATGGTCTTTATCAACGGCTCCGGCTCCTCCACCCTCATGGAGCTGCTCATCGTCTTCCGCAAGGTTTACAAATACCTCGAGGAAAAGGACATCCACGTCAAGGCCAACTGGGTTGGCGAAATTCTGACGGTTCAGGAAACCGCCGGTTTCCAGATGTTCATGGCCCGGGTAGACGAACAGGAGTTAAAATACTGGAACGCACCCTGCAAAACCCCCTACAAGGTTGTTTAGGAGGCAGTGACCATGGCAGATAAAGACGGCAACAAACAGGCAAAAAATTTCGGCTTTGACAAGCCCGCAGAAAACAAGAGCTTTCACGTCAAGGGAATGGAGAACGTAGACTGGGGGATGAAAACCCGTCTGTCCCAGATCTTCGACCCCAAAAGCGGCAACACCATCATGCTGGCCTTCGACCACGGCTACATCATGGGGCCGACCCAGGGCTTAGAGCGCCTGGATCTGGCCATTCCGCCGCTGATGCCCTACGCCGACGTGCTCATGGGCACCCGGGGCGCCCTGCGCACCTGCATTCCCCCGGACTGCAGAAAGGCCACGGCCCTGCGCTGTTCCGCCGGAAGCTCCGTCCTTAAAGACGACATGAGCTTCGAGGTGGTGGGGGTGGACATCGAGGACGCCATCCGCATGAACGCCACCTGTATGGCCATCCAGTCCTTCATCGGCTCCGAGGGCGAGTGCCAGAGCATCGAGAACGTGGTTAAGACCATCGACGCCGGCAACCGCTACGGCATCCCCACCCTGGGGGTCGTGGCCGTGGGCAAGGAAATGGAGCGCACCACCAAGTATTTCTCCCTGGCCACCCGCATGCTGGCCGAGTTCGGCGCCCAGATCGTCAAGGTTTACTATTGCGACAACTTTGAAGAAGTGGCGGCCGCCTGTCCCGTGCCTCTGGTCATCGCCGGCGGCAAGAAGATTCCCGAAAAGGACGCTTTGGAAATGGCCTACCAGGCCATCGCCCGGGGCGCCCACGGCGTGGACATGGGCAGAAATGTCTTCCAGGCCGAAAATCCCAAGGCCATGATCCAGGCCATTCGCGAGGTGGTCCACAACGGCGCCACCGGAGAACAGGGCTACGAATGCTACCTGGATCTCAAAAAATAAGCTCAATCCATACTTTCACCAATAAAAAAGATGACGCCCTGCGGCACCGCTTTCACAGCGCCTGCAGGGCGTCATCTTCTTTTTATGCTTATGTTAATCCACCCGTTTTCTGATGATATCCATGGGCTTCACCGGGTGATCCATCTTCATGGAATAGATCATCTTGGCGTGGGGCGTCGCCTCGATGGGATTGTCCTGTTCATCCAAAAGGTCCTGGGCCCTCTGGGTGTAAAAGCCGCGCTCCACCCCGGCGGCCATGACCTCGATCTCATCCCCCGCCGCAATCTTGTTGCGCTGGACGATGACCGCCCGGCCCGTGGCCGCGTCGTAGGACTGAACCACCCCGGCAAAATCGTAGAGCCTGGTGTAGCTGCTGGTGCCGTAGTTCTGATCCTCGGCGGTGGTTTTGTGCTCGAAAAAGCCCGTGGTGTAGTTTCTGTGGCTGACCTTTCTAAGCTCCTCGAAGTAGAAGGGATCCACCTCGGTGACCTCGGGGTG